>NZ_CP015381.1:3498599-3817532 GCF_001854245.1 Desulfococcus multivorans | reverse complement strand
GACCCCAATTGCACCGATTGCTTAGATAAGCCATATAAAAAGCCATATTTATATATTGACAATATGGCGGTGTAAATATATTTTTAAATGATGAAGCGGCAATCTGATTTTGAATGGGACAGCGAAAAGGATAAAAGCAACCAAAAAAAGCATGGTGTATCCTTTGCGCTCGCGCAGCTTGCCTTTTTAGATGAGCATCGTGTGATTCTGGAGGATCTTGAGCATAGCCGTGATGAGAAGCGATATTATTGCCTGGGCAGGATCGCGGACGGCATCATGACCGTTCGGTTCACGTATCGACAGGACAAAATCAAAATCATCGGCGCCGGATATTGGCGAAAGGGAAAGCAGATTTATGAAAGAGAAAATAAAATACACGGATGAACCGATGGGAAAGGTGAAAATCGTGAAAGATTTTCTGCCGCCGCCCAGCGAGCTGGCACTCAAGGAGGAAACCGTAAAGATAACGATTTCATTGAGCAAAACCAGCATCGATTTTTTTAAAAGCGAAGCGAAAAAGCACCATACCCAATACCAGAAGATGATTCGAAGGCTTCTGGATGAATATGCCGCACAACATTCCTGATGGGGTCATGGGGGTCGGGCCAGGCAACCTGCTCGATATTTAAAGGAAAAATGGTCAAAAATCGCCGTATTTGGCCCTTAAACCGCCATTTTCAGGGGTGAAATTGAAGGGCTTGGTGAGAAATCATGAATGGGTGCGGATGCTCCCGGCATTGACACTTCACTATTCGTTAGACCCGCCATTTTGCACCCAAAAATGGCCGTTTAAGCCGATATTTCGGCCTGTTTTGAGGCATTATTTCCGGGATAACAAGGACTTGGCTTGGCCCGACCCCATCGTGGCTTTCCAGGGACGGATGGCTTTCAGGGTTTCGGAAAGCGCGTCCTGCGCAACCTCGATATCAAACGCAGCCTGTGCGCGCAGCCAATATCCGTTAGATAAACCCAAAAACCGGCAAAGGCGCAGATCGGTATCCGCGGTAATTCGTCGCTTGCCCGCGACAATTGCACTGATCCGCTGCGGTGGAACACCGATCTCGCGGGCCAGACGATACCGGGAAATGCCCATCGGTTTCAGGAACTCCTCGAGCAGCAGCTCTCCCGGTGTTACGGGAAAAAGTTCACGCATGGCGAAACTCCTAATGGTAATCCACAATTTCGACATCCGCCGCCCCGGCCGCAGTCCAGCGAAAACAGATGCGAAATTGACTGTTGATCCGAATACTGTGCTGCCCGGTACGATCGCCTTTCAAGGCTTCCAGACGATTGCCGGGAGGCACCTTAAGATCGTCAAGGCGTGCTGCGATCTGAAGTTGCCGAAGCTCTCGCATCGCAATCCGTTCGATGTTCACAAAGCGCTTCTCTCTGCGGCCTTCAGCCAAAGCTTCTGTATACGGACATTTGAACGATACAATCATTTTAAATATTAACGCATGTCGTTAATAACGTCAAACGTGATTACCGCCATTTTTAAAGGGGGAAATTGAAGGGCTTGATGAGAAATCATGAATGGGTGCGGATGCTCCCGGCATTGACACTTCACTATTCGTTAGACCCGCCATTTTGCCCCCAAAAATGACCGTTTAAGGCGATATTTCGGCCTGTTTTGAGGCATTATTTTCAGAATAACAATGGGTTGGCTTGGCCCGACCCCAATTGCCATATCATTATCTTCTCGTTGCCTTCTTTGCGCCTTTGTGTGAGAATATTTATGGGTTGTCCAGGTCAGACCCCTCAATCTCAATCCCGGTTTTCAGTATTTCATTTGCCATGGGATTTGAAATATTGAAGTCCTTCCTTCTGAAGGGGTGGGGTTCAATTCGGGTATCGAATTTCCTTCTCAGTTTCATCAATTGGACCGGCATATCGAAAGAATCCGGGAAATCCTCAAAAATAATGGCGATATCCATATCACTGTTGATATCGGCATTACCTTTGGCATAGGAACCGAAAAGGTAGGCTTTTATGATTCCAGGTTCTTGTTTCCGCAAAAAGTTAATGTATTTTATAGCTGTTTCAGGAGTTTTTCCTTTAGCCATTTTCTGAAATCCTTAATGATATCCGTCCATTTTTGGGTAAAGTCACCTTTTTCAAGCAAATGCATCATCGTCTGGAAATCTCTGTCGGAGGATTGAAGCCAGTATTCTATCAACTCTTTTTTATGCATTTACATTGGGCTTTGCTTGAAATGAGCATGAAATGGATCGCAAGATATAATCCTTTTTGCGTCCTTTGCGCCTTTGCGTGAGAAACCTTTATACAAGTCTTCCGAAGCAAAAACAACCTCACGCCGCTCACTACCCTTCGCGCAAGATGGGCTCGAGACGGGAGATCTCGTCCGCGCCCGGATCAGGCATTTTTCACATCCATCAGGAGTTCATCCTCTTCAAGGTCGACCATGGGCACATTGAAACGGTGAAGGTTGAGCAAAAAGGCAACCCTGCTCATTCCGACCAATTCCGCAGCCATTCCGGATGAAAGTCGTTTCATCTCGAACAGCTTTACCGCCATGGCCATTTTTGCGGGGCCGGGGGTCGGGCCAACCAACCTGCCTGATATTTAAAGGAAAAATGGCTAAAAATCGCCACATTTGACCCTTAAACCGCCATTTTCAGGGGTGAAATTGAAGGGTTCAGTGAGAAATCGTGAATGGGTGCGGATGTTCCCGGCATTGCCACGTCACCGCTCCTTAAACCCACCATTTTGCCCCCAAAAATGACCGTTTACGGCGATATCCCGGTCTGTTTTGAGGCGTTATTCCCAGGATAACAATGAGTTGGCTTGGCCCGACCCCAATTGGAACGCATTGAATGGCAGCTTTTCAGGTTGAATTCTTTCGCAGTGATTTGATATGATATCCATAATGGAAAAGCGAACCGAAGAATGGCTGCGGCAGGCGGATTATGATCTGGATACCGCTTATTACATGCATAAAGGCGGTCGGCATATATATGCCGTCTTTATGTGCCACCTCGCTGTCGAGAAAGCGTTAAAGGGACTTTACTACGAGAATTTCCGGAAAATTCCACCGAAATCGCATAACCTGATCTATCTTCTTAATGAAATCGGCATCAAACCTCCGGCAGCGCCCGGCAAGTTCATTGTGAAATTGAGCACGTCGAGCATCCCGACCCGTTACCCCGAAAATCTGGCAAAGCTTCAGAAAATATATAGCGAGCCCGTTGTCAAAGATATTCTTTCCAAAGGGGAGGAGGTCATTGGATGGATAAAAAAGCAGCTGTAGAACTGGTCGATCGATTTCGTAAGGCTATCGAAGCGCGCGGCATCCGGGCTTCAAGGATTATCCTTTACGGATCCTACGCCGCCGGCGCTCAACAGGCGGGCAGCGATATCGATATTGTTGTCATATCCGAGGATTTTGCCGGCAAAGGCTATTGGGAGCGAATCGATATCCTGACCGATGCCGTTTACGAAATATTTGCGCCGCTCGAAGCGACGGCCCTGACACCTGATGAGTGGGATCAAGGAGACACCTTCATAGCCGATTTCGCCCGAGACGGCGAAGTGCTTTACGCCGCTTAAGGGAAAAGCAGCTTTGTTCACGAGGTCGGGCCAAGCAACCTGCCTGATATTTAAAGAAAAAATGGTCAAAAATCGCCGTATTTGGCCCTTAAACCGGCATTTTCAAGGGTGAAATTGAAGGGTTTAGTGAGAAATCGTGAATGGGTGCGGATGTTCCCGGCATTGCCGCGTCACCGCTCCTTAAACCCACCATTTTGCCCCCAAAAATGACCGTTTAAGGCGATATCCCGGCCTGTTTTCATGCGTTATTCCTGGGATAACAACGGTTTGGCTTGGCCCGACCCCCAAAAAAAAAGGGGCGAAAGCCCCTTTTTTAATGATGAATTATGAATGATGAATGTTGAATGGATGCAGGCTTTCCCCCCACCACCCCCCATTCACAATTCATAATTCATAATTCACAATTCACAATTCCCCCACCACCCGGGCCGGATACCGCCTTTCCCCCCTGTTCCCCGGCGCCCCGATCCGCCCCGAACACCTCCGGCGTGATCAGGATCACCGTGAGCCACCGGTTGCACCGATTTGAATGTTGAATTTTGAATGGTTTAATTCATAATTTATAATTCCTAATTCATAATTATCTTTTTGGAAGCTGTGCGTCATGCCACACCGCAACAATCCAAACGACTGATAAGATTCGAATACTGTAACGCTTTACAAACACCCCACCCAACCTTTTTCAGTAAGAATCTAATTTAAAATCATCAAAATAGAAGGAAAAAGGATTTTCTCCCGCTTGACAAAATAGTGTAACGCTATTGTTTTTTCCCCTATATCCTCAAAGAATTACAGAAACAGCAGCCGCATAGCGAATCACGTTTCACAAATGACAGGCGCCCACTGGACGCAAAGGTGATTCAGGAAGAGGTGCCGATAGGATGGTGATGACGGGAGTCCTGATACGACTCCCGCCGGGTCTTTGGGATGTTAAATGAGGGGCAGGTCGGATAGGAACTCAAGCGCAAGGTTGAGGTCGATAAGGCTGTGATTCAGTTCTTTTGCCTTGTCCCGGCAATCGGTGCAGACCTCCTTGAATTTGCGCATGTCCCCGCGGGTATGGACATAGATTTGCTCGATCGCTTCGGGTTCAAAATCTTTGTACTCCAGAATAAAATCTTCCACGACGATCGGGTAGAGAACGAGCGTTTTAAGTCGGCTCAGGATATCCGGATGTTCGCTCGACAGATATGTTCTGACCTTGGGCAGTCCGGCAAATACGATGGGAACCCCGGCATCGATAATGCGTTTCAGATAGGGCCATGCCCGGCGATCCAGATCATTGCTCTCGTCCATGACAATAAAAAATCCGGACAGGCTGCAGATCTGTTTCAAATGACGCGGTGTCCTCCGGTAGGTGGCTTTCACGTCATAATTCAATTCCTGAAGGATGGATGCCGGCAGTTCGTGGATATTGAAAAGCGTCTCCGCCCGGACCCCCCGGAGTTTCTGAGGCTGGATCAGGTTTAAAAATCGACTCTTGCCGACGCCATAATCGCCTTCGATGAGCACGCTCTGTCCGCGGTAGATTCGATTGTAGATCGCCGCCAGATAGGAAACGCGGCGTTTGTCATTGATGAACGTCTCTTTTCGTTTCATGTTGTCTGTCCCATAAAGAGGCGTACGGCGCCACATGATTCCTTCGCTGATGGCGTTCACAGTCCAGCATAAAAGCGTTGAACAGGGCCGTTCCGATTTTTTTCGGGGATTGCATCAGCTTTCCGGCATAGCCGTCATACCGGGTTTTGTTATGGTTAAAAATCTCTTCAGCTACGGCAAGCGTCAGTCCCTTGCGGTGTTTTTCGATCAGTGCGGCTCTTTCCACCACCATGTTCTGCTGCTCCAGAAAGGCGGCTATCTGCTCGACCTCGTTGGCTTCAAATGTCAATTCCGATGACTTCGGCGGTTTTTCATAGGGCTTCTGCCGAAGGGCTTCGCCGATCAGCATGCCGTCGGATTTGTATTCAAAGATGAAAAGTTTGTCTTTCAGGTCCGAGACATAGACCGGTGTGCCCTTGTGGCGGCTAAAATGTTCGGCGCCCACGGCCACGTAGTATTTCTGATTGTTTAACGTGATGGTCCCTTTTTTCGATACGGTGACCTTGATCTTCTTGAACCCGTATTTCATGATCGCCTTGACGTGCGACGGATCAAAGGAAAACGTGGAGGCCTTGTCCAAAAATGACGCCATGTTTTGGGCCGGGACCCAGGATGCCGTCTTTCCGTCATGGGCAAAATAGTGCCGCGTCGTGTTGTGCTCTTCCCGGTAGGCCTCGATGATGCGTTTTTGGCGGAGTTCATGAAGGCCGATATCCAGAAAGGTCACCGTGATTTTCTCTTTTTTCCTGTTGGTGAAGAGATACCCCGGCTCGGTTTTTACAATGCGGTCCGCAAAGGCTTTGATGATCCGGATTTCGAAATGATGCAGACTGCGATGGGAGGATTCCAGATGGGCCTTGTCCCGGGGCGTCCGGGCTCTTGCAAAATCCGGTTCCAGATAGAAACCGTCAGGCTGAGAGTATTCTGTATTCAGTGCAGTGATCACGCGCTTCAAATTTAAAAATCCACCGGCATTGTCCGGGCGGAGACGGATTTTCTTTCGGGGAAACGGGGTGCTCAACAGAAATTGCTCAAATAGATCGACCGCATTCAGGCTTGTTTCGGAAAAATAGATATCCAAAACAAACAGGTAGCGTGACCGGGTATCGTAAAATTCGATCACCTGGGGTTTTCGCCACATGCCGTTCTGATCCCGTACCTTGAGATATCGAAAAGCACTTCCGTCAACCTGTATCAGATCGAATACGGATTCAGATTTGAAGCAGTGTTTTGGCGGTTTTTCTTCACCAAAATCCGGTTGATCCAGATACCGCTGGAGGCCTTCTGCCTTGACCAGCCGCCTCAGTGCCGAAAGCGAGATGGGCCGGCCAAATTCCTCTTCAAGCCACCGATGGTAATTTTTGATCGTTCGGGCCTTTTGGGTGATAAAAATAAACCCCTGGCTTGAAGGGTCGCTCGAGGCTTTGACCATTTCGATAAACCGGTGTTTCATCCGCTCATCGATGGAACGTCTTCGCCCGCTGCATCTGCGCCCCTCCATAATCCCCTTGCCTGCCAGTAAAAGCGGTTCGGGGATGATGCCGGTCTTCCGGTATTGGTCCATGTAGTATTTTTTGGCCCGGCGTCTGGCGGACCCGCGTTTGTTCATGATCTTTTTGTGCAGCAGGATTAAAAACTGATCATCCAGGGGTAACCGATCCATATTACGGCTTCTCGCTTTTGGATATTTTGTATAGAATCTTGTCCCGGATCACCCGGTTCCAGAGTAAAGCGGCCTGCCTCGAGGTGCTTTGCCACTGGTCATTTTGCGCCAGCCTGACCTGCTCCAGCATCGCCATGACCGCCTGGCGGTAATCATCGCTGATAATGGACGTCCGGTTGGCGGGATCTGCGGTTCTGCCGGCATCGGAAACGAGCCTGCAGATATTTTTGGCCGTGAGCGCCATTCCGGATGCTAAAAATTGGCGCCAGATGTTGCGCTGTTCAAGCGGTGTCAGCGGTACCAACGGCCGGACCTGGGATTCGTTTTCGGGCAAAATGTCCCCGATTGGGGAAAGATTCTCAATGACACGATAGGCCTCGATGAAACGGTGGGCGTGGGATTTTCCCATGGACCAGCGATCCTTGACATATGCCTCAAAGGTCTTGAAACCAAGAAGCCGGTACAGGCGGTTTTCTCGAATCTCGTACAGCGCTTTGCCGATGACATAGAAACTGCGCCGGTTACGATCAATAATGGCCTCCAGTTCACTCAACCGATCGGCTGTCATCTTCTCCTTTTGCATACTCAAGGGGTGCCGATCTGCTGCAGCATCTGCTTCAATGCGCCGCTTCTATCCTCATGGCGCGGGATCTCTTTCAGCAGTCGCTTCAGATAACGAACGCTCTCGACAAAATCGCTTCCATTGACGATCATCACCAGGTCGATGGTATTGAAGTTCCGCTCGCACCGGAAACACCTCGCCAGATTGGTTGCCTGCCGGGTTGCCGTATTGAATTCGTTGCAAACAGGGCAGAGAAACCGAAGCTGGCCCTCCCGCCTTTTAGCCGCCATCCGCAGGTGGTCTTGAATCAGATCGTCTACGGGGATGCCGTTTCGTAATTCAAACAACTCCCGGGCTGAAAATCGTCGCCTCATCATTCACCTCCATCCTGTACGTTGAAAAAAATTCCGTTTGCCGGGCTCTTTTTCCGACGGTCCAACGATAGGCCAACGACCCGCTCCAAGTCGATTGCGTCTTAAATACCGGATTCGATTATTTTGTCAGTATCATTATTATCTACAGTGGGTTATGTGCCTAATGCGTCTTGAAAATCCGAATGGATTACTTTGTCGCTATTTAGGTTTATTACAGGCTGTTATATTCCTTATGCGTCTTAAAAACACCTCCGGAACACTTTCAGGATCGCCGCGTCGATCGAACGTTCGACAACCGTTTTTGGCGGGCGGCAAACCTGAATCGAGGCGCACTCGTGCCAGAATCTGCTCGATCAAATAATCGATAATGATCAGATTTCTTTCGCCGAGTTCATCTTGTAAAATATCACGGGGAAGCTGAAGGTTGATTCGGCTGCCGGACAAATATCCACCCTGATCAGGCTCTGGAGGACTGGCAGTTTGTTCAAGCTTCTTACTCAAATAATCGCTTTTGCTGTTGGCACAATGTCTACGATTCCATTCCGCGCATTTTCTGCGATGCCTTTCCTTTCGGCACTCAGGGCTGCAGGTCACCTGCCGGCCTTTTTGGCGCACATCCGGCAAAAACCATTTGCGGCAAATACTGCAGGGGCGCTTTCGGGGGCGACTGTTCGGCATTGTAATTTCTCCATGGACGAATATTTGGGCATGAAATTACAATCCGAATTTCATGGATTGAAAACATCTTTTGAAAACGGCGGGGTATGTGGCGGCGGGGTAGCGGGGTAAGTCGATAAATATTATGGGCGGGGTATTTTGGGGCGGGGTATGAAAAGCGTTACAGTATTCCGTCATGAAATTGGTATGTAGGCGTTACACTATTCGGATCTTAGCAAACGACATCGGCTTTGATTTTATAAAAAAACCGGTAAGGTGATATGACCACTTCTCGGTAGGGGAGTTCTTGAAATTCAGGTATAATTCTTCCGGATTCAGGAAAGTCCTCAAGCCTTCTTAGGATTTTTTCAGCCGGTTTACGAAAATCAATAGCCGCTGAAGGTTTGTCCTTTCGAATGTATGATAGCGCGGAAAGGAATTGAGTTTTGGCAGAAGGTGTAAATTTGACCTTCACGAAGGCTCCCTGTCCAAAACGGCGTCAGCTTCAGCAAGAACTGTATCCAGATCATACCCTTGACCCGTTTCGATTTCCCTATCTCCCTTAGCCAAAAGGCGCAACAGCTCTTTCTCGCGTTCAGATTTCTCATAGGCATCAACACCGATTATTACCGCCGTTGCCCGACCTCTTTGCGTGATTATCAAAGGCTCTTTGCTGTTTCGCAATTGTTTCAATAGCTTCGCAGCATCTTGTCTTAAATCGCTCACCGGAATGATATTTGATAGCTTGCCCATATTGTATCTCCTTTAGTACTTTTGCACGTATCACCAAGAAACCCAAAAAGCAAGCCTTCAATAAAGATGAATGTTGAATTTTGAATGTTGAATTTTGAATGTTGAATTTTGAATGTTGAATGATGAACGTTGAATGGCTGCAGGCTTACCCCCCACCCCCCCATTCACAATTCACAATTCATAATTCATAATTCCCCCCCCACTCCCCGAATCACTCCCACCACCCGCTCCAACTCCCCCGCCGTCATCGCCGTTCCCGACGGCAGGCACAATCCTCTCTCGAACAGGTCCTCGGCAACCCCGCCGCCCACCACCCGGGCCGGATAGCGCCTTTTCCCTCCGTTCCCCGACGCCCCGGCGCCAAGGCCCGGCACGTTGAACACCGGCTGCAGGTGCATCGGTTTCCACACCGGCCGGGACTCGATGTTCTCCGCCTCCAGGGCCAGCCGCACCGCCTCCCGGTCCGCCCCGAAGACTTCCGGCGTGATCAGGATCACCGTGAGCCACCGGTTGCACTGGTTGTAGGCCGCCTCGGGCATGAACGCGATCCCCGGCACATCCTTCAACGCCTCGGCATAATACGCAAAGATCTCCCGCTTGCGCCGCACCCGCTCGTCCAGCACCATGAGCTGCCCCCGGCCGATGCCCGCCACGATGTTGCTCATCCGGTAGTTGTACCCGATCTCGGTGTGCTCGTAATGCGGAAACGGCTCCCGGGCCTGCTGGGACAGAAACCGGGCATGCGCGATCAGGTCCTTGTCCTCGGACGCCAGCATCCCCCCGCCTGATGTCGTCATGATCTTGTTTCCGTTGAAGGAAAAAACCGATGCCCAAGCACCGGTCCCCGCGTGGCGGGGGATTTTGAATGTTGAATTTTGAATTTTGAATGTTGAATGGTTTAATTCATAATTCAACATTCCTAATTCATAATTGTTTTTATATTTCGCTCCCATGGCTTCTGCCGCATCTACCACCACCGGCACACCGTAGCGCTCGCACACCGCATAGATTCGCGCGTAATCCGAACACTGGCCGTAGAGGTCCGTGGGCACCACCGCTTTGGGCAGCTTTCCCTTGCGGTCGCGTTCTGCCAGGGCCGATGCCAGCAGATCCGGGTCCATGTTCCACGACGTGCGGTCCGCGTCGATGAACACCGGCACCGCCCCCTCGAACACGATGGGCGTTACGCTGCCGATAAAGGTGAGGGTGGAAGCGAACACCTCGTCCCCGGGCCCGATCCCCAGATGGCGCAGGGCCAGGTGCATGGCCGCCGTGCCGCTGGAAAGGGCCACGCAGTGGGGGATGCCGGTGTATTCGGAAAAGGCCCGCTCAAACGCGTCCACCTGAGGCCCCAGGGGCGCGATGTAGTTGGACGCAAACGCCTCGCGCACGAAGTTGAACTCCTCGGTGCCGAGGTGGGGGGGGGAGAGGAAGATGCGGGGGGAGGGGGGATTTGTTTTGGGCATTGTTGAGATCCTAATGAGAATAATGATGAATTATGAATGTTGAATTATGAATGAAAGGAATGGGGACGTTCATTTATAATTCATAACTATTGGATAAATTTTGAATTATGAATGTTGAATGAAAGGAATGGAGACACCCATTCAAAATTCATAATTCAAAATTCACCATTGTTTTTTTGCGCTGTTTTGACGATCGAGGTGAGAATTTTTATGATTTCCTGAGAATCCGCTATCAACCCCGACAGGGGGAGGTTGGGGCAGAGTTGGCTGTCGCGGAACAGGCGGAGCCAGTAGTGTGTTTCTCTGGCTTCCTTGGAAGCGATCGACATTTTGGAGATAAAATCCTTTTTGGATTGAGCGGCAACAGCTTCCTCGACATTCGCCCCGATACTGGTACCCGACCGAAGCAACTGCCTGGACAAAACAAACTCCTTCCGAGCCCGAATCTGGATATAAAGCTGAACCACATCGAGAGCGAACTGATAAGTCTTGTCCTGGATGATGTTTTTTCTCATAGGAATAAAAATAATTTTGAATTATGAATTTTGAATTATGAATGGACGGCCCATTCCTTTCATTCAACATTCATAATTCATAATTCAAAATTCACCATCGCCCCTTCGCCGGCACCCCAACCACCACCGCCCCCTCCCCCACGTTCCGGTTCACAAAACTATGCCCCCCCACCACCGCGTTTTCGCCCACCGTGACCCCCGGCATGATCGTACTGTGGGTGCCTATCCTGCAGTTTCGTTTGAGCACCACGGGGCCGGTCTTGTTGTCGATGGTGGATACGGAATAGACGGCGCAGTGGGATCCGATCTGGACATGGTCCTCGATGGTGACGCCGTATTTGGCGTTGATGTAGGTGAAGGCGCCGATGTCGGTCTTGTATCCCAGGCGCAGGTTGTCCTTGTGTTGAACCACCCAGTTGTATTTCGTGGGCTTGCCGTCCTCGATCACCGGGTATTGCCAGTCTGCGAAACGATCGGCAGCAGCAGTTCCCAGATTGCGCGGATCACGCTGATCATCCTCTCTGTTCAACGGTGCGGGAATTTGAGAAGCCTGGGGGGCTATTTGCTTCTCCGAAGTTCCCTTGCCGGCACCCCCCCCCATGTTTCATTGGGCGGAACATCCCTGGTTACGCAGGCCCCCGCGCCGATCACGGCGTCATCGCCCACAATCAGAGGGTTGTCCCGGGTGCCGTTCAGAAACACCGCGCCTGTGCCCACATAGACCCGTTTTCCCAGGTGGACAAAACCGGACACGTGCACCCCCGGCGCCAGGGTGGCATAATCCGCCATCACCACGTCGTGGCCGATGGTGCAGTCCAGATTGATCTGGACGTGCTCCCCCAGCCGGATATTGGTGGTCAGGATACACCCGGCGCAGATCACCGTGCCCTCTCCGATCTCCACCCACCGGGACATCTCCGTTCGGGGATGAATCAGGGTTTCAAAGGCAAACCCGGCCCGGCGGACTTTTTCCATGACCTGTTGGCGGACCATGGGGGCCCCAATGGCGCTGACGATCGCAGGCTTCCCTGCATTGTCCCGGGTATGCCGGCAGAAGGCCTCAAACGACATGACCGGGATGTCGTTGACGATCTTCCCGTCCAGCAGGGGATCGTCGTCAATAAAGCATTCGATCCTCAACGCCGGGCAGGACTCCGCCAGCCAAGCCACCTCTCGGCCAAAACCGCCGGAACCATAAATGGCGATGTGTTTCATGAAATATCCTCACGCAAAAACGAAACAAGATTGTTTTTTGTTTTTTTCAGAGGCGTTACGTCCCGGCGTGGCCCATGAACTCCGCTGCCGTGGCTTCCCCCGCCCGGCTGATGCCTTCCCGCTTCAACACCTTGCCCACGGTCGTCAGGATGATGTTGATGTCCAGCCACAGGGATTGATGGTCCACATACCAGACATCCATGTTGAACTTGTCTTCCCAGGAGATGTCGTTGCGTCCATGGATCTGCGCCCATCCCGTCAACCCCGGCTTGACCTCGTGGCGCCGTGCCTGCTCCGGGGTGTAGCGGTCCAGATACTGCATCAGCAGGGGCCGCGGCCCCACGATGCTCATATCCCCTTTGATGATATTGAACAGCTCCGGCAACTCGTCCAGGCTGGTGCTGCGCAGCCACCGGCCCAGCCGGGTCAGGCGATCGCAGTCCGGCAGCAGGCATCCGTCGGCATCGCAGCCGTTGGTCATGAAATGCCACCCCAGATGATCCGTGTTATAATGATACAATCAGTTTCAATTTATTTGTCGGAAATGCACCTGAAAGGACGCGGATGAATCTGTGATCATCAGTGTCTATACAAATCTAATATTAAAAATTCCAGGGTGTTAAATTCCAATCAAACACTGCCGCACGCTCACCAGGTGAAACGGCTGCGCCATTCATGGTATTCTTCAAATTTTGTCTTGAGTTCTTCAAAACCTTCTATTTTCTCAATACTGACAGGATCGCCGCTTTTTTCAGAGTTTGGCGATGCAATGTTAAAGGCAACGGCATCTATATCGGCTTCCTTCAACTGATTTATCAGACACTCTATTTTCTTAAGGGGTATATTGCACCCGAAAGTCAGGGAGATAATTTTACCTACTTCAACCAAACCCGGCTCAGCGTTCTGGTATATCAGGCGGATTTCACTTTCGGGTTTCCAGAAGTCCAGTTTTTGCGATATAAGTTTTTTCGCAATCGATTCAGGGGCTTCAACCTCGGAAAAAGCGCTTTCAAATTCAGCTTGTTTTTTGTAGACAACTTTACACCATAATTTTTTTCCTCCCGTTCTGCTATTTTTTTTCGTCATCTTTTCCCAACTTTGATCGATTGAAATGCCGATGGATACGCCACGAAAACCACCTGTATAATAGGCCCATAAGATTGGATTGTTTTCTGAATTTCCAAAAGAGCAGATTGTATAAAGATTTTTATGATTGGTTATTTGTTCGGCCAGCTTCTCGAAGGCTGGGTAATAAAAAAAAACGCCTTCCATCGGGTCATTCTGGTGATGAAATTTTGAAAACCAACATTCTGCGGTACGAACAATGTTTGCGACACGAGGTATGCTCTCACAGGTCAGCGTCATGTATTTATAGACTTTTTCGGACGTCATCTCATCTTTTCTGATTCGGGGTCAACTTCAGTTCCAGCCATCGTTTAGGTCATAAACGCCATCAACAGGACATATACCGGTTGATATGATGACGAGCATACCGATCAATTATTTTGAAGCAATAGAAGGTTGCCGGCGGGATCGGTGGGCAACGAAGGCGCCTGGAAAGCTCAAACCAAAATGCACGCATAAAAGGCCTGGTAAAGCACAAAACCGCCTATGCCGTTGGTTGCCGAAGGTTCGCTGTAGTTTGGGATTGGGAATACTGGCCCGTGAAGAAATAGAAGTTGACCGCATCATCGTCGATCTCCGGTCATTCCCCACCGGGACATCTCGGTTCGGGGGTGAATCAGGGTATCAAAGGCAAACCCGGCCCGGCGGACTTTTTCCATTACCTGTTGGCGGACCTTGGGGGCGCCGACGGCACTGACGATCGCAGGCTTCCCTGCATTGTCCCAGGTATGCCGGCAGAAGGCCTCGAACGACATGACCGGGATGTCGTTGACGATCTTGCTGTCCAGCAGGGGATCGTCGTCAATAAAGCATTCGATCCTGAACGCCGGGCAGGACTCTGCCAGCCAGGCCACCTCCCGGCCAAAACCGCCGGAACCATAAATGGCGATGTGTTTCATGAAATATCCTCACGCAAAAACGAAACAAGATTGTTTTTTGGCTTTTTTCAGCGGCGTTGCGTCCCGGCGTGACCCATAAACTCCGCCGCCGTGGCTTCCCCTGCCTGGCTGATCCCTTCCCGCTTCAACACCTTGCCCACGGTCATCAGGATGATGTTGATGTCCAGCCACAGGGATTGATGGTCCACATACCAGACATCCATGTTGAACTTGTCTTCCCAGGAGATGTCGTTGCGTCCATGGATCTGCGCCCATCCCGTCAACCCCGGCTTGACCTCGTGGCGCCGTGCCTGCTCCGGGGTGTAGCGGTCCAGATACTGCATCAGCAGGGGCCGCGGCCCCACGATGCTCATATCCCCTTTGATGATATTGAACAGCTCCGGCAACTCGTCCAGGCTGGTGCTGCGCAGCCACCGGCCCAGCCGGGTCAGGCGCTCGCAGTCCGGCAACAGGCATCCGTCGGCATCACAGCCGTTGGTCATGGTGCAGAATTTGATGAGTTGGAAGGGCTTGCCGTTAAGCCCGGGGCGGGTCTGGCGGAAAAAGACGGGACGGCCCATGGTGAGGTATATTGCGGCGGCGACGGCGATGAGGAGGGGGGATAAAACGATGAAGGCGGAAACTGCCAGTAGAAGATCAAAACATCGTTTCATTTTCATTTATGAACAGCTTTAAGCAAAACGGCTTCAAGTTGCTTGGCCAATAGATCTCGATCAAAACGATCACGTGCAAGGGCCAAGGCTGCTTTTCCTGCTTTTTTTAGCCAATTCTTATTATTCAGCGCACTTATCAATAATCGAGCTGCTCCGGGTAAATCCTTTGGGGGTAAGACCAACCCGGCCCCGGTTTCTTTTATTAAATCGGCTTGCCAGCCCGCATAGTTTATTGCCACTGGTCGGCCTGATGCAAGTGAGTCAAAAAATTTATTGGCCGAGTTGGCCCACATTTGAGGGAGATCGATAACGGTGGATGTAGAAATCGTGGCAGCAGAAAATAGGGCCGGCATTTCGGATTTTGGCAGCTGTGGCATCACGAAAAAATTCTGGTTAAGTACACCAAGTTCGCGCGAAAGCCTGGTCACCATATCGAATTCATACCCATCTCCAACGGCAAGAAAACACACCTCAGGTGCCAACTTCCTCGTTTCAGCAGCCAATCGGGCAAGATATCCAACGCCATTTATCCGACCAAATGTACCTGCGTATATTACTAAAGGACGGTTGTCCAACCAGGGAAAACGCTTGCGGAATGCAGCACCCACCTCGGAAGGCACCTGAAATAGGTCGACATCGCAGCTGTTAGGGATAACATGAACATGCTCAGATGGGTATCCGGCGCGAACAACACCCTCTTTCATTCCAGGCGATAACGCAACGATTTCTGATGAATTTTTGTAAGCGAATCGTTCTAACCAGCGGGCAGGCGGTATAAGGGGCCCTTTGAGCGCTCCAACGGCGATTGGCAATTCCGGCCAAAGATCACGCACTTCAAAAACCATCGGGATTTTTAATCTTTTGGAGGCGTAAATAGCGGGAAGTGCTATTGTCAAAGGTGTGCTAGTGGCAAAAATGACATCGGCTTTAAAGCGGCTGGCATAGGGACCAGCTTTGGCTGCATAGTTAAGAAATGCTTTTATACGCTTATGATAGGGCATGGCGTTGCCGTACGGCACAGGCAACCAATGAACATGAATTCCTTCTTCTGCTGTATGATACCAATCTCCTGAATTTTTGCTGCGGCGATCGCTGGTGATCATGTGAACTTTATGACCGGCTGTCACAAGTCGCCGGGCTATTTCGTAGGAGCGGGTACCGCCGGACATGGATGGAGTATTGAAGTATTGATGAGTGTAGATAATTCGCAACCTAATTATATCTCCATAAGATCATGAAAAGAATTTATTGTTGCCTCGACGCCATACATGCTCTCAGAGTGTTTCCTGATAGCGCTCTTGTCGACCTTCATTTCACTCAATCGGCTGAAGGCATTAAACCAAGTTTCTGGGGAATTATCTTCCACTACAATGCCATTGAAACCGTCATATATTTGCTCTGGAAGAGCACCAACATTTCGAGCTATGACAGGAACTCCTTGGCCAAGCGCTAGAGCCTGAACTCCACTTTGTGCTATTTCTTGATACGGTAACACAACCGCAGTTGCCACAGAAAGCCATGTTTTTGCCTCCATTTCAGAGTAAAACGCCATGGAACACTTCACGAATTCTGTGTTCGAGAATTTGGCTTCAATCCGTTTTGATATGGCGGATTGTTCCAAATTTCTGGGATTACCACAAAGGAGGAAACAGTATGGCAAATTTCGTTTTCTAGACTGATCAATTATTTCTACCAAATCTAATATCCCATGACTCATGTGTATTCCTGACATATATAGGAAGAGGTTTCGATCTTTTTTCCATTCTAGCAGGTTGCTGCGCAATCTCTCATCTATTATCACTGAATCATACTCTATATTGAAATTAGGGTGTGGAAGAATGCTGATATTTTTTAGCGGAATATAAAAAGTTTTGTAGAGATAATCTTTAGTGAATTTGCTTAATACTATATATTTGTAATGCGAAGAGTAAAAAAACATTAGAGTCTTACTGATATTTTGTCCGGGTTTCAAGGGCCTATGGATAAGAACATGAAAATTTATTCGTAATATCAACATGCACTTAAGAATAATTGTATCAATTATTGGAACCCACATGCCTGTTGAAAATATTACAGGACTTCTCCAACTGAAAATCAGAAATAATGCTCGAATTGAGCTAATGATATAAATAACTGCGAGTGATAATCGTGCAAGGTAGCCTTTTTTTCGTGCTTTTGATGACAAGTTGGGTGGTAAAAAGTTTATTATCTTTCCGTTCAATAAAAAGCCTGAACGTGGGTTGATCACAAAGGTAAAATCTATGTGTCTTTTTAAGATGTGATGGATTAACTTAATAAACTGCGGGTCATTATTTACCGGATCAAACCAAATTAGATTCTGCATTTTTGATTCGCACACCTTGATTCTTATAAGTTCGTAAACATGATAACTTCCTGCTGGTACCATCCTTCTGAATATCTTCTGCCCATGATGCAACAAGACAATAATATATTATTATCCAAAATATTGGCTTTAGTAAAGATCCTGAACTCATCAGCATCAACAAGTGAATAGTTAGTATTCGTCTGTATAACCCTTTGCAACTTCTGTATATTCTCGAGATAAACCATAAAAAAACACTTAAACCCACCACACCTGAAGATATTATGATCCAGGATAAAATCGAACATACTTTATTTGATCCAAGTAGGCTATTTATGGCAAAGTTATCAACACCAGAAAAACTAATTCCAAAAACCATATCTTGAGGTTGCATTAACAAAAATAGAAAGTTTGAAAAAATTCTAAAGTGTTCTGAGCGTTGTCTATAATTTTCTGCAAAATTTAATGAAATTAAATCATTAGCAATGTCGACTAGTTTAAAAATCCGCTTAAAATATTGCAAAAAATAATCTGGTACATAACTATATGAAAATACAACACTCAATGCTACAAAAAATATTAGAAAAGAAGAATTGAACGAGATAAGCTTTTTATCATAAGCCCATAATAAAAAAGCCAATAATAAGCATAATAATCCGCTTAGTGATGTAGTGCCTAATAAAATAAGTAATAAAAGAAAGATAAGGGTATAGGTGGTAGTTGTTTTTCGCTCAGAATATAGATAATATGCAAACAAAATAGAACAAATTCGGGCGAGTATTGAAGGTTCATAAAACGTTCCACACAAGCGGTAACTTGTTGAAAATTTAGATAATGACATTCCGATAATATGCTCACCAAGAACAATAGGTACAGTTAAATTAAAAATATAGCAGAAAATCTCGTATGTCACTGTAATCAAAATGAATAATGTTAAAAAAAACATCACCCGATTTAACGATTGCAAACTAATATTTAAATATTGCAGCATCAACAATGGAAACACGAAGGTATTAAACTGGGCCATGCTTTTAGTATACTCACCGATAGATTCGCCTGTTATCAATAATGTGATCAAGCAAGATAGGTTGAATAAGAATAAGAAAATTATTGTATTGCTTGCGAAACTAGATAGCGGTCTTCTTTTTAACTGCCGAAATAACAAAACGGCAGCTAAAACATCAAAACACAGAATTAAAATATATGCTGAATTAAATGAAGCGCCATATTCTATAAGAACAAATCGTTGCAGTGGTAAAGCACATATAGACAGCATGAAAAGAACTGCAAGTAAACACATTTTTTGAGGCCTTTTCACCATTCTGCTGGTGAATAAAAGTTTGCGGAATACCTGTCAACTATATTTCTAATTCGATGAATTTCATTTTGAGAGAGCCGTTTTTTCCATATTGATATATTTTCACGGCTGTTTCTTTTTAATTGATGAATTATTTTTTCAGGAGCTTCAGTAGGATTATTAGATGAGCAGAATTCTTTTATCGCCTTTTGTAAATTAATCGAGAAAGGAATATTTAGGCGCATACAAATTTGTTGAAATTCATCAATAGGATTTAATGATAGATCTTCGTGTTTTTTAAATATCCATTCAGGATGATTTTCTCGATACAGGTTTACGACATGATAAAAACAAGTCCAAAGAGTGCTCGCTTCTTCGATGATGTCCATTTTTTTCTCTTTTATTTTTCTAAGCTTAGACTCGAATGGATAGAGATAGTCCTCCATCAGGGTGCGCTGCTTAAGAAAATTATCGACATCAAATCGCCAATTGACACGTTTAATACTATAAACAAAGGCAGCTGGATGTCTTATAGTTATGAGTATATCAATATTAAATTCTTTAGAGAGCCATTCAGTTGAAAAAAGAGCTATAGGGTCTTTTATAAGAAATCTATATCTACCTTCATGGTTAATATAAGAATTAAGAAAAAGTTTGAATCGAGACCTGACACCTTTATATGAAAAACGTTTTTTGGCGTCCATAAACCTGAATATATTTATAAAAGGATACTTCCCTTTTATAATTTTGTTAAGCATTGGCCGATACAGTTCTTCTGGATCTTCAGTGATATGATGGAACCAGAAACGTGTAGCAGGATGCCCTCTTAGAAGCCCACTACTTGGATTAAAAATTTCAGGAATGTACTTTATATGGGGTGATCTAGCGAGAATGTTGCCGACCCAAGTGGTGCCAGATCGATTAGCACCGGTAACCAGAATGGGTTTTTTTAAAGCAAGAAATTCAGAAGTATATCGTGTTTCCATTTTAGATCGCTCTTGTCAAAAATAGATTTTATAGGAATTGCGCGAAGGATGATGATTTTTTTAAATGAAAATGAACATATGCATAGTAGTTGGATAGATCGGCTGCTGAAATCAAATTGCCTGAATTCGAAAAATCGCGAAAAAATAGTGTCACAGAATTATGGTAAATTGGCTGCTCAACTTTCGGAATTAGCCATACTTTGCAGTATAGCTGTATCATAGGCCGAAATAGAACATAAAAAAAATGAGCACAAGAAAGCCCAATCCGGGTTGGATAGATAGGCGCAGGATGGTTGAAGTGAGTCATTCATGGATCAATCGTTTTCGTAAGATGTTGGTCCGTTATGAAAAAACACACCGATACTTAAATGTTGCTATTGCGTATGGCTGTGACGATTATTGCTTGCCGTAAGGTTGGTAAAATTTATGGGTAAGTACTGGGGTGATGAAAATTCACTATTGAATGGCCCATAATTTTCATTCTGGAAATATTCCGAGAAATTCTCAAATTTTATAGTGCTTGTAAAGCATTAAAGAAGAAAAAGCGGAACTTTTTTTCTCATATAAAGTATGGATATAATGTTAGACTTCATTTTTAGGAGGTGCAATCCATGCTTGATGGGAAAGGAAAGCCTGATGATAGTGGCTACAAGAGTCCTATAAGGAAGCTGGCTAAATTCTTTGAAAACAGTCGAGATAGCTGGAAGTCCAAATGTCAGGAAGCAAAATACAAGGTCAAGATGCTCCAGAACAAGCTCCGGTATCTGGAGAAGAGAAAAGCTGAGCTAAATAAAAGGGTGAAAAAGCTGGAAGAGGAGCTGCAAGAATATCGGCAAAAAAAAAACGATGACGGATAACGCGATTGAGGCAAAATTCAATCAGAGAGTTGCGTTTCATAAATATTCAGTTGCTCATATCACCCTATTTATTTCATTTGTATTATCCGGCTGTACGAGTCTGAGAGGAGCAAGTCGCGTTATCGGCTCCATGTTATCTTTTTTAGAGCTGGGGCAGCCCGTTCCATCGTGGTACAGCGGTCGCCTGTGGTTGCTTCGTCTCGGGTACTATAAGCTCCATCGTGAACAGGAGTGGGCCGATGATTGGATCTGGATTGTCGACCATACAGTCCAGTCGGGTAGTGAGAAGTGCTTGGTTATTTTAGGTGTCCGTCAAAGCAAGTTACCGGAGAACGAGCTGTATTTATCATATGAAGATGCCGAACCAATTGCCTTGCTACCGGTAACCCATTCCAATGGCGAAATTGTTTACCGGCAACTTACTCAAACTATCGAGAAAACCGGTCCACCCAGAGAAATAATCGGTGATCATGGAACCGACATAAAATCGGGGATTGAAAGATTCTGCCGGGATCATGAACAGACATGCTACATATATGATATCAAACATAAAGGTGCCGCCATACTGAAGCGCGAACTAAAAAATGACCCGCATTGGTCGGAGTTTATTCAATTGGCAGCGCAAACCGGCAAGAAAGTTCAGCAGACCTGTCTATCCGCTTTGGCGCCGCCAAATCAGAGAAGCAAGGCGCGGTATATGAATGTGGATAAACTTGTGAAATGGGGGCAGGAGAAGCTTTGCTATCTGGACATGCTGAAATCCGAGCCTGACGACCGATTCCCTCCTCGGCAGGCTGATGATAAGCTCGGGTGGCTGAACGAATATCGTGATCATCTTACAGAATGGCAGGATCTCATTGAGGTTGTCAAGACGGTGGAAGGCTACATAAAGTTTGTCGGGATATATCACGACAGCCATATCGATTTAAAAGAGGATCCGATCTTTAGCCCGCATACAGACAGGGCAAAGAGAGTCGGTGAGGAACTGCTCACTTTCATAGAGGAACAATCGCTGAAGGCAAAGCCGGGCGAGAGGCTGCTTGGAAGCAGCGAAATCATCGAATCGGTTTTTGGCAAATTGAAAAATTTGGAACAGGATCAAGTAAAAAGCGGTTTCACTGCAATGCTACTCAGCCTTGCAGCGGTTGTCTCAAAAACAAGTCATGATGTCATCCAAAAGGCGCTTGAAACAGTTCCAACGAAAAAAGTGTTCGAATGGTATAAAAAGAATATCGGTCAATCTGTTCAATCGAAAAGGAAGGAGATCATGTCAATAGCCAGAAAGACGGAACAAAAATGGGATCAAAATACTACCGTTTTTCTAAACTGATTTTCATCAGCCCAGGTAAGTACTAAGCATCTCCAACATCTTTGTTGATATGGGAATTCAATTGCTACAAATAGGATTGGCAGAGATATCAAAAAGTTGACCTCTTACGTCCTTTTTTGCAATGGCTGTATTAGAGACTTTGCTATTTAGCATGTAGATTGATGATCCTTTTTCAACCCGAAAGACAGCTGCATTGCTGTTTTTTGTCCAGCTATTATCATTTCCCAAACTGCAGCCAATTAATGTTAATTTGCTTGATTTATCTGGTAAATCAAGCAAATATTGTTTTTTAGTGCCGTTATATTGAGTTCCGATATTGTGACTTCTACATCCGACAAGCGTAATGACTGAACGCTTAGCTTGCAAATACCCTCCTGAACTATGTTCTGCTCCACAACCCGTCATGGTGATACCTTTGCAATTATTGAAATAATATGCAAATGATAGCTTGAATTTCGGGTCGCCCAAGCGCAGACCTCCTTGATTGATATGATCAACAGCGCAATTCTGGAGAGATGAATAAGCGAGTTTTGTCAAAGTAAATCCCTGAACACATACGTTTGCATAACAATTCTGAAGGTAGCAAGAAGTACCACGATTTATTTGGAAACCGATGAGGCAGCGAACAGAGTGAACAGAGGTGAGGTTAGACATCCAAATCAAGTCTGATCTAAAGCCGGTGCCAAAGTTCTTGATGACAAGGTTGCTGAAGGAGCATCTAGACGCTTTGTGAAAATATAGCCCGCTCATCTCGGGCAAAGGCTCATCCTCGTAAATAATAGCCAAGCCTTGAAGACCCGCATATTTGATGCCATTTTGAGTCTCATCACAAGAAAAAGCACAATGTGATAAATTATCCTTGTTGCGTTTCGCCAGAATAATTGAGGTAACATATTGGCCTGCCCCTCTAATCTTCACATGCGATTTCAACCGGAGAGGTTTTGTAATTAAATACCTCCCAGGTGGAATGTATAACTCTACGCCAGTGCTTGCAGAATTATCTATAGCTTTCTGTAAAATGCTTGAGCAATCTAAATCGCCCTTGCATAGAAGTGCTAAGTCATAATTGTTTTTTTTCTTGGAATTATAATGTAGTAATAAGTATATGAAGCAAAAAGTCCCAATTAATGAAAAAATCAGGTTAAAAATGAGGATCCCGGAAATAAATCTGATATTATCTCTTTTCATTTTCGCCTGATATTTACGGTAGGGATTCAACCCTCGGCAATAAATTCCGGGCTGCCCCCGTATGCCTAGTCATCAAGTATATATTAACCACCAGTACCTTTTCATTGCTGATATCAGTAATCATTTCAACGGTCAGTTATGGTTTGGTTTGAAAAACGGTATGTTCAGGCAACCTGCATTTTTACCGATGATTCAGATAATCGTCGGTAAATCGACGCTTGGGGATAAACAGCCGTTTGTCAACCATGGCGTACCGCTTTCTACCGCATAAGCGGTGAATACGCCAACCTGGCAATTGTCGTCTTTTCAAATGAACCCGCAGTGTTGGTTGTAGGATTAAAGAACTGCCTCAATAAGTTCGGAGTATTTTTTGGCAATCACTCGGCTATCAAAGTCATAGCTGCGCGTCAGACCTTCATTTGCCAATTTTCTGCGTCGCTTATCACTGCATAAAAGCTCAATGATTTGTTTCGCAAGGGCTTCCACATCCCCTACAGGTGTAACTAATCCATTTTTGCCATGTGTAATTATCTCCCTTGGGCCGTAGTCACAGTCTGTTGCTACTACAGGAATTCCACAAGCCATCGCTTCAGTAAGTGTCAAATGAAATCCCTCCCAATGAGATGAGGATGCATAAATTGTAGCTTTAGCCATTTCGCTCCAAAGGTTGTTCGTAAAACCTGGGAGTTTGACATATTTTTCAAGGTTAAGACTTCTCACCTGTTGTTCCAATTCTGTTCGCAGCGGCCCTTCGCCAAAAATTAGTAACAAGGCTGGAACATGTTCCCTCACCTTTTCAAAAGCTTTTATCAATTCATGGAAAGCTTTCTGAGGTACCAACCTTCCGGCAGATATTATGGTTAATGGCTTGTTAGGATAATTCCCTGAAATTTCCGGACTGCTTATTCCCGCTAGTTTTATTTTTTCGATATCTATTGGATTATGGATTACCGAGATCAGCTGATCAGGTAAACTAAAATTGTGAACAAGATCAGTTTTAATACCATCTGAAACGGCAATTATTCTATCCGCTAAACGATATAAAGCTTGTATCTCGATAGATTTTGCTTTTTTCATTAATTCTGAGCGACTTTTTTTTAATCGCATACTCAAATTATTATGTTCAGTAATAACTATACGACAGTAGCCTCGAATAAAAGGGGCTGCCCGAAGAAGAGATAAATTTGGCGACTCCAAACCGGCGATAATAATGTCCGGATTATTATCTGCTACCATTTTTCTAATACCATTAATGCGCTTAATGATATTGGATCGCCCTGTATACCTGGAAAGATCGATTATAGTCACATAGGATGGAATTAAATCCATATAATCGCCATCATTCCTGAAAAGCGCGAGTGATAGCCTGTAACGAGTATGATCCAGATGGCGCAACATCTCTACTACGGCTCTTTCAGCACCTCCTCCAACCATTGAATCAATCAAAAAAATAACATGTGTTAACATTAATAACCTTTATGATTGCGTTGGGATCGCCTTGTTCCGGCCTATCGCCTGTGTGATAGGCGAACTTTTAATGCGGGGCTGTAAAATTTTATTTTCGCGTAAATGGTGAACTTTTCATTGCTATTATTCAAGGCATTGAAACATTTTCTCAAGTGTATTTTTCGCTGAATATCGCAAAGACTGAATTCGTCCTTGAATTTGTTTGGATAGGTCATTCCATCTATTTAATCGGTTTCGAACAAGTCCAGATTCCGGTGCATTCACATCATAACGCCAAACCATTTCCTCCAGGCCCAACCGTCGAAAAAGATCCCTTCCTTTGCTGTTACGATCAGGCCATTTAGAGGAAGTTTCCACAAAAAGTACCGGTGCCCCGGCCAATAATAGCGTAAAGATACTTCCATGAAATCGATCGGTCACGATCATATTCAAATTCGAATAGAGGCCCAGGCGTTGGTTGAGGGATTGAGGCTGAGAGAAATACTTTTCTATCTGTTTCGGACGTTCAAGATCTATCACATCAAAACCGTTTTGGATAAGTTGTTCGGTCATTTGTCCTTTAACTGATGTATTTCCAATGCCGATTGCAATACCAGCCAATGGCTTATTGTTAGAATATTTTGCTATTGAATGATCAACTATTGAATTTAAATCCCATAATAAGGTCGGATCAGGCATGAAATGAATCCGTTCAGAGGAAATCCCCAGGTTCACCAGATAATCTCTTGTTGAATCATCTCGGACTGAGATAAAATTGAACGCTTCAATAGCGGCACGAATTTTTTCTGCACGGTTCACATTGTTCGCATATGATGAGATGATTGGGTCTGCAGATGAAGCAAAAGCGATTTTTTTAATTGAAGGCAAATCGGGTAAGAAATAGATATTGGGAGAGTGAGGAGCAAAACCGCTTGGCCTTCCTTCCCAAACCGTATCACTCCCTACGATTACAGCATCATAACTTTGTGCATCAATGAATCTGCGAGCCTTTTCTATATTATCAGTTATACAGGAAGGGCTTTTTCCCTGGAAGTTATTTTTTATAAAAACACGGATACTGCGCAATTTGTTCCAGTAACTATACCGTACAAATGGATAACGCTTTGTCAAGATTTTGAGATGTTCCTGTTTTTCACCACGCCAAGGTCGATAGTCCACTAATTCGATCGTTGCGTTAGGGTAGTAAGAACGAATCAGTTTTTCAAGACAATAGGCCTGCACAACAGAGCCATCGTTAACAACTCGATGATAAGTTAATATACCGATTTTCATAATTCCATGCCTCTCAAAATAAGCTTGTAGGCCAAGGTAAGGCTGGGTTCGTCGCTTTTCCGAATCAGGCCGGCTAAGGCCGGATCAACGCAAAAGAGGGGATGTCTTCCCTTGATGCCCGTAAACATGTCTCGCTCAACGCGAGCAAGGTTTTTGATAGGCCCGTAGTCCTTGTTTGGTTCAATGAACGCTCCATTTTGTTCGAAAAAATAGGCGTCGGGATGGTCGATCCAGATGTCCGGTAACAGAGCTTCATATCTTGACTGATTGTATTGATTCCGGTATATTCGCGCTTTCAAGTTGTTTTTTTTCGCCTCTTCGTTGCCGTTGAATTGTTCAACAATCTCCTGCGCAAGATGCACACTTTCTGTGTCGTTGCTCACAGGACCTGCAAATCGGCTTTGGTCATTGATATAAATACCGGGCACATACCTCACTCCAAAGGCCTTGGTGCGGTTCCAATCGGCATTCATGCCGGCGAGCTTCGCACTAAGTCCAGGGGCCGTTCGAACAAGATGTTTTTTAAAGCTTTGTGGAAAAATACCGGTAGCGGCTTTTATGGCCTGCTTAAAGGTACCTGAAGATTTGGCTTTGGGATGCTGAAAACCTGATTTGGTTAACCATTCATTGACGTTAACGCTGTAAAGTCGGGGACTCTGTCCGTGATCCGATACAAACATTACATGCTCAGGTGAGACACAGCCCATGATTTTACCGATATATTCATCAATCTGTTCATAAAAAACAAGAAGCTTTTCCTGAAACGAATTTGCAGGCAACCCCTTATTTTGAATTAATGCTTCGATCTCGCTCATGGCTAAATATTGAACCCTACAAATTGCCATAAATGCAACAAAACCGAATCGCACATGGAAGCGATCTTGAAGACAGATAAAAGCATTGGTCCTGATCTTAGTCATATGAACAAGCCGATTAAGGAATGCGCTTTCATCGCGCAATCCACAAGAAACAAACCGAGTATCAACGATATATCCTTTTTTTATTAACAAATCTCGCGCTTCATTTGGGTAGCAGCCTTCCAAAGGAATGACAGATGCTCCACTCGTAGCGGCACCCGCGCCACCACCCGCTACTGCAAATCCATTTACTGTTGGCGCGGGCATCATGCTAGGTACATTCATAAACCCAACGCTATGGCCTTTCTCACATAACCTTGCCCAAAGGGGCTTTATATCAGGATTGAGATCGTAATCGTAAACACTGAACTTCTGAGTTGTATTGTGGCTTCCATCCAGCTTGGGTTTAGCGTAAAATGCCCCGGATTCTCGGCCATGAACACCGCACAAAATTTCTGCCCAACCGCGGCTCCATAGATCTTCTTGAACATCCAGACAAATATTTTGCGCCAATATCTTATGCAGGTTCGGCATGGGCATTTCCTGAATGATTCTTTTGTCTCCACCGTCAAGTCCAATAGTTAATAATTTCATTCTTGAATCCCCAAAATATGTTTTACAGTTCAGTATTATAAATACGTCGCAAATTTCTAAGCAATGGGATATCATTCAATAATCTGGTAGTCAGCGCGCCAAACAATTCTACCATGGCCAGCATCATGGCATTTAGGCCCAAAATGATACCAATGAGAAGATACACAAACCGTATTGATACAACCAAATTCCTTCTGGCCATTTGATTCATGGCCAGAGCAAGGGGGAAAAACACTAAGGAAACGAATGTCATATAGATTGTAAAAATAAATACATAAAAAACTGGTAAGGCATTAAGGTAATCCGGAGTGGTAAAAGCCAATATGATCGGTTTGGACACTATCGCGGCAACACAGGCGATAATAGCGCCTGAAATAAGAGAAATTTTGGAATAGGCATTTATCAATTCATATAGTTGTTTGATCTTTTGTTGCGCCCAAAGTGAAACAATTTCAGGAGTAAGAGCGTTTTGAACATTATTTTGAACGACTTGCAGTACCTTGGCCAGTTGCCTGGCGATTCCATAAAGAGCGACCTGGTTAGGTGTTGCAAGGATACCCAACAAAAACATACCTCCTGTGTCAGACCCAAGCTTCAAGTATCCCGTCAGATTTGTCTGAAAAAGAGTCGAAAAAATGTTTCGACGATGTTTTTTTAAAGATCGAATGCCCGTACCTTTTGTACAGCGCAGTAGCGGCAAAATGCATAGGATAGAAAACAATAATGCAGAAAGGGCCGTTATCAACATGCCTGCTGTTATTGCCCATATCGCAAGTTTAATTGTAACGGATCCCGCGTATACTAGTTGATATGCTATTATACCCAATGAAAAAGCGGCACCGGTTATCTGAGGAAGTATGATAAGGATAAACCGATCATGTAGTCTAAGAATAGAACTATAAAACCCCTCAAAAGCAATAAAAAAAGCAGCTATTGCGAAAATTCGAAACAGTGGTGCATAGCTTGGGTCTTTGTAAAAAATTTCAGCAACCCAATAAGCAGACATATAGGTGCCAACCGCGATAACGAAACCAACAGTAAATGATAAAATAAAAGATATAAATACAATTCCTTTTAGTTCATTATGCCCTAGTCGATTATTGAATTGTGGGTAAAATCGATAAATAAAATCATTTACGCGTAGTCCGAAAAGCATGGCCATAAAACTAAAAAAATTCATAACCACCAAGATTCGGCCATAATCAGCTATTGGGAGATTTTTTGTTAGCAATGTCGTGCGTAAAAGAGAGAAAATGAGCAAAAGAACAGATCCGACAAAACCAATAGAAAAGTTTTTGCCTATCCGTCTAATTAAGGGGTTGTCTTTCAGAGCTATTGTAAATGTCATGAGGTGCACTTTGACGCTACAAGGCCAATGTTATTAACGTTGTAGATGTTTTGAGATATTGCAGGGCCACCATTAATCTGATACCTATGCCCAGCAGCACGTTGTCCGGGCAATATGTAGCGCCGAAGAAATCCTTGAACCATTGCCAGTTAATCTTGTCCGCAAGCTCGACCAGTTCATGCCTTGGATTGATGAACTAGACCAGTTCCGGCTGAAAGAGATCACGTTGAGCATCTTCGATGGGTGCTTCCTCGGTGTCGTGGCGGTCGCTTCCTTAAAAAATGCAAAGTGTTTGAGGTAGAACCTCTGAGATCTTGCAAATCAAACTATCATTTATGGTGATGCGTTTTGTAATTAGCAATAGAGCAGATACAAATTATTTATGCACTGTAAGGCCTTATGATTTTAGCTGAATATTGCCGGAATGCTTTGTGCCATCTATACGGCTTTGAAGGTTTTCATAAAGTTCTTCATAAGTTATGGCAACTGATTCAATGGAACAGTTTTTAACTATTTCCTTTCGAGATAATCTGCCCATTTTTCGTCGCACTTCTGGATATTTATTTATCATCTCAGAAAGCGCCTTTCCCAATGCATCAGCGGAACCTTGTTTCACGATCGTGCCGTGATCTGGAGAAGCTATGAAATCTTTTATTCCGCTTAAATCGGTTGCTATGCAAGCTAAGCCTGACGCCATAGCTTCGAGGAGTACATTTGGCTGCCCCTCAGCGAAGGACGGCAATACAAAAACATCTGCCGCCATCATATATTCATTGATATTGGGTGTCTGGTCCCGCCATTCAGTAGTATTTTGCAGAATTTTTCGATTGAGTCGTTCTGAAATTGATCGTTGGTATAGATTTGTATTATCGTCGCAAGGTGATGTTTTGAACGTATTACCTTTGGGTCCTATGAGCAACAAAAACGCCTGATCTATTGTTCTTGAAATATTTTCCCAGGCATCCAATAGTAGATCTATACCTTTTCGAGGATGGATGAGGCCAACATATAAAACCAATATGCTGCACTCTCTAATATTTAATTTCCTTCGTAAAATATTTTTCTGATTTTGATCTTCAACTTGTCTAAAGATATTAACATCCACTCCATTTGTAAAATGCTTGATTTTGAAATCAGGTATGGCAGCAGCGCGGAGAAATTCTTTGCTTTCAGGACTTAAAACGATAAAACAATCGGCTAAGCTGGCAGGCAGAAGCCATAAATTAAGTCTTAGTTTTTGCTGAAAAGATGAGCGAGGTCTTACCTCTCCTTGTGCAATCTTGATTATTGTTGGCAAATTAAATAATTTCCCTAAAATGCCCGCAACACCAGCAGGAGCGAAACCCGATAAACAATGTAAAATGCAATACTTTCTTGCATTAAATAACAGATGCCAAGCAAGGAAAATGATGAAAGCCAAGTAGCCAAGTTGGGGTGAGATATTATCCAAAATTGGTGAGCCGATCCTTATTACTGTAAAGCCGTTAACCCGGTCTTTTCCAGGTAACTGTTCAAATTTACGTGTCACGATGACAAAATCATAGATACCGCGATCGGCTACTGCTCTGGCAACGCGCGACCCTTGTTTAGCATAGCCAGCAAAAATTGGATCAAAACAATGGCTGATGAGGCATATTTTTTTCATTTTACCTACTTGGTTTTCGCTCATTTTTGTATTCCGATTTCTTTTCTACTCAACTTTCGAGGTTAGCCAAACTTTGGAGTAAAGTTGTTTAACATTTTGAAATAGAAAATAAAAAACTTTAAGAGCCGATTTCTTTGATTTATAGTGAATTTGCCACAAAATAATATAATATCAAGAGGAAAGGGCTCAAATGAAACATGACAAAATTCGATCCGAAGCTCAAGATGCTATTCATGTCAGCAGCAAAATTCATAACTTTTTTGATCATTTCCGGATCGACACGTTGCTTCACCAGTGTGGTGCTCGAAAACACTCGGATACAGTGTTCATTTTTTGACGGTCTCGTAAAAAGTAAAAATCTGGATTTTTGACCACATCATATCGTTTTTAATGAAAGCCAAACACACTTCATATTGTAGTAAAAATTTTGTAAGCGATCAGAGGGTACTTGAAAAATATCAGGAAATCCAGGCCATGTCTGGATTCAGCTCTTTGAAGAAACACTGCACGGCATCGACGAGTACAGGGAAAAGTTTCCTGGACCTGAGTCTGCAGGTATGGCGAAGTGTCAGAATGCGCTCTACCCAGCGCTGCCCTTTTGTACTCTCAGTCCCCTGGCTTCGCTTTCGCCAGATGACAGCATAACGCAGCATTCTTTCGGCATGGTTATTGGTGGGATCAATGCCCTCCTCGTCAAGGAATACAAACAGGGATTCAATCTCCTTGTCAAGGCGGCGCGCCATTCGTCCGGCATCGTTTTTCTCATCACGATAAAGCCCGATCAACCGGCAGAGCCTTGCATAAAAGGCGTTCCATTCTCCCTGGGTAAGCAGCTTTTTCGCCATGTTGCACAATCGTTGAAGTTCACTCATGCACCAGACCCCAAATTTGGCAATGCCGGGGTCCCTTCTTTCTCTCAATCCTTTGGCCCTGCGGATCAGATGTGCCAGGCAGGTCTGTCGCCCGGCGGCCCATTTCTGATAAACGCCATAGTCGTCGCTGATCAGGATGCCGTTCCATTTTTCAATCAACGCCTCGAAGGCCTCTTTCGAGCGGTTTGGATGGATTTTAAAGAAGGCTTCATCATCGTTGGCCATGACCCAGAGCCACTCGAGGTCGCCGCTCCTGGGAAAAGATGTTTCGTCGATATGAGCCTTGAGGGCTCGTCTGATCTTTGTTCCGATGGTTTCATAGTGAGGCTCGATTGCCTGCGACACCCGATCGATGACATTCTGGACCGCGCCGAGGCTGATGTGAAAGTTCAGGGTCGAATCGCAGAATTCCTGGATGCTGGTCCGGCTGTTTCCGTGATTTCCGGCCAGATCACCGATCAGGGCAGTCAGTCTGGGGCCAAAGCCGGTCCTGTTTTCGGGTTGAAGTTCCGCCCTGTTTTCGACGCCGCATTTCGGACAGTCGGTTGAATGGAGAAAGTGCGTCACGTCCATCTTGATTTCAGGCAGCTCGATGACCTGATGCACGTAAAACGGCTTCGTTTTTGGAAAATGCCGATTGCCGCAGGGGCAACGTTCCGGCTTGAGAATGACAATTTCAGTGGGCATCATACGTTTTTGGATATGCCCTTTGTGCCCTTTTTTGGCGCCGGCTCGCTTCTGGACGGCTTTGCGCTTTGGTTTCTTCTTGTAGGGATTGTCTGAAGACGGCGGCTTGTTTGAATTCCCGGAGTTCCTGTTGATTCGATTTTCCAGTTCATCGAGGCGCCGGGTCAGGATTTCAACCTGCTGTTCCAAAAATTCAAATGCTTTTCTTACAGGTTCAGGGGTTGCCTGCCAGTCTTCTTCTGTGAATGGACGGTACTTCATCATGGAAATTAGAATACCAGATAGTGCATAAAAAACCTAGTGAGAAATATCATATTTTGTAGAAGGGGAAGTTAGATATCCCCGTGATCGCTTACAAAATTTTTACGGACGGCTTTTTACGAAACCATCATTTTTTGATAGTAACGATATTTGCTCTGCCGTTTCTCGGTAACAATTTCTTCCGCGAAATTGTTACCAACAAAGATGCCATTGTCGGTAAAGATGCCGCTTATGATTTGCTCAAGGGCTGCACATTCAACTGGCGACGGCTGTTATTGATTCTTGCTGTACGAATACACGGCATTTTCAGCCGACTGACCGATGAGCAGCGTGAGGATATGCTCATCATTGACGACAGCACCTGCGACCGCTCACGGTCAAAAAAGGTGGAGCTGTTGAGCCGGGTCTTTGATCACAGCACCGGTTGATATTAATTCGGCAATTAAAGATCCGAACAAGAAGTTGTTAAGAGTATTGCTAACAACCTAAAATATTTGATCAAGAAAAATATGGTCTGTTTATGTAGATAGTTGCCGGTTTAATACCTGCGAGGTTATAGGTTGTTGACCGTTTGCTGGTCCGACGGTGTCAGCACCCTGCCGTTAGATTTCGAAATGTTATCATCCGCTAAGACCAAAAATCGATATCAGGAGGCCACGAAACAGGTCGATAAACGCTGCTGTGAGTATCGACGGCGACAGGATGCCACCATGAAAGCAACCGGGCATCTGGGGCCGATGGTCGAACGCATCCTCAAGGCCGGCATCAATGCCCGCTATTTGCTCATGGACAGGTGGTTCACCATGCAGTCAAATATTGCCGTCCTGCGGAAGCATCTGGATGTGATTGTCATGCTGAAGAAAACGTCCAGGATCCACTATGAACATGATGGACAGAAACGGGACCTGACAACGATCTACCAGAAGCTTTATAAACGACAGGGGCGTGCTGGAATTCCGGCCTCCACGATCGTGTCCGTTAAAAATCAGGAGTCGGCAACATTCGTATGGAAACCGACCACCGCAGTATCGGTGATTTGTTCTATGCCTGCTGTGATGAGTTTAGGAATATCAGTTTTATTGTATTTGGCTGGCGAACAATTACGCGAAATGGGCATTTTTCTGCCCTCCGCCCTCCGCTTACCGAACGAATTCATATTTTCTACAGGGAATCCGAAAAAAACCCCACATACCACCCCCCCGCCTTCTCCAACCCCTCCCGCACCGAAAATCCCGGCCCATACCCCAGCAACTCCCTGGCCTTGCCGATATCCGCCAGCGAATGCCTCACATCCCCGGGCCGGAAGTCCCGGTAGACCGGCTGGAGGGTTGCGGCTTCGGGCCGGGTTTTGGCCACCAGGTTTTGGATCATGTGGAACAGGTCGTTCAGGGTGGTCCGTTCCCCGAAGGCCACGTTGTAGACCTGGTTCACGGCGTTGGGGTTCCGGGTGAGGGCGGCCAGGAGGTTGGCCTGGACGCAGTTGTCGATGAAGCAGAAGTCCCGGCTGGTTTCGCCGTCGCCGTTGATGTAAACCGGGTCGTTGGTGAGCATGGCGGAGAACCATTTGGGGATGACCGCGGCATAGGCGCCGTCCGGGTCCTGGCGGGGGCCGAAGATGTTGAAGTAGCGCAGGCCGATGTTCTCCAGGCCGTAGGCGTCGGCAAAGACCGCGGCGTAGAGCTCGTTGACGTATTTGGTGACGGCATAGGGCGACAGGGGGCGTCCGATCCGGTCCTCCACCTTGGGCAGGCCCGGGTGGTCCCCGTAGGTGGAGCTGGAGGCCGCATACACGAACCGCTTCACCTTTGCGTCCCGGGCCGCCACCAGCATGTTCAGGAACCCGTCGATGTTGTTGGCGTTGGTGAAGATCGGGTCTTCCATGGACCGGGGCACGGAGCCCAAGGCCGCCTCGTGAAGGACGATCTCCACGCCCTGGCAGGCCTCCCGGCAGGTCTCAAGATCCCGGATATCCCCCTCGATGAACCGGAACCCGGCCCACTGCTCCGGAGAAACCCGGCCCTTCACCTCGTCCAGGTTTCGCCGATGCCCCGTGGAAAAATTGTCCAGCCCGATGACGGGTTGGTTGAGGCGGAGCAGGGTTTCGAGCAGATTTGAGCCGATGAAGCCGGAAACGCCGGTGATGAACCAGGTTTGGGGACTTGATTGGATTTGGGTTAGGGTTTGTGCGTATGGTGTTTGCATAGAGAGTTATGAATTATGAATTGTGAATGTTGAATTATGAATGTTGAATGTTGAATGGGGGATGGTGAATGGTGAATTCATAATTCAAAATTCAACATTCAAAATTATCAATTACTTCTGTTCCGCGTACCATCGATATGTCTGGCGAATACCTTCTTCAAGGCTGATTTTGGCCCGCCACCCCAGGTTCTGGAGTCTTGAGACGTCGAGCAGCTTCCGCGGTGTGCCGTCGGGTTTGTCGGCGTCGAAGAGGATTTCGCCCTGGTAGCCGACGGCGTGGGAGATGACGTTGGCCAGTTCGCGGATGGTGAGGTCTGTGCCGGTGCCGATGTTGAAGAGGAAGGGGTCGTCGGCGGCGGTCTGGAGGATTTTCCAGGGGAGGCGCATCAGGTGGATGCAGGCCGCGGCCATGTCGTCCACGTGGAGGAATTCCCGCTTGGGGGTTCCCGAGCCCCACAGCATCACCATGCCGCCCCGGGGGCCGGCGATGTCTTCCAGCGAGGCCCGGATCTCCCTGGGGATGGGGCCGAATCGGCGTTCGTCCGCCGCGATGCCGTCCCGGTCGTTGTTGGCCGCCAGTTTGGCCAGGTGGAACTTGCGGATGAGGGCCGGCAGGACGTGGGAGGTCTCCAGGTCGAAGTTGTCGTTGGGGCCGTAGAGGTTGGTGGGCATCACCGGGATGAACCGGGTGCCGTGCTGCCGGTTGTAGGCCCGGCACATCTCGATCCCGGCGATCTTGGCGGTTGCATAGGCGGAATTGGTGGGCTCCAGGGGCCCGGTCATCAGATAGGACTCTTTCATGGGCTGGGGACAGAGCTTGGGGTAGATGCAGGAGCTGCCCAGGAAGAGGAGCCGCTTCACCCCGTGGAGAAAGGCCTGGTGGATGACGGTGTTCTGGATCTGCAGGTTCTGGTAGATGAAGTCCGCCGGATAGGTGTTGTTGGCGTGGATGCCCCCCACCTTGGCCGCCGCCAGGAACACGTATTCGGGCTGCTCTCGTGAAAAGAAATCGGCCACGGCGTTCGGGTCGGTCAGGTCCAGGTCCGCGTGGGTCCGGGTGATGAGGGCCGTGTGTCCGGCGGCCGCGAGCTGCCGGCAGAGGGCGCTGCCCACCAGGCCCCGGTGGCCGGCGATGAAGATGCGGTTGTCTTTATCCATGTGAGGTTCCCCCGGCTATTCGAAGTTGTGATAGATCCTGAAGCCGCTCTTCTCGCACAGGGCGTCCTTTTTGGCCTCCTCGAGGTCGGCGGCCACCATCATGCGGACGAGCTCGTCAAAGGAGACCCGGGGTTCCCAGCCCAGCTTCTCCCGGGCCTTGGACGGGTCGCCCAGGAGGAAGTCCACCTCGGTGGGGCGGAAGTAGCGGGGGTCGATGCGCACCAGGACCCGGCCGGTGGCGGCGTCCCTGCCGACTTCGTTCACGCCCTCGCCCGCCCAGCCGATGTCGAAGCCCGCCGCCGTGAAGGCCTTTTCTACGAACTCGCGCACCGCGTGGGTCTCGCCGGTGGCGATGACGTAGTCGTCGGGCGTGTCCTGCTGGAGCATCATCCACATCAGGCGGACGTAGTCCCCGGCAAAGCCCCAGTCGCGCTTGGCGTCGAGGTTGCCCAGGTAGAGCTTGTCCTGGAGGCCCAGCTTGATGCGGGCCACGGCCCGGGTGATCTTGCGGGTGACAAAGGTCTCCCCCCGGATCGGCGACTCGTGGTTGAAGAGGATGCCGTTGCAGGCATAGATGTTGTACGCCTCCCGGTAGTTGACCGTGATCCAGTAGGCATAGACCTTGGCCGCGCCGTATGGGCTTCGGGGGTAGAAGGGCGTGGTCTCCGTCTGGGGGATCTCCTGGACCTTGCCGTACATCTCGCTGGTGGAGGCCTGGTAGATGCGCGTCTTTTTCTCGAGGCCCAGGATGCGGATGGCCTCCAGCAGGCGGAGGGTGCCCAGGGCGTCGGTGTTGGCCGTGTACTCCGGGGTTTCGAAGGAGACCTTCACGTGGCTCTGGGCCGCCAGGTTGTAAATCTCGTCCGGCTGGATTTCCTGGATGATGCGGATCAGGTTGGTGGCGTCGGTGAGGTCGCCGTAGTGCATGAAGAACCGGACCCCCTCCTCGTGGGCGTCCTGGTAGATGTGATCCACCCGGGCGGTATTGAAGGAGGATGCCCGCCGCTTGATGCCGTGGACCTCGTAATTCTTCTCAAGCAGAAACTCGGCGAGATAGGCGCCGTCCTGGCCGGTGATACCGGTGATTAGGGCTTTTTTCATAAGATAAAAAGGTGTTAGGGTGTTAGGGTTTTAAGGTTTTAGGGGGTTAAGTGTTTATGTGATGAGGCTGAAGACTGAAGACTGAAGGGGATGCGTGCGGTGTTTAGCACGGAAGCAGCTCCATGGTCTATAGCCTTCAGCCTAAGGTTGTGTTGGGGTCGGGCCAAGTCAAGTGTTTGAAATTCATGAGTTATTCATTCGAAATTGGGGTTTTTTTGAGCTTAAACGGGTGTTTTTGGGGTCAAAAATGACGGTTTAAGCGGTTCGGGGGTGTTGGGGTTGCCGATTTTTTCCTTAGACGGGTGTTTTTGACCCTGAAAATGGGCGGCTAAGGCGATATTCGGGCGGTTTTTGGGATGTATTGGTTGTGATTTCAGGCGATTGTCTTGGCCCGACCCCGGTTGACGCCCGATTGACCGATTGCCTATGGAAATTCGTCTCAGGTCTTCGAAATGGTCTGAAAGACCAGGGTGCATTCCTTGTTGTTGTCGAACAGATAATCAATACCGCTGGTGATCACGATTTCCATCTGGCTGTCGATGCGCAGGTAGCGATCATGGTGACGTTGATAGACATTGTCGCGGGTTCTCCTGATTTTCCATTGACTACATTGCCTTTTAATACCGGATAGAATGTTTTGGTCCAACTGATGTACATATTCGATCGTCAGTTGCTTTTGCGGAAAAACATCCAATATGCTTTGGGCGGTGCCCCAATTGTTTTTCAGGTATCGGTCGCAGATGATCACGTTTTTCGCATCTTCGAGAAGTGCCTGGATGTATTGCAGGGCTTTCTCCCGTGATTCACCCGGTCTGCAGGTTATGGTATAGTTGTTCCGCAGCAGGTCGCCATGAATGTTTACGTATGGGAAATATCCGTGCTGTTGGGACAGTGCAATTTTGTAGGTGGTTTTTTGGGCCAGTTCTTCGATGGTTTGGGAAGTCAAGCCCGCCTGTGCAAGCTGGGATGCCAACGGAAGATCGTCGATTTTCAGCCGTTTCAACTGGCTGACATTGGTAATATGGGGCGGCTTGTAGAGATGCAGGAGCTTTTCAATCACCTGGGTGTCGTGCGGGTTTCCATGTTTGAAACGGTGAAATGCTTCATACAGATCGTCTTCCATGGCTATAGAGAACTGCATCAGCTGATTTCCAGGAGTTCCGCCAGTGTTGAATCGAAAAAACCGGTTGGAAACGGCTTTTCTTTCCGGTCGTTGTCACAGAAGTGGCCGCGTTCGTTGATGAACAGGGTTTCAAAGGGATCCCGGACACCGGGTTTGTAATGGATGATCACATCGGCCGGAGATATTTGTTTTTTATATGTCTCGTAACGTATCCGGTTGATGAGGTGCTCGCAGTGGGTTTCGGCGAGGATCTGAACCCCTCTCGATGCAATATAGGCAAACAGTCCGCCTAACCTTGACTGGGCGCCCGGGTGAAGGTGGATTTCCGGGTTTTCGATCAACAGCAGGTCGCCGGGTTGGGCCGTCAGGCACATGACGAGCAATTTCAGCAGAAAGCTGTTACCGGCACCGGTATTGAAGGGCGAAATGCTCTCGATGCCCTCGGTGTGAAAGGTTGTCTTGACGCTTGCGGCGGTGATTTTTTCCGTCCGGGCTTCCGTTTCCACGCCGATGATGTAAGAAAGCCACCAGGCCAGTTGGGCCTTGAGGGTGTTGGCATGGGCTTCGGGCCGGATGAGATCCGCATGAACCGGCTTGTCCTTGCGTTGTTCCAGAAAGCCCACGGCATATTGGCCGTGCTGCCCGATACGCATCTCCTGGTTCAGCTCGGAGATTTCCTCGGGGCCGGAACGGCCGGCCGATAGATAGAAGAGAGATTCTTCGTATGCCGGTAACACCATTTTCGGCGTCCGTGTCTTTTTGGCTTCCGACCGATTCAGGATGAACGTGCACCGGCCGGCGTCGGCATCGATGTCAATGCGTATCTCTTTGGCATTGGAATAGCGGCAATACACCTCCTCAAACTGGGCATAGGGTTTTACCACCTCTTTGAGGTAGGGTTGACGCTGTTGCTTGAAGGCTGAAAAGGAAAGGAGCATGGCCTGGAGCACCGTCGATTTGCCCGAGGCATTGGGACCGACCAGCAGCGTCAGGGGCGCCAGGGCCGGCTCGCATCGATCCAGACATTTGTAGCCGGTGATACTGATACGCGTCAGCATTCAAGGCTCCCGGAAAGCCGTTCGACTTCGCCGAAGCGATAATCTACCGAACTGCGGCTGTCCACCTTGCTGCTGAAATAACCGCTTCGGTCAAAGGAATTTTTCAGAGCGTCAAGCTCGGCTTGGAGCTTTTCGGCGTCGCAGGCTTCGGTGGCCGTTACGGCGAAAAAATAGGTGAGCACTTCAAACAGCGCCATATTGACGGGCCGCCGGTTGACATTCGTGGGCGCGAACCGGAAGCCGTCAGGACCCAGGACGGCATGACTTCGTTGCATGGCCGTGAGAAAAACATTTTTCAATGTATCGACTTCACTTTTTTGCATCCTGTTGATGCGTTTCATGGTTTCGGCGAGCAAGTCGTCGATATCACTTTTGTATTTGAAGTCTAATTTACGGGTCTTCAGCAGATAGAAGGCAAGAAAGCGTAAAATGACGTAGCGGTCACGCATGCGAGTGGGCTTGATGCCGTTTCCGGTGGCCTTCTTGAAGCGCTTCGATTTGCTCAACGCTTCCAACAGGTCGGTGGCCTGGCCGATATAGAGCGCATTGCGCATTTCCTGGTTGTTGAGTCGGGTGCCACCCCGGTTTACCCGGTCGAAGATATCGTATTTGACCCTTTCGGGTGTGGGGGGTTCGATAACATACACCGAAATCTGGTAACGTTCGACCTTGCTTCTGTAAATCGGCTCCAGGTCCTGGAATTTTTTGCCGTTGAATGCCGGCAGCATCTTGAGATTGGCCAGACTGAACTCGTTGTTCATGAAAGCGATGATGGTGCTGATCCGTTGACGCCCGTCGACCAACTGCTTTTTGCCGTTTTCGTCTTCAAACACATAGATCACGGGTATGGGAATCCCCATCAGGATGCTTTCGACCAGCTCGCGTTTCTGCTCCGGTTTCCAGACCAAACCTCTCTGGAACGGCGGGGCGACGACAAGCTCCCTGGTCTCCTCGGCCATCCGCTTGATTTCAAAGGCGCTGTATTGATCGCGACTGATTTTGACCACCGCATCAGGATAGACTTCCCCGGAATCCGGTTCGAGGCCTTCTTCGGCTTCGAGCATGTCTTTATCTGCGGGGGTGGATGGCGGCATGAATGTTTTTTGGCGGTTATGGGGTTATCAGTGATTAGTGGCTATGTGTTTATCGTTTCAGGGTTTTAGAGTTTCAGGGGGCTGTCGGGTAATGGCGGCGGAGATGTGTTTGGGGTCGCTTGTCGTGAGTTTTCGGAGCAAGTGCGTTTCTGCGGCGATATCAACCTGGATTCGAAATTGAGCTGCAACGTCCTTTGGGATGTGGATAAACCGAGTGGATTCCGATGTCAATTCCCGCGCATTACCCGCTGCCGGCTCGGATACGATGCAAACGGCAGCCCCCCTGAAACCTTAAAACCCTGAAACTTTAAAACCTTGACGCCCTGCCTCTCGAGATAGCTCCGCCTTCTGAATTACATCCCCAATCAGTTTATAAGTAGCTGAAATACTAACTTATTTGTTTGAGACGCCCAGTGTCGCCACTTCTTTTTCGAGTTGGGCGATCTCGTGTTTCAGGAGCTCGTATTCCCGCATCTTCCGGCCCAGGAAGTTGACCGTGAGGCGGATGCGCTCCCGGATCCCCTTGGGGGTGAGGGTGTAGGCGTAAGCCGCCTTGTTGTTGCTGTTCTTGAAGCGCTGGATGCGGATGTAGCCTTTTTCCACGAGGCCGGCGAGGCAGTAGTTGGTCTTGCCCAGGCTGATGCCCAGGCGGCGGGCCATCTCCCGCTGGGTGATCTCGTGGTCGGCGGATTCCAGGATCCTGAGGATCCGCATCCGTATGTCTTGTTCAGCTTTGTTCATCGGGTGAACTTAATGGCATCAATGCGGGCGGGTGTCAAGAAAAAATTATAAAAAAAGTTGTAGGCGATTGGAGGGTGTGGGGTCGGGCCAAGCCAAGAGATTGGAATTAAAAGATAATTATTCTAAAAACGGGCGTTTTTTGGGCTTAAACGGCTGTTTTTGGGGTTAAAAATGACGGTTTAAGCGGTTCGGGCGGCATCGGGGGCGTCGATTTTTTCTTAGACGGGCGTTTTTGACCCCGAAAATGGGCTTCTAAGGCGATATTCGGGCGGTTTATGGCATGTATTTGATGTGATTCCAGGTAATTGGTTTGGCCCGACCCCAATTGCCGTCGGCGCTCATGATGAAGTCTTCTGGGCAGGTTATCTCGGAAAAACGAGTTTCAATCAATTCAACCGACGCGATGATACTCTGCAGATTTTCGATGACCAGATCATCAGGCATAAATCACGTCTTTTTCAATTCGCCTGGTAAATCGAGTGTTCAGACTGTTTCCCTTCCGAACGATCTCTATTTTCCGGTCGAATTTGTTTTCAAGGTAGATCTGCAGGCCTGCAAGCCAGTCGAACCGCGGTTCTTTCAGTTCAACCATCAAGTCGATGTCGCTGTCATCGTTGGGAGATTCCCTGGCAAATGAGCCAAAAAGGCCGATATTTACCACGCCGAATTTCTCGTTCAAATAAGGCTTCTCCGCTCTTAAAAGGGCAATGATGTCGGTGCCCGTCAGTTGAGCGCCCATTTGAGACACCTCCTTATGCGGCATAGTGTGGCATAGGGGTCGGATCAAGTCAAGTGCCCGGAATTGGGGGGCGTAGGGGAGGGTCGTAGGGGTCGGGCCAAGACAAGTAATTCCTCAAAGGAAAAATTTTTGATGTATTCGAGGATGGCGTTTCCGGATTCCAATATATCCGAACAATAAAGGCGAACGTCCCTCTCACCCATAAAGAATTGTTCCCCTGATTTTTTCTCTTACTGCCGGTTTCAGGGCATGCTCGAATCCGAGGTCTACTTTTCGTTCCAGTTGGTGTTCCAGGAACCTTTTCAGACGAAGAAAATTGTGGATGTTTTTTTTGTCCTTTTCAAATTCCACGACCATATCGATATCGCTTGAATCCATCTGCCGGTCCTGTGCGAAGCTTCCGAAAATTCCGATACGGGTGACGCCGAACGTCTCCTGGAAAAAGTGCTTGTTCTCTTTCAAATAGCGCAGCACGTCTTCTTTTGATGACATCGGGGCTTTTGAACGGGCTTTTTTGAGAGGTTCCATGGCGTTTCTTTCGAGGACTTTACGATCAAAATAGCCTTCTTTCTGTTTCAAATCAACCTCAAAGGTAAATTTCGTGAAGAAAGCGGATCGCCTCATCGTATGGGGTCGGGCCAAGACAAGTGTCCGAAATTCAAAAATTATTCATCCAAAATCAGGCGTTTTTCGGGCTTAAACGGCTGTTTTCGGGGTCAAAAATGACGGTTTAAGCGGTTCGGGCGGCATCGGGGGCGACGATTTTTTCTTAAACCGGTGTTTTTGACCCCGAAAATGGGCTTCTAAGGCGATATTCGGGCGTTTTATGGCATGTATTTGACGTGATTCCGGAGGATTGTCTTGGCCCGACCCCAATTGCATTTTCGATTCCAGAAACCCGAAATTGCCGCAGGCAAAGGCGCATAGTGCGGTCGGGGTGTGATCGTTATGAAATCGGTGGGTTGTCGTGCCGCTTCCACCGCAGCCCGCAAACCTTCCCGCAAAGCAGGCGCAAACCAGGCGCAAACCACCCGCAAACCTGCCGCAACTAACAAGAATAAAGAGAAGGGAAGAAGGATCAGAAGGGGAGACAGCTATAGGGGCCGCCCTACGATTCCTTTTTCCGCTTGACCGTGTGCTTGAACTTGAGGACGGCGAAGTTGAGTTCGATGGAGGTTTCGGTGTCGGTGGTGTGGAGGTCGTCGTCCAGGAGCTCGGCGATGAGTTCGCCGCTCTGCTGCATCAGGCTCTTCTGCCGGTCCTTGTCGTCGGTGGCGGCGAGGGTCCGGATGTTGCGGCTGAGTTCCCGGAGCTTGGAAAAGGTCTCGATGATCGAGAGGGTGGCCCGGACCGCCTGGGGGCTCTTGAGGATGGTGGCCAGCATGTAGAGGCCCTTTTCAGGAAACGCCTTGGGGGGCTTGACCTTCCCGCCCCTTTTTGAAGTCGAAAATTTCGACTTCAATGCCGCCCACTCCTGCCGGGTCAGCTGCAGAACGTATCCGGCCGGAAACTTGTCGGGGTTGTTCCGGACCGCCTCGTTGACGCGTTTGGTCTCGACGCCGTAGATCTCGGCGACGTCGGCATCCAGCAACACCTGCAGGCCCCGGATCTCGATGATGCGGTCCTGCAGGCTCTCCGGTTTCATCATGTCGCTCATATCGAATCATCCTCCGGGGCGGGGCGGGGTAGACGTGTGTGAAAATAACGGCAGAGTCGGACCGTTGTCAAGCGGATTGGGGGGAAACGGATGTGTGTGATTGTTTGTAAAGTGAACGGCATTTTTTTTCTTTTTTTTGTTTTCTTTTTACACTTTTTTCGGTATTTGAAATATAGATAAATGGTATAACTAAAATTATAAGATAGGCAGCTGCCGGGAAAGAGGAGGGCCCGGGGCGTGCCTCAGGCGCGATCATGAACGCGCGCATCGCGGGCGGCGCGACGTTCCGGGGTCGCTTGTTCCATCGGCTAAAACCCCTCCGGCCCGGTCGGGCGCCGGGGGCGCACCCGCCCACCCACCACCCATACATTGAGGATGATTCATGCGACTGCACATACCGACAGAATTCGAGAAATGGTTCGATCGGAAATTTTGTAAGGACATCTATTCGCCAAAGGAGATCTTCGAAACCCTGGAACTGGGCAAGGACCACGTTTATCGATCCATCTCCTATGGCAAACTCGATGCCATCAAGCTCGGGGGCCGCCTGCTGATCCCCAGGCCGGCAATCCGGGAATGGCTGTTGGCGGAGTATCCGCGGGATGGGGGAAGGGTTGAATGATCGATAATTGAGCTCCCCAAGGATTGAGCCCCCCAGGGGCTGGGGCGAGGGGCCGCGCTCCTTGCCTCGTTCACGCCGCCGCGAATTTTTTTCTCAAAAGTCCCTCCTTTCGCAACCCATTACAAAATTTATGCTACGTAGGGGTCGGGCCAAGTCAAGTGTCCGAAATCCATAAGTTATTCATCCAAAAACAGGCGTTTTCAGGGCTTAAACGGCTGTTTTCGGGTGCAAAAACGCCGGTTTAAGCCATTCGGGCGGCATCGGGGTCGACGGATTTTCCCTTAGACCGGCGTTTTTGACCCCAAAAATGCGCTTCTAAGGCGATATTCGGGCTTTTTATGGCATGTATCCGAAGTGATTCCGGGAGATTTGCTTGGCCCGACCCCAACTGCCAACTGAAGAAAGGAGGCCTTTTCATGAGAGACGACAGTGATTTCGCTCCCCTGACCCCGACATGGTTCCCCCCGTGGTTTGACGAAACCTTTTCGCGGGAGGTCTATTCCCCCCGGGAGCTGCCGGGCATCCTGGAGCTGAGCAAGAGCGCGGTCTACAGGGCACTCAAGACCGGCGATCTCGACGCGTTCCGGGTCGGCAAGCGATGGGCCGTCCCCAAGCCGGCGATCCGGGAGTGGCTTCTGGACGCGTACACCCTCAACAATTGAAAGGCACCTTCGGGAGGCTGAAGGCTGAAGACTGAAGGCTGAAGGGGGGAGAAGGGCGGTGTTTGTCGCAGGTGGGGCTTTCCAGCCTTCAACCTTTGGGAGGCTGAAGGCTGAAGACTGAAGGGTGAAGGGGGGATAAGGGGGCTGTTTGGCGCAGGTGCGCCTTTTCAGCCTTCAACCTTCAACAGACGGGAAAAGAGAAAGGAGCAAATTCATGGCATTCAAACCCTGTTCGCGGCTGCTGGCCGATCTCATCCAGGCCGGCGCGGAAAAGAGATGGCAAATGGAATACAAGGGCGTCGTCAGCACCGGCGACACCTTCGGCGGAAGGACCGTGGGTCCGGCCGCGTGGCAGAGCGCGGACAAACGCTTCATCCTGCTGATGTTCCGGGAGGCGGGGCTCTGCGAGTACGACCTCCTGCAGGCGGATCCCGAGAGCACCACGGAGATGGTCGATTTCATGGGAAGCTACGGCCACTCCCCCGACGAACTCCTGGCGGCCACCCGGGTCGCCTTCACGGCCAACGCGGCCCATGCGGTGCCGCCGCCGGACACCACCCCCCGGCGGATCGGCTGCACCCTGGCCGGGCACTGCGACGCCGGGGGCGAAGGCGGCCTGTTCGACGCGACTGCAACCAGCCCTGACGCGCCCCTCATCGTCCTGGGCCGCACCGAAGCGGACGGGCTTCTCCGGTCCGTGGTCTTCTTCGAGAACTTGCAGATCCCGCCCGGGCGGGTGGGCTCGGCTGTCCTGGCCTTTACGGCCGACGGCGGGGAGATCCTGGTCCGGGACCTCACGCCCCTTGGGGCCTGGACCGGGAGCGACTATGCAGCCTGGGGGGAGTGGGCCGACGGCCGGTGGCGGATCCCGCCGGAGGGCCTCGACCTCAGCGGGCTCGAGCCGCCCCTTATCCTCGACGGCGTCACCCATCTCCGGTTCAGGATCGATCCCGAGGGCAACGGCGGGGCCGGCCTCTGGATCACCGTCAACGACACCGGAGGCCAGCCGGTGGGGTCGCTGTACACCGAGGCGCCCTTTGACGCGCCCACTGTTTTTCTCGTCCCCTGCACCCCCGTGGGGCCGGGCCGGATGCTCAACCACGTCAACATCAGCCTCAACGACGCCGTCTCCACTGCCGGGTGCGACGAGATCGCCGCCGTTGCCAAGACCGCGGGGCAGGTGTCGGACCCCATGGCCGCGGATATCGGCCTCACCCTCGACCCGGCCCCGCCCACCACACCGGCCCTGCGGGCCGCGCTCCTGGCGGACCAGCGCCCCCTCAGGACCTTCTGGGACCTCCGCGCCCCGTGGACCCCGGGCGACCCCGTGCGCTCCCCCGACATCGCCCCCATGCTCAACACCCTTCTCACCGACAACGCCTACACCCCGGGAATGAACCTGGCCCTCGTCCTCGAAACCCGCTTCCCCGGCAAGACCATCACCGACATGGCACGACAATGCAAGGCGGGGTGCGGGATTTTTATTGAGATAAATTGGGGGTAAGGGTGTTAGGATTTTAGGGTGATTATGGGGTTACTAACCATCAATTCATAATTCATAATTCATAATTATCAATTACCTACGTAGGGGTCGGGCCAAGTCAAGTGTCCGAAATCCATAAATTATTCATCCAAAAACAGCTGTTTTCAGGGCTTAAACGGCTGTTTTCGGGTGCAAAAATGGCGGTTTAAGCCGTTCGGGCGGCATCGGGGTCGACGGATTTTCCCTTAGACCGGCGTTTTTGACCCCAAAAATGCGCTTCTAAGGCGATATTCTGGCTTTTTATGGCATGTATTCGAAGTGATTCCGGGAGATTTGCTTGGCCCGACCCCAATTTCCTACGCTTCTTCCGTTTCGCGTTCCTCGAGCAGATTGTCGAGCCAGTCCGGGTCCATCTCCGGCACCGAGGAGAGGAGCAGTTCAGTGTATTCGTGGTGGGGCGGCTTGAGGATTTCCCGCTTGCTTCCCTGCTCCACGATGCGCCCTTTGAGCATCACCACGATCTCGTCGGCGATGGCTTTGACCGTGGTCAGGTCGTGGGTGATGAACAGGTAGGAAACGCCCAGTTCGTTCTGGAGATCCTGCAGCAGGGCCAGGACCCCCTCGGCCACCAGCGGGTCGAGGGCAGAGGTGACCTCGTCGCAGATGATGAGGTCCGGATTGGCCGCCAAGGCGCGGGCGATGCAGATCCGCTGCTTCTCGCCGCCCGAGAGCTCGGACGGGTACCGGGAGATGTACCTGGCCGGGAGCTCGACCATCTCCAGCAACGCCAGGATGCGCTCCTCCCGGGCCTGCCCGGTGGTGCCGAAATAGAATTCCAGGGGCCGGCCGATGATCCGCCGGATCTTCTGGCGGGGATTGAGGGCCACGTCGGGCATCTGGTAGACCATCTGCATGCGGCGGAGCACCTCCAGGTCCCTGTTCCTGAAGTCCGGCGGCAGCGCCTGCCCGTCGAAGCGGATCCGGCCTTCATAGGGCGGCAGCAGGCCGGTGACGACCCGGGCGAGGGTGCTCTTGCCGCTGCCCGACTCCCCCACGACGGCCACGGTCTTCTTCGGCGCAATGGAGAGGTCGATGTCCCGGATCACCGGGACGCCCGGGCGGTAGGCCGCCGAGACGCCTTCGATCTCCAGGATGTTGTCCGTCTTTCGCGTCCGGACATCCTTGTCCTCGCGGAGGGAGCGGATGGCGATCAGATCCCGCGTGTATTCTTGCCGGGGATTTTCCAGAAGTTCCCTGGCTTCGCCCTCCTCCACCAGGTCGCCGTTTCGGAGCACCATGATGCGGTCGGCCAGCTGGGCCACGACGGCCAGATCGTGGGTGATGTAGATGGCGGCGGTCTGCTGGGCCTGGATCACCTCCTTGATGGCCGCCAGAACCTCGATCTGGGTGGTCACGTCCAGGGCGGTGGTCGGTTCGTCGAAGATGATGATATCCGGATCTCCGGCCATGGCCATGGCCACCATGGCCCGCTGCAGCTGCCCGCCCGATACCTGGTGGGGGTAGCGGTACCCGATCCGTTCGGGGTCGGGCAGGTGGAGCCTGCGGTAGAGGTCGACGGCCTTTTTTTCCGCCTCGGGGTAGGACATGATGCCGTGCTGCACCGGCAGCTCGGCGAACTGGTGGATCAGCTGGTGGGCCGGGTTGAAGGCGGCGGCGGCGCTCTGGGCCACGTAGGCGATCCTGACCCCGCGCAGCTTTCGCTGTTCACGTTTGGAGAGGGCAATCAGGTCCATGCCGTCGAAGACGACGGATCCCGAGCGGATTCGGCAGCCGGTGCGGGTGTAGGCCATGGCCGCCAGGCCGAGGGTCGATTTTCCGGCGCCGGACTCTCCGATAAGGCCCAGGACTTCGCCCCGATCGAGGACCATGTCGATGCCCTTGATGACCGGCCGCCACTGTTCGCCTGTTCTCGCTTCGATGACAAGATTTTTAATGTCCAAAAGATGGGGCATGGGTGCGTCTCCTGAATCTTGAGGGCGGTGCCGCCGATCCATGGCGGGCCGCCCTGTTTTCTTTAATGGTTTCTGAGCCGGCTGCTCTGGTGCAGGAACCAGTCGACCACCAGGTTGACGCCGATGGTCAAAACGGCGATGGCCGCCGCCGGATAGAGGGGCGTGAGGATGCCGAAGGTGATGGCGCCCGCGTTCTCGCGAACCATGCTCCCCCAGTCGGCCGTCGGGGGGCTGAATGCCCAGTCCCAGGAAGCTGAGGGCGCTGATGAACAGGAACACGAAGCAGAAGCGGAGGCCGAACTCGGCGATGAGCGGCGGCATGGCGTTGGGGAGGATCTCCCGGCGCATGATCCACCAGAGCTTCTCTCCCCGGAGCCGGGCGACCTCGATGAACTCCATCACCTCGATGTCCATGGCGACGGCCCGGGCCAGGCGGTAGACGCGGGTGGAATCGAGGATGGCGATGACGACGACGAGGACGGGGATGGCGGTTCCCATGACCGAAAGGACCATGAGGGCGAAAATCAGCGTGGGGAAGGCCATGATGATGTCGACGATGCGGCTGATCACCTGGTCCGTCCACCCCTTGAGGGTTGCGGCCATGAACCCGCAGGCGGCCCCGACGGTGAAGGAGATGAGGGTGATGAGCAGGGCGATGGTGATGGTGTTGCGGGCGCCGTAGGCGAGGCGCGTCAGCATGTCCCTGCCCAGCTGATCGGTTCCCAGCAGGTTTTCGGCGCTCGACGTCACCCAGACGTCTCCGACCACCGCGGTTTCCGGATAGGGGGCGATGACGGGCGCCAGGATCATGGCCAGGAGGTTGAGGAGGATGATGATCATCCCGATGCGGGCGCTGGCGGGGGATTTTTTCAGCAGTTTGATTGCGGTCATTCCGGAGGCTCCTTGTCTCTCTTGATCTGTTGCATGGGCGGTCTTTTTCTTCCGATCTTTTTCCGATCTTTTTCTGCGGGGCCTGCGGGGCCCGCGGGCTATTTGGGGTTTCTCAACCTGGGGTTGCTGAGGGTGGAGAGGATGTCGGCGCTCAGATTGAGAAAGACGTAGGTGAAGGCGAAGATGAGCCCGACGGCCTGGACCACCGGGATGTCCCGCTTGGCGACGGAATCGACCAGGAGCTGCCCCAGCCCCGGGTAGACGAAGACCACCTCCACCACCACCACCCCGACCACCAGGTAGGCCAGGTTCAGCACCACCACGTTGATGATGGGGGAGAGCGCGTTGGGGAAGGCGTGGTGGAGGATCACCCGCTTCCACGAGAGCCCTTTCAGGCGCGCCATTTCGATGAACGGGCTGGTGAGCACGTTGATGATGGCCGCCCGGGTCATGCGCATCATGTGGGCCATGACCACCAGGGTGAGGGTCAGGCAGGGCAGGGCCACGGCATGGATTTTCTGGAGCAGGGACATCCGCGGGCCGATGTTGGACATGCTTGGGAACATCGCCAGCTGAACGGAGAAAACGGCGATCAGGATGTAGGCGACGAAAAACTCCGGAAAGGAGATGGCGCTCAGGGTCCCGATAGAGATGAATCGATCGAAGAGGGTGTTCCGGTAGAGCGCGGCGAGGATGCCCAGGACCACGGCAAGGGGAATGGAGATCAGCGCCGTGATGCCGGCCAGGAAGAGGGTGTTGGAGAGGCGCCAGCCGATGAGTTCCGCGATGGGCCGGCCGTTGGCCAGGGAGTTTCCGAAGTCGCCCTGCATGAAGGATACCAGCCAGGAAAAATAGCGGGTGTAGGGCGGCAGGTCCAGCTTCAGCTCCTTTTGGAAGGCCTCCACCGTCTCGGGGGTGGCGCTCTGGCCCAGGACCGCCTCGGCGAGGTCCCCGGGAAGGGCTTCCACGCCCAGAAAAATGAGCACGGAGATAACCAGCAGCGTGACGACGCCCAGCCCGAGCCGTCTTAAAATCATAGATGTGTTCGTCTGCATGAGAAAAACCTGTTGCAATAGGGGAAAGCGGTCCATTCCGGCATGGAATGCCGGCCTTCCACGGTTTGAATGGTCTCGATGTGTCGTATGGTTGCCGCGGATGCGGCATCACCCCGGGTGAATGCCGGGGGATGATGCCGTATCCGCGGCGCCGGGTGCCGGAGGGGGCGTGATCAGGACTTGAACCACCACCGTTCCGGGCCTCGGAAGCCGTCCAGCTCCCAGTTGACGGCCATCTTGCCGTGGCCGAGCCGGTCTGTTGCGGCCGCGAGGTCGGCGGCGAACATGGGCACCACCACGCCGCCGTCATCCCGGATGATCTGCTGCATCTCGGCATACATGCGCCGGCGTGCGGGCTCGTCCAGCTCCGCCCGGGCGCTTGCCAGAAGCGCGTTGAAGCGTTTGTTGTCCCAGGAGGTGTCGTTCCACGGCGCGCCGGCGGCGTAGGCCGTGCTCAGCATCATGTCCTCGGTGACCCGCCCGCCCCAGAAAACGGCGCACCACTCCTTCTTCATCCAGACATTGCTCCAGTATCCATCGTTGGGCTCCCGCACCACCTCGATGTCGATGCCGGCTTTGGCGGCCTGCTCCCGGTAGAGGACGCCTGCATCCACCGCACCCACGAAGGCGGCCTCGGCGGTGTGGAGCCTGAATTTGGCATCCTTCAGTCCGGATTTTTTCAGGTGAAACCGGGCCTTGTCCGGATCGTACCGCCGCTGGGGGAGGTCCCCGGCATGGAAGCGGTTGGCGCTGCTGATGGGATGGTCGTTGCCCACGGTGCCGTACCCGCGAAGGATGGTCTTGACCATCTGCTCCCGGTCGACGGCGTATTTGAGGGCCATCCGGACGTCGTTGTTGTCGTAGGGCTTCATATCGCACTGCATGGCGAAGGTGTAGTGCTTGAACCCGTCCTGCCGCAGAATCTGCAGGTTGGGGGTGCGCTCGAGGAGGCGGACGGTCTTTCGTTCACAGCGGTTCATGACGTCGATCCGGCCGGTTTTGAGCGCGTTGGTCCGTGCGTTGACGTCGCTGATGGCGAGGGTCTCCACCTCGTCGAAGTGGCCGCGGTCCGATTTGAAAAAATTGGGATGGCGCACGGCGAAGGCCCGGACGCCCGGCTCGAAATTCTTCAGGACATAGGCGCCGGTGAAGATGCCCGCGGTAAAGTCGCCGCCCGCCGGCACGATGCAGAGGTGGTAGTCGCTCATGATGTACGGGAAGTCGGCGTTGCCGTCCTCCAGGATGAAGGTGACGGTGTGCTTGTCGTCTTTCCGGATATCGGTGATGGCCTTGACGATGGCCTTGGCCGCGGACTTGCTCTTTTCACCCCGGTGGTGGTTGATGGAGTAGACGACGTCGTCGGCGTCCATGGTTTTTCCGTTGTGGAATTCCACCCCCTTGCGCAGTTTGAAGGTCCACGCCTTGGCGTCCGGAGAGGCCTCCCAGCTTTCGGCCAGCTCGGGCACCGGCTTGTTCTCGTGGTCGATCTCCACGAGACTGTTGGCCAGCTGGCCGTAGATCAAGAGCTGCATCATGATATCGGTGATGGCGGCCGGATCCAGCGAGTCGGTGGTGGATCCCCCCGAGAGGCCCATCCGCAGACGCCCGCCTTTTTTCGGCGTTTCGGCTGCGGCCGGACGCGGCAGCAGGGAAGGGGAAACGGCGGCCATAAGCCCCAGGGCTGCGGCCCGGGAGATGAATTCCCGCCGGGATATGGCGCCTTTCAGGAACAGTTCCTCAAGTGTTTTCAAAACCGACATGAAGCCTCCTTTGCGATAAATTGACAAGGTTATATGGGGGTATCATTGAATGGCGATGTCACGGGTCGCCGGCCGGGGCGCTCCGTCCTTCCGGTTCTTCGATCAGGTCGAGAATCCTTTCAATGGCGAGACGGTATTCCCGAATCTCCTCCGGGTCCAGGTTGTCCAGCCTGGAGGCGAGCTTGTTTTCGATGGGATCCGGAAGGTCCCGCCCCAGTTTCAGCCCCACATCCGTCAGCGTGATGAGGGCGATCCTGCGATCGGCGCGGTCCGGCACCCGGTCCACGAGACGCTTCTTCTCGAGCCGGTCGATGACGCCCGTCATGTTGGAGGGGGTGACGTGGAGCCTGCGGCTCAGCTCGGCCGACGACAGCGGCCCGGTCTTGAAGAGCATCCTCAAGGCCGCGCTCTGGGAGCTGGTGAGGCCATGGCCGCGGCTTGCATGGACGGCGTCATGGTAGACAATGCGGTACAGCCGACGAATGGCCGCCACGATGGCCTGGATCTCCGGATCGTTTCGGGTCATTTCAAATGCCCACTTTCTCGGGTTAAAATTACCTGATGTTAATAGTTGAGAAGGAGATAATCAAGACCTAAATATTTTGTACACAATGTTTTTAAATCCGAAGCAAGGCCAATCGGCAATTTTTTTTATCTTTTTTTATAATCTATTCCAATATGTTATTACGCCATCCATCGCATCCAGATCCGAAAATATATGATTAGCATACAAAGCTTTGCTTCGTGCGCCAACCCCCTTCTAAGAAAACGTCATTTTCTTGTAAATTTTGGAACCGACCCCCGGATCGTTTGAAACGCTAATCACCTAAAACTCTAACACCCTAACACCTTAATACCTTAACACCCTAACCCCTTTTTCCATTCAAAACCCCATCCTTCCCCCCCTTCGCCCCATCCTTTTCCCAGCCCTGCTATGACAGAGACAACGGTTGACCGTTGGCGATAAACCCACAACAACATGGAAAGGAGAAAACATCATGGCTATCGTAGCACTCACCTGGGAACAGGACTCTCTCATTGCGGCAGGTCTTCTGGAAAACGGCGCCGACGATCTCGGCTGGACCCTGGCGGCGGACGCCCGCATCAAGACCGAGGAGAACCCCGTGGGCCTCGGCCCGGTCGTCTTCAAGGGACGCCCCAAGGACGACGACGGCAAGGTCGACACCCGGAACGGCAGCCCCAGGGACGCCCTCTTCATCTTCTACAAGGAGACCGAAGCGGTGCGGACCACCCTGGAGGCCCAGGACCCCGTCGACGTGGTGGACACCATCGTCGATTTCCTGGCGAGCCACGGCGGTGACGCCGCGGCCATGACCGCCCTGGCCCCGGCCGTCGCTTAACCCGAAGCGCCCGATCCCCGAAAGGGGGTCGGGTTGGCCCCTTCGGGGCGGTGTTAGGGTGTTAGACATAATGATTGACAGTTACCATCCGAGTTTCCGGAACGTCCGGATCTGCGCAACCCGCAGAGATTCATCATGGGCTCCGACGAGTTTTGGTGACCCATTCTCGCCCATGATGAATCTCTGCTGATATCCTCGGATGGAATATATTGTGGTTACCCAAAAAAAAGACCTGCCTTCCTTGCAAACGTGGGTTATGTATAAGGTATCAACGCCCTAACACAGAGCCACAACCAAGGAGGCAGGTCATGAACACTGTAAAATTTATCGGCATGGATGTCCACAAAAATTCGATCACCATTGCTATCGCTGAAGAGGGTTCCCGGGATCCGGTCCGGGTCTACGGCGCGATCAACAACGATTTTGAGGCATTGGATAAATTCTGTCGTAAAATGGTTTCCACTGCAAGCGAGCTGCACTTTGTCTACGAAGCAGGTCCCTGCGGTTACGGCATCCATCGTCATTTGACCGGCAAAGGATTCAGCTGCATGGTGGCGGCCCCTTCAATGATCCCTAAGAAAAGCGGTGATCGGATCAAAAACGACACCCGGGATGCCAAAACACTGGCCCGTCTCCATCGTGCCGGCGAGTTGACCGCGATTTCAAACTGGGGTCGGGCCAAGTCAAGTATCCGAAATTCATAACTTATTGATCCAAAAACAGGCGTTTTCAGGGCTTAAACGGCTGTTTTCGGGTGCAAAAATGCGCGTTTAAGCCATTCGGTCGGCATCGGGTCGACGGATTTTTCCTTAGACGGGCATTTTTGACCCTCAAAATGCCCGTCTAAGGCGATATTCGGGCTTTGTATGGAATGTATTTGATGTGATTCCGGAATATTGTCTTGGCCTGACCCCACTGACAACCAAAGCACCCTATTGATTTCACACCCCAAAACATGTCATGCAGAACAAGCGGGATGGATGGACGGCAGTTCATGAAAGGATGTACGATGATCACCAAGGAGATCATATTTCAGCGCATTTTGGATGAACAAAAGCAGCTTTCCTTATATGGTGTTAAAAATATAGGGTTATTCGGTTCATTTGTCCGAGGCGATCAGACCCCGATGAGTGACATCGATATTCTTGTGGAATTCATGCCCGACCGGCACACCTTCGATAATTTTATGGAGGTCGCGTTTCTGCTTGAAAAAATATTGGGCCGCAAGGTCGAGCTGATTACGCCTGAGGCGCTCAGTCCATACATCGGGCCCCATATTCTGAAGGAGGTTGAGCGTGTCCCTATCGCCGCATGAGTACATCCGTCATATTCTGGACGAGATCGACTACATTTTAAGTCAGATGGGTGTAGGGGTCGGGCCAAGTCAAGTATCCGAAATTCATAAATTATTGATCCAAAAACAGGCGTTTTCAGGGCTTAAACGGCTGGTTTTGGGTTCAAAAATGCGCGTTTAAGCCATCCGGTCGGCATCGGGGTCGACGGATTTTTCCTTAGACGGGCATTTTTGACCCTCAAAATGCCCGTCTAAGGCGATATTCGGGCTTTTTATGGCATGTATTTCATGTGATTCCGGGAGATTCTCTTCGCCCGACCCCACTTATTAGTTAAGGTTTTATGTGGTTATGTGATTACCGGCGCACCCTTATGGTCTTCGGTCTTCAGTCTTTAGCCTCAAAAATTTTATTTGCAAAACTTCATTTTTCTGCTATGAGAAAATGAGCTGAAAATTATATGTTAACCCCATAAGCGATTTCTGCTTGAAGCGTGTGGACCTCTATCCTTAAAAGGGATGGCGAAATGACGCACCGGAAAGCGACCCTCCAGAAGATGCTTCTGAACGCTCCGTACCGGCTCCCAGGATCCGGTTCGGGGCGTTTTGTTTTTTGAGCCCACCGGGATCATTTCATCCATTGATAATGCCAAACCTGCCGTGAGACAGGGACGGAAAGCCACGGGTCTGAACAGACAGCCGGGTTGCCCAAGGGTGACCCGGCTTTTTTTTATGCAGCCTTGGGGGAGTGGGGTCGGGCCAAGTCAAGTGCTTGGAATTCATAAATAATCAATCCAAAAACAGGCGTTTTCATGGCTTAAACAACTGTTTTTGGATGCAAAAATGCGCGTTTAAGCCATTCGGGGGGCGTCGGGGGCGACGGTTTTTTCCTTAGATGGGCAATATTGACCCTCAAAATGCCCGTCTAAGGCGATATTCGGGCTTTTTATGGCATTTATTTGATGTGATTCCGGAAGATTGTCTTGGCCCGACCCCAATTGCCCAATTGAATTGACCCAATTGACCCCCAAATCTAAAGAGGAGAGGAGAATCGATCATGACGGATGACGTGAAAAGCGTGCACAAGGGATATACGCGGCGGGAGGCATTGAAGACATCGGGGCTGGCCCTGGGCGGGCTGACCATGGGCGGCGCCGTGAGCGCCTTCGCGGGGAGGAAGGTTTCCGAGCCGACAACCGACGACTGCGACCCGGACACCTGCCTCACGGGGAGCTGCGACTACCCGCCGGAGTATGACGAGACCCAGCAGTACACCTATTTCGATCACCTGCCCAAGTGGAAGCCGACCCAGGGGGACCCTTACAACGGGATACCGGAAACCTACAGGCTTCCCGAAGAGAACGAAATGCGGATCACGTTCCTGGGCTCGAACATCCCCAACCAGCTTCGCCGGGCGCAGCAGATGATGAGCATCTTCGTCGAGGTGGGGCCCGGCCCCGGAACGGCGCCGGACCAGTTCGTGTTCGACTGCGGCTCGGGGGTGTGCGCCAATTACAACGCCATGGGGATCTCTCTGGGGAGGATGGACAAGATCTTCCTGACCCATCTCCACGGCGACCACATCAGCGACCTGGTTCACATCTATTGCTTTGGCGCCGTGGCGGACCGCAAGTCCCCCCTCGTCGTCTGGGGGGCCGCCCCCTCGGGGGTGAAAAGCCCGAGGCCCCCGCGCCGCCTTTACGACGACGGGGTCCGAGCCTTCTGCAGCAATCTGAGGGAAGCCTGCCGCTGGCACTCCGAGAGCCAGAGCTTCATCTCCACCAGTTATGAAAGCTACGCGCCCTTCACCCGGGAAAGCTGGGGCCTGCCCTGCGACCCCAGGCCGGTGGGGGACGACGATCCCGCCGACGGCTATGCCGTGATCCCCATCGAACTGGACTGGCGGAAGTACGGGAGGGCGGCGGGGGACAACGTCGCCTATCACAACCCGAAAACCGGCGTGAAGATCACCCATTTCCCGGTGATCCACACGCGGAAGGGCGCCATGGGCTACAAGCTCGAGTGGAACGGCCTGTCGATGATCTACACGGGCGACACCAAACCCGAATACCACAGCATCCGGCAGGCTGCGGGCGTGAATGTGTTCATCCATGAAATGAACCCGCCGGCGGAGGTGTGGGCCTTCAAGAATATCGGCCTGTATCAGCCCCCGGAACCGGATTGGCCTACGTATGACGGCTTTTCGAATGCCGTCGATTTCGCCAAGATGGTGCAGAACAGCTCCCATACGCCCCAGGGTGCCTTCGGCTATCTGCTCAGCCGGATCGATCCCCGTCCGCAGCTCACGGTGGCCACGCACTTCCCGGTGGCCGACGACATGGCGGCATGCGCCAGGACCAGCATCGAGGCGCATAACCCGGACATCGTGTGGGGGAGGGACGTCATCCTCTCCTTCGACCTCATGGTGCTGCGGGTGTTCCAGGAGGGCGGCCCCAGGGCCAGGATAAAACCGTATCAGGCGGATGTTTCGGATTTCACCTTCCAGGCCGTCGGCAGGCAGTATGACGACCTGAACCCGCCGAAATACTGGAAATACGCGGTGGACGAGGATGGGAATCAACAATACGACGAGAACGGCGATCCCATCATCGTCGGCGACCCCTACGCCCAGATCGACACCTCGACGGCGGTGCCGTCCTGCGAAAACAGCCAATGCAACTACCGCGAAGACGGGTATTGACTGGGTGACTGGGGTCGGGCCAAGGTAATGTGCCGGCATTACAAGAAAATCGCTTCAAAATCGGCCCGAATATTGCCTTAGAGGGGCATTTTTGGGGTCAAAATTGCCCCTCTAAGGCTGAAGGCGGACAGGGGATAGGGCTGTATTTGCCGCAGAAGCCCTCCTTCAGCCTTCAGTCTTCAGCCTTCAGCCTGAATGAACCCCGAGCGTTGAATCAAGCCTCAAAAGCGGCCCCAAAGGCCGGGATGCTTACCGTAACCGATGACAGGAGGATGTTATGAAAAGAAGCATGCAGTGGTGGGGAATGGTCATTTTGTTCATCATCGTTTTCCCTGCGGCGTCGGCATGGGGGGCGATCGGGTCACCCCTCGACATCGTCGAGCCGGAGGAGATGCAGGTCCTCGAGACGTCCAACGTGTGGATCACCATCCAGTTCAATTTCACCGCCGACGAGGACCGGAAGACCTTTTACGCCTGGATGAACGGGAAGCCCGTGGGCGCGCTCTTCCATTACATCGAGAGCGACGTGGCCCAGGGCGTGATCTCGGCCGGGGACGGCCTCAAGGCGAGCGTGAACGGACCCCGGATGAACGTCTTCCGCGCCGAGGTGGTCGGGCCGAAGGGCAAGACCTATCGGCAGACCCTCAGGTTTCAAGTGGACTGCTCGAAAAACCGTGCGCCGGTGGCGGACGCCGGCCCGAATCAGGATGCCTTCGTGAAGGAGACGGTGATCCTCGACGGCGGCGGGTCCGGCGATGAGGACGAAGACCCCCTGGCCTACCAATGGTCCATCGTCACCGCTCCCAAAAAGAGCAAGGCGGCCCTTTCCGATCCGTCCTCGGTCACGCCCAGCTTCGTGCCGGACATGCCGGGCACCTATGTCGTGAAGCTGGTGGTGGACGACCACAAGGCGAAAAGCGAGCCCAAAACCGTGGCGGTTACGGTGGAGCGCCTGAAGATCCTCATCGATCGGGCGGTGGCGCATCCCACCTTCGATCTCCTCCGCCATCGCGGGATCGTGGATCAGTTCGACGGGTCCCAGCCCCTGGGCGGCTACCATGCGGCGGTCCTGGATGCAAACGCCCATTCCGCCGGGGAACTCGCCGGAAACCGGCTCCTGTGGCAGGCACTGCGGGAGGGCAAGTGGGCCCTCGTCTTCAACGTCTCGGAAGACCACAAACAGAACGCCCTGACATCCCATTTGGGGATGGTGAACGACGGCGGATCGACCGCGTATCTTTTCAAACGATTTCGGGAGGGGAACACGCCCGTTTTCCGTATCTTCGAGATTCCCTATGACCCGGACGTCGAACTCACCCCGGAAACCCACCTGCGCTATGCCGATCATCTCCTGAAAACGCTGCGGGAATCCCGGGAAGAGACCCCGGCACCGCTGGTCTCCGCCACGGCCGATCCGCCCATCCCGGACGGGCTGATCAACTGCAAGTGGTACTACAGCATCCTCGCGGGCTGGATGCAGAACTGGTCCGGCAGGCACGACGTGGATGACGGCCGGACCCAGGGGGGCGCCCAAAACGTCAACTACACCTTCACCCTCTTTCTGGACAACGGCGGCAACCCCACGGGGAACCAGCAGTTCCTGCTCCTCCAGGTCGACGCCCAGGGCAACCCCAACAGCTCGGGGAGCACCTTCATAGCCACCTCGAGCGACATGGACAAGTGCAATGAGTTCGGGTGGTTCCAAGACCGACTCACCACAACGGTCAATCCATTCGATTACTTCTGGATCTGGGTGAACAACGACCCCACGTCCCCCAACCCGGTGACCACCTACTCCGCGAATTCGACCTTTTCGGTGGGCTTCAACCAGGCCCAGGGCATCCTGGGAAGCTACACCCACAGCAACACCACCTCCTACACGCTGACGGACTGGGGGATTTCCTGCAACAGTTCGGGCAACTACATGCACTGGGATCTCCATTCCCAGAACCCCGCCGCCCCGACCTCGGACGCGGACTATGACACCAAGGACTGGTTCTACACCTGGTGCGGCAAGCCGAAACGGCCCAACGATCAGTCGCTCATGCAGACCCAGTACCACGGCTCGGTGGTGTGGCGGACCGGGGTCGTCAAGAATCAGGTCGCCGCCATCTCCGTCCAGAATAGCCAGCATCTCGTGAACACCTACTGCGGAACCGACATGGGCACCACCTGCTGCCTGAATAAGGGGCAGTGGTATACGCGGCCCGTCAACTATTCCGATACCTTCTCCCTCGACCTGGGCGCCGTCGTGCCCATCGAGGTCGCCGCCATAACCTTCAGCCAGTATCCGGCCCTTGTCGGGCCCCTTGGCGGGACGATCAAGGGGAATGTGGTCCTGAAGTCGCCGGCCAAGGCGGACATCCTCGTCGGGAATATTGCCTCCACCGACACCGCCCACGCCGTTCCCAGGACCGACCGGATCGTCATCCGGAAGGGGGCCATGGACGGGAGCTTCGAGATCGACGTGAATGCCGCGGGGATCCCCGAGGATCAGCTGTTTTTCGCGTCGATATCCGCCTTCTACGCCAATGACTACAGCCGGCAGTTCCAGATGAAGGCTGTTGACGGCGAGGACCTCTACTTCCCCCAGACCGCCCCCTGGATCCATCCCGACTGGGAGCTCTGGGGCGGAACCTACGGCGCGTCTGAAAACTGGGTGGAGAACTACCAGGTGAGGTACGCCGTCAGTTTTGTGGACAGCAAGGGGAACGAATCAACGCGGGGGCCCTGGTGCGACTGGATCGGTCCCGGAGAAACCTATCCCTTTCCCGCGGTCTATCCCAACACCATGCCGCTGTTGGTCGACATTCCCACGGACGCCTCCGGCAAGGCCGTCGCCCGGAAGATCTACCGGCAGTTCTTCGCCCATTACCAGAATGCCGATCCCAATGCCGGCGTGACCCTCATCACGACCCTGAACGACAACACGACCACGACCTATCTGGACAATAATCCGTGATGGGGGGGATGTGGTATCAGTGGTTAAGTGGTTAAGTGGTTAAGGGATTAAGGGATTAAGGGATTAAGGGATTAAGGGATTAAGGGATTAAGGGATTAAGGGATTAAGGGATTAAGGGATTAAGGGATTAAGGGAGAGGGCCTGGGCCCTCTCTTCCTTCAGCCTTCAGCCTTCAGTCTTCAGCCTCCGCTTGGTCCGTCCCCGATTCATACTTATAGTCTGTTGAGGTGGACACGTCTTCAGCCTCTTTTATCTCGAGGAGGAATACAATGGCAACGCTTCAACAGAAAATCATACCACACCTGTGGTTCGACAATACCGCCAAGGCGGCTGCCGGTTTTTACGCTTCGGTTTTCCCCGACGCAGCCGTTACGGATATCATGACCCTTCATGACACCCCCGCCGGTGATTGCGACGTCGTCTCCTTTGTGTTGTGGGGGCATCGGTTCGTCGCCTTCAGTGCCGGGCCGCTGTTCAAATTCAACCCGTCGGTGTCGTTCATCGTCAATTTCGACCCGTTATTCTTCAAGCCGTCGCCGTCGCCGGAAAAGGATGCGAGAAGGAAACTGGATGAGGTTTGGGAAAATCTGTCCGAAGACGGCACGGTGCTCATGCCCATTGACGAGTACCCGTTCAGCCGGCGATACGGCTGGATTCAGGATCGATACGGCCTGTCGTGGCAGGTGATGCTGACCTGTCCCGACGGGGATCCGCGGCCCCCGATCGTGCCGAATCTGCTCTTCGTAGGCAAAAACTGCGGCAATGCAGAGGCGGCCATGCGCTTTTACCTGTCGGTCTTCAGGCATTCCAGACCCGGAAACCTGGTCCGCTACGGCCCGGGACAGGCGCCGGACGAGCCCGGCACGATCATGTTTGCCGACTTCATGCTCGAGGGCTCCTGGTTTGCGGCAATGGACAGCGCCCGCGAGCATCGTTTTGGTTTCAACGAAGCCGTCTCTTTCATGGTGTCCTGCCGGGACCAGGAAGAAATTGATTACTACTGGGAACGACTCTCCGCAGTGCCCGAAGCCGAACAGTGCGGGTGGCTCAAGGACAGATACGGCATTTCGTGGCAGATCGTGCCCGCCGCCCTGGATGAAATGTTGCGAAACGGCACGGCGGCGCAAAAGGCCCGCGTCACCCAGGCATTTCTCAAGATGAAGAAGTTTGACCTCGCCGGACTGGAACGGGCCTATGCTTAAAACTGGGGTCGGGCCAAGACAAGTATCCGAAATTCATAAATTATTGATCCAAAAACAGGCGTTTTCAGGGCTTAAACGGCTGGTTTTGGGTGCAAAAATGCGCGTTTAAGCCATCCGGTCGGCATCGGCGTCGACGGGTTTTTCCTTAGACGGGCATTTTTGACCCTCAAAATAACCGTCTAAGGCGATATTCGGGCTTGTTATGGCATGTATTTCATGTGATTCCGGTAGATTCTCTTGGCCCGACCCCACTTATAATTAAGGGCCCTGTTTTCCTTCAGCCTTCAGCCTTTAGTCTTCAGTCTTCAGCCTTTATTCCCTGCTTTTCAATTCCTTGTCGATGGCGGCCTGGAATCCCTCGATGCGGCGGTCCCTCAGGAGGCGGCCGTTGACGAAGATGGTGGGCGTTCCCCTGACCCCGGCCTTTTGCCCGTCCCGGATGTCCTGGTCGATCCGCTGCTCGAGGGCGGGGTCCTTCAGCTTCTTCTCATAGGCTTCCCGGTCCAGGTCGAGTCCGAGGGCGAGCTCATCGATGAGTTTGTCGTCGAGCCGGTTGTAATTCTTGAACAGCAGGTCGTGGAGCTCCCAGAATTTACCCTGTTCGCCCGCGGCAATTGCGGCAATAGCCGCTTTTCGGGCGAATTTGTGGCCGGTGATGGGGAAGTGCTTGAAGGCGACTTTGACGGTCTTGGGGTTTTTTTCGACCACCTGGTCGAGCACCGGTACCAGGGCGGCGCAGTGGGGGCACTGGAACTCGTCGAAAACAGTGATCACCACCGGGGCATTCTCAGGCCCCTTGAACGGCGCCCCGGAAATGTCGATGTTCCGGATGAAGTCGACGCCGACGATCTCCACCGTCTTTCTGTCGCTGCTGCCGAGGATGAGGGTGGATCCCCCGGGGCCCGCCTTCATCCGGTTGATGTGTTTCCCCACGGGGATCCTGCTCTCGATTTCCGTGGCCGACGCATAGACGTGAATCTCCCCCTGGTCGGTCAGCACGAACAGCCGCCGCCCGTCAGGGGTGATGGCCACGTCAACGGGCGTCGCCTCCAACTGGATGGTTTTCAGGACATTCAACTCCATCGTCCCGGCCGAAGGCGTCTCCGCGAACACCTCCGAGACAACCAGCGCCAGGCAGCATAATGCCAAAAGAACGGATTTCCATCTCATCGTTCACCCCCAGATCGGTTTGGTGCTTCCGGTTTCATTGTTGATCCAACAATAAATATATATCATAAAAAGAGTGGTTAAGTGATTATGGTTTTAGGGTGTTAGGGCTTTAGGGTGTTATGGTGTTATGGCATCGGACGTTCCGACCGCTGGCTTCCGTCCTCCGGCACCGGCATGTGAATGCCGGAAGTTGAATGCTTCATTCCGAATCAATGTCTTGTCAAACATAAGTTCACCTGTTTGAGAGTCGTCGGTTCAAGGGTTCAGGGAAAATCGTCTTTCGAGAAGCCGGGCTTCGAATCGCGCGAAGTCGATATACACGGCAATGGTCCTGGATTCAAATGCATGCCGGATGTATGGTGCGTTGTCGACAAGGAGCCGGTTCTTTTTCAGGACGCGAATTTGCAGCGGCAGCGGAGCCGTGTTCAGGATCACCAGGTCGACGCGGTCGCTTTTCAAAGCGTCGGTCAGCATGCCGATGACCCCATAATCACCTAAAACCATAACACCTTAACACCCTAACCCCCATTCACCCCCCCTATAACCCGCTCCTGATCCCCCGGCTCCAGATACGGATGCATGGGGAGGCTCAGGATGCGGGCGGCGCAGTCTTCGGTTACGGGGAAATCCCCCTCCCGGTAGCCCAGGGTTCTGAAGGCGGTCTGGCGGTGGAGGGGGATGGGGTAGTAGACGGCGAAGGGGATGCCGGCGGCGGCGAGGCGGTCCTGGATCGCCTCGCGGTGCCCGGCGTTTTCGGCCAGGATCGAGTACTGGGCCCAGGCTGATCGGCAGTCCTCCGGCACGCGCGGGACCCCGACGCCCTCGAGGGCTTCGGTGTAGCGGTCGGCCACGGCCCGGCGGCGGGTCAGCTCCTCGGGGAAGATCTCGAACTTGGCCAGGAGCACGGCGGCCTGGAGGGTGTCCATGCGGCCGTTGATGCCGATCCGGATGTTGTCGTACTTGTCGGCGCCCATGCCGTGGACCCGGATGGAGACCAGGGCCTCGGCCATATCGTCGTCGTCGGTGAAGCACATGCCGCCGTCGCCGTATCCCCCCAGGGGCTTGGCCGGGAAGAAGGAGGTGGCGGCCGCGTCCCCCAGGGCGCAGGCTTTCCGGCCCCGGTAGGTCGCGCCGAAGGACTGGGCCGCGTCCTCCAGGACGAAGAGCTTGTGCTTTCGGGCCACGGCGTTCACGGCGTCGTAGTCGGCGGGCAGGCCGAAGAGATCGACGGGGATGACGGCCCGGGGCGTGAGGCCGGCGGCCTTCGCATCGAAGCCTGATATGGCCGCGTCGAGCCTGTCCGGGTCGATGTTGAAGGTGGCGGGGTCGATGTCCACAAAGACCGGGGTCGCCCCCAGCAGCCGGATGACCTCGGCGGTGGCGATGAAGGTGAAGGGGGTGGTGAAGACGGCGTCCCCCGGGCCGATGCCCCGGGCCATCAGGATCATCAGGAGGGCGTCGGTGCCCGAGGCGCAGGCCGTGGCGTGCCGGACCCCCGCGGCCGCGGCCAGGCGCCGCTCCAGCTCGGCGATCTCCGGCCCCATAACGTACTGCCCGTGGTCGAGGACCGTTCGGATGTTGGCTTCGATCCGGTCGCGGATGCGGGACTGCTGGGCTTTCAAATCGATGAATTGCATGGCTATGGCTTCCTCTCGGTTGATCCGCGGACGATGCGGACGGCGCGGATGATACAGATTACACGGATTGCGAACGCGAATCAACGGCAATCCGTTCCATCCGTCCATGGGGGATGTCACTCCCGGTCATGTGCGATTCAGGGGGATGGGCGTGGAAGACGACACCGAATCCCCGCTCCTGAAGCCCGGGCTTTCGGGCAGGGCCGAGGGGGTGCGGGAGCAGACCACGGCCCCCAGGACCGTGAAGAGGAGGGCGTTGGCCGGGATGTGGAGGTTGAAGTCCCCGGCGCTGTGGACCGCCATGGCGGTGATGCCGGCCAGGGCCCCCAGGGTGGTCCCCCGGACCAGCCGGCTGGGGTGGCGCATCTTTTCGAGGCCGGTCCGGTAGACCGCGACCAGGATCCACGCCATGACCAGGGCCATGGGCAGGCCCGTCTCGGCGATGAAGTGGAGGTAGTCGTTGTGGGCCATGGTGAACTGACGACTGAGCCCCGGCGGCTGGTACTGGGTGAAGGCGTCGGCAAAGGTGCCGGGGCCGGTGCCCAGAAGCGGATTCTGGGCGATCATGGCCAGAACGCCCTGCCAGGCCGTCAGCCGGCCCCCGAGGGCCGCCTCGCCGTCCCGGAGGGTCAGCACCCGCTCCACCGCCGGGGTGGAGGAGAGGAGGATGAGCATGAGGACCAGGACGCCCAGGCCTACGGCGGCGCTCCACCGGTATTTTCCGAACCGCTCCTGGGTGAGCAGGACTCCCATCATGAAAAAGAGACCGGCGCCCAGCCCGATCCACCCGCCCCGGGAGAGGGTGAGGATGAGGGCCGCGAGGAAGAGCACCAGGAGCGACGTCAGGAGCATCCGCCTCTCCATGCCGACCCCGGTGAAAAGATACCCCAGGGTCAGGGCCGCGACCATCTCCAGGTAGCCCGCGAAATGGTCCGGGCTGCCGAAGGTGGCGGAGAGCCGCACGTTGTATCGGCCGATATCGGCGTAGTCCCACCAGGGAAAGGGGTTCATTCCCCAGTGTTTGAACAGGCCGAACACACAGAGCAGGGCGCCCATGCCCGCAAGGAGCCCCACGAGGGCCTTGACCTGGGCCCGGGTGCGGAGGGTGTGGACCGTCAGGTGGAAGACGGCGATATAGGTGATGAACTCGGCCACGGCCCAGAGACCGGCAATGGGGTTCTCCGAGAAGAGGGCGGAGATGAAGGCCAGGGCGACGGCCGCGGCCAGGGGGCGGTCCAGGGGGGTTTTGAATCGGCCCCCGGCCGGATCTATGATTGGATCTATGATTGGATCTATGATTGGATCCATGATTGGATTCAGGATCGGATCCAGGATCCGGCCCGACACCCACAGCGCCGCGGCAACGAGAACGATCATCTCCATCACCGTCACGGCCCAGGGCTTCACGCCGGCGCGGGCCAGGGGGGTGAAGACGAGCAGGACGAAGAGGAGGGCGCGGATCACCGGCCTGTCGAATTTAAACATTTCCATCTCTGGGTACCTTCAGCACAACGCAGCACCCTTTTCCCGGACCGGTCCGGATATTCACGGTTCCTCCCAGAAAAGTGATGCGCTCCGTAAGTTGATACAGACCGAAACCCACGCCCCGCCCCTCTCTGGATCTGACGGCATCATAGTCAAATCCCCTGCCGAAATCCTTTACCCGGATATAAATCATTCCGTTCCGGCATCCGACATCCATGAACGCCGACGTTGTCCCGGCATGTTTGACCACATTGAAAAGCAGCTCTCTGGCGGAGCGGTGCAGGACAGAGGCATGGGTCAGTGAAATGGGTTCGAGGCCGTCCCGGGTTCGGACCCTGACCTTGAGGCCGTAATTATCCTCCATATCCTGGCCGAGAATTTCCAGGGCCATCGGCAATCCCCCGCGCCTCAGGCCCGGCGGGTTGAGTTCATAGGAGAGATTGCGCGACTTTTCAATGCATTCCCCGATGAGGCTTTCCAGGTAGCTCAGCTTTTGGCCCACTTTTCTGTCGGCGTTGTCTCTGGCCATGAGGCTGACTTCAATCTTGATGTAGGCCAACTCCTGCTGGAAATCGTCGTGCAGAATGGTTGCGATGTGCTGCCGTTCCCGATTTTCAACCTCGCTCAGTTCCAGCGCAAGCCGCTGGATCTGGCGCCGGCGTTCCTCGAGCTCCGCCGTACGTCTGGCGACGCGCTCTTCGAGTGTTTCATTCAGGCTGCGGATTTCTTCCTCGGCCTGCTTTTTTGGCGTGATGTCCCTTTGGATGCCGATAAACCGAAGCGGCCTTTTGTTTTTATCCCATTCCATGCATTCACCGGCAACCCAGATCCATTTCCATTCACCGGCCGGGGTTTTGATCCGGTATTCCATTTCATATCGCGGGATGCTGCCTTCGATATACTTCTGGAGCGTTTTTTTAAAAAGCGGTTTGCTGTCGGGATGAACGCTTTTTTTCAAGACCTCGAAATTAAAAATCCGATTGCCGGGAGCATACCCCATCATTTTCCACCAGTAATCGTCAAAATAGATATAGTTGTTTTCAGGCCGCCATTCCCAGAAGCTCGCGCCGGAACCGGCCAGTGACAGGCGCAGCCGCTTGCCGCTCTCCGCCAGGGCCTCCTCGGTCAGCTTGCGCTCCGTTATGTCCTGAACCACGCCGATCACGCCCGTGATCTCATCTTTTTCATCCAGCTTGAATTCGGCTTTTCTTTTGATCCATTTTAAACTGCCGTCGACCACTATCCGATATTCAATATTCAGAATTTCCGCCGCGAACGGCGCATCCGGACAGATTTCGACATATTTCCGGTCGTCGGGATGGACGCAGTTTAAAATCTTCTCATAGGTGATCGGCATGTCCACGGGAAGCCCGAAAATCCTGTAGAGCTCGTCCGTCCAGGTCATTTCACAGGTTTTCAGGTCCAGCTCAAAGGTGGCGATCTGTCCGATCTCCTGTGCCTTCTGAAGAAAATACTGCTGTTTTAAAACAGCTTCGTCCGCTTCCAGCTTCGCGAGCGACCGCTCCGCGATGTCCGTGATAAAGGCCACCAGCCCCTTGTTGTATTCGATGATATTGTCGACCTCCTGGTTCGTGAGAATCCGGACCCGATCGAGGGCCGCAAGATAGTCGTCGAGGTCGAACCCGAATTCCCGAGCCTGGCGGATAAAGATCTCCCGCTCGGCGATTTCCCCTTCGTAAAAAAATTGTCCCAGAAACAGCGTGGCCAGATGCCGTTCCGCAACTGAGATCGGTAAAGCGATATTCCAGAGGCCGTTTTGGCATTTATACCGACAGGCCCCGCTTTCGACAAGATGTTCTTTGATGTATTTTTCGCTGGCCTGACATTTTTTCAGCGCCTCCGGGTGGACCCGGTGAAATTTGCTGCAGATATCCTGCCAGGCCGTACTGACCAGAATCGCGTCGTCAAGGGCATCCACAATGCCGACCGGCATGCCTGTAGCGCGATAATGGGCTTCCGCCATCTTTTGAACGGCGGACAGATCCAGCAAGTCGGAAATCCGATAGGTTTTCATGGGCGATCCTCTCTCGTTGTTCATACACTGAAAGAGGAGGGGATTTCGAGGATTTTTTAGATTAAAGGCTGAAGACTGAAGGCTGAAGGCTGAAGGGGCTGGTTGTCGGGCAGGGGGTAAGAATGTTGAATTTTGAATGTTGAATTTTGAATGTTGAATTTTGAATGTTGGGACCTCCGACCTCTGCCCTCCGACCTCCGTCCTCCGTGTCAGGGGCGGTGGCTGTAGTGCTTGGCCAGGGCGCGGGCCTGTTTGGCGCGGTCGTATTTTTTGAGGCGGGTCAGCACCTGGGCGAAGAGGGCGTGGTAGCGGCTGTTTTCGGGCTCAAGGATGGTGGCTTTCTGGGCCGCCAGTTCCATGGCGTCCCAGTCCTGTTGGGCCTCGGCCGTCCTGGCCAGCCAGTAATAGGCCCGGGCCATGGGCTTCTGCCGGATCAGGGTCGACAGGACCTCCCGGGCCGCGTCATATCGCTCCGTGGAAATCAGGGCCTGGGCGAGGATCATGTCGGCCTCCGGGGGAAGGGCGGTTTGGGCCGCGGCCGTGCGAAAGAACGCGACGAACCCGGCCGGATTCTTTTCCCGGCGGTAATACCCGAGGATCCGGTTCAGATCGCGCTCCCGGTCCCGGCTCTGGCGGAGCCCCTCCAGAAAGGCGTCCCGGGCTGCTCCGGGCTCCCCGGCGCCGAGATGGAGGGATCCCAGATGATACTGGTGGGTGGAGGTGTTCTGGGACGGTCCTACGGCCATGGCTGCTTGGTAGTGGGTCACGGCTTCGGACCAGCGCCCTTCTTCGGCCATGAACGTCGACAGGGCCGCGTGGGTTTCCCGGGGCAGGACCCGGTTTTTCGCGGCCGTCGTGAGCCCCTGTAAACACGCCTCCCGGAGAGACTGCGACCAGAAGGCCTCTTTTTTCAGGCGCGCGTGGATGGGGGGATAGACCGCGGCCAGGTCTCGGACTGCCCTGCTCAGGGCCTCGGGGTCCGGGAGCCAGGCCAGGTATCGGATCAGGGCGTAGGCATAGGTGATGCCGTTGGGCCGAAGCCGGACCGCCGCCTCGAAATAGGGGCGGGGGTCGTATGGGATGTCGGGGGCGTAGGGGTGTTCGGCGCGGAAGGCCTGGGCCAGCAGGGCTTCGCATTCGGCGGCCCCGAAGAAGCTCTGGGCGTCGAGGGGGTTGAGCCGGGCCGCTTCGAGGAAGGCGTCCCTGGCCTTGATCAGCAGGGGGCCGGGGTCGGGTGAGGCCTGGGGGTCCTCCGGCGGTGCGGTGGCCTGCCGGAACCGGGCCCTGCCCAGGAGCCGGTGGAGATCGGCGTCCCTGGAAAGGCGTCCGAGCGCGGCGGCAAAGGCGGCGGCCGCCTCGGGGTGGGCCTCGGAAAGCAGGAAGCGCTCCCCCCGGAGCCGGTGCAACTGGGCTGTCAGGCGGGCGGCCAGAACAGCCGTTCCGCCGACGGCCAGGCAGATGACGAGAGCGACCGCGGCAAGCCGGGTGCCCTGTTGGGGGGGTGTCGCCGCTGAGTTCACGATTTTCCGTAGTAGCCGGTGTAGTATTTGTTGTAGTAGTTGTAGTAGCCCTCCTTGCGGACGTCCACCTGGTTGAGCACCACGCCCACGAGGTTGGCCTGGCTGAGGCGGATCTGGTCCACGCACTTCTGAACCAGGTTGCGCCGCATGTGCCCGGCCTTGACGATCAGGACGACCCCGTCGGTCCGGGGAGCGAGGAGGAGGGCGTCGGTGGCCGGCAGTATGGGGGGGGTGTCGATGATGATCGTGTCGAATTTTCGGGTCAGGAGCGTCATGAGGAAATCGACCTGGGGCGACGAGAGGAGCTCGGAGGGGTTGGGCGGAATGACGCCCGACGACAGCAGAAAAAGACCCGGTTGGTGCGTGGCCTGGATGTTCGCGTCGATGAGGCCGTTGAGGTACGGGTATTGTTCGTCGTCGTTTTTCATCTGGTCCAGCACCTCCTTCAGGTCGACGATATCGAACTGGGCCCGCTGAAAAAAGCCGGCGGGGCGGTCGGTGAAGGTGAAGGCCCCGGATTGCATCCCCATCAGCACCCTCAGGGATTCGGTGAGGTGGATGAAGAGGGTGCCCTTGAGATCGGTCTCCCGGCACAATCCCATGCGGGAGAGGATGAACCCCAGCTTATGTCCCGTGTCCGCCTTTTGGCGGAAAGCGATCCGGGCGTTTTCCTCCGAGAGCACGCCGTTTTTGACCAGAACGTTCGCCAGCTTCTTCTCCTCCGGGCGGTTTTCCCAGGTGACGGCTGAAGGCAAGCCCTGGGAGAAGATGACCTCGACAGTATTCTCCGGGGTCTCCGCGCGGAGGACGCCGGTCCGGCGTTGGACCGCCAGGATCTTGAAGAGATCGTGGATGCCGATCTCCTCCAGCCGGCCTTCGGCCACCGGTGTGTTGAAGGCGTTGGCCAGAAGCCCGGTGAATCCCGAGGGATTGGCCGCGGGCCCGTCACCGTTGAGGGGGGTGATTCGGCTCAACAGGGGCTTCCGGAGGTCCGCGTCCACCAGGAGGACCGATTTTCCGGTCTGGGACAGGGCATGCCCCAGGTTGTAGGCGGTGACGGTCTTGCCCTCCGACTCGCCGGCGCTGGTCACCACCAGGGCCTTGAAGTTCCGGTCCATGAAGGAGAAATGGAGGTTCGTCCGCAGGGTCCGATAGGCCTCGGCAAACCGGGATTTCTGGTTGTCGCCGTTGAGAAGGACGCGGCCGTAGGATCTCTCTTTTTTGTCTTTGGCGTTATTTTTTTTGGGCATAGGGGAATCGGTTGTTTTGAAAGTGGTTAAGGTTTTAGGGTTTTAGGGTTTTAAGGTTTTAGGGTTTTAGGGTTTTAAGGTTTTAGGGTTTTATGTGATTGTGGGGCCGGTTTTCGGGCCCGCTTTTCCTTCAGCCTTCAGTCTTCAGTCTTCAGCCTCGTAATCCGGGCCTTGGCCCGGATTACTTCTTTCCCGCGAGGGGGACGATGGAGAGGACGGGGAGGCCGAGGTAGCGTTGGACGTCCTCCTCCGTTCTCAGGGACTGGTCGAGGTATTCCCGGAGGAAGGCGAGACCGATACCCGCCATCAGGCCGACGATGACGCCGAGGAGGATGTTCCGGGCCTTTTGGGGCTTGACCGGGCTGTTGACGGCCACGGCCGACTCGGTGATCCGGATGTTGGAGACGTCCACGTTGCTGCTGATGTTGGTCTCCTTCAGCTTGGCCAGGAGGATGTCGTGCATCTGCTGCTGGGTTTCGACGCTCCGTTCCAGCATGGTGTACTCCAGCTCCTTCTTGTTGGTTTCCATGGCCTCGCTCTCGAAGTCCCCGATGGTCTTCTGGATGACCTCCTCCCGGGCGGCCAGCACGGCCTGCTGGGCCTTCATGCTCTGCAGCTCCTTCTGGATCTCGCCGTTGAGCTTGGCCCGGGTGTTGTCGATCTGGGTCTGGATCTGGGTCAGCTTGGGATGCTTGCCCTTGTAGATCTTGGCGGCCCGGGAATAGGCCACCTCGGCCTCGATGAGCTGGTTGTAGAGGTTGTCGATCACCGCGTTTTCAATGAGGGAGCGGATGTGGACGATGTTCCGCCGGTTGGAGGTGCCGCCGATGCGCCGCAGCTCGCCCAGCTTGGCTTCCAGCTCCAGCCGCTGGTTGCGCGTCTGGAGATAGGCGTCGTTGAACTCGTTCATCTTGTTGGTGATCATGCCCTGGCGTCCTTCCACGGAGAAGAGCCTGGTCTTCTGTTTGTAGGCCAGGAACTCGGCCTCGGCGTCCTCCAGCTTCTTCTGGACGTCGTAAAGCTGTTCCGTCATCCACGCCATGGTGTTCTGGGAGTATTCGAGGCGGTTGGCCAGGTTGAAGGTGATGTAGGCCTGGGCCAGGGCGTTGGCCATCCGCGCCGCTGCTTCGGGATCGTAGTCCCGCACTCCGATTCGGAGGAGGCGGGTGTCCCGGATCTCGGTCACGGTGATCTTGTCGAGGACCGTTTTGATGAGGGCCAGACGGGTCTCCTCGGGGGTGGGGATCCGCTCCTCCCGGAAGAGCAGCATCAGGTTTTTTTTGTAGCGGGATAACAGTGCCCTGATGGAGCCGATCTCGAGGTCCTCCTGAACCTGGTCGAGCCGGAGATCCTGGATCACCTTCTCGATGACCGGCCGAGAGGTGAGAAGCTGCTTGTGGGTCTTGAACATGACCTCCTGGGAGATATAGCTCCCGTAACCGCCCATGTCGTTGCCAAAGGGCAGGGGCGTCTTTTCGTTGTCGATGACGATGGTGGCGGCCGCCTCGTAGACCGGGCGCATCCGGAGCGTGAAAAGGGTGGTCGCGGCCGCGACCAGGATCATCACAAGGAGGATCAGGCCGCGGTACTTCTTGAGGACGTTCAGGTACTCCGTCAGGTCGACGGTCTCTTCGGTTTCCTGGGACAAATGGGGGCTTTCAGTCATGGTGCGTCTTTGCCTCGCGGGGGGGCGGCATGAAGGGTCATGCCGGGTTAAAACCAGCTTTCGGGAACATTGATCAGATCCCCGGGCTTCAGGGGAATGTCGGCGATCTTGCCGGCCTTGACGGCGTTCAGATCGATCCGGATCACCTCTTTCCGGTTCCCCACCTCCCGGATGATACGGGTCCGGCTGGGGGCGGCATAGGTCTTGAATCCGCCGGCCATGAGGCAGGCGTTCAGGGCGGTGAGCCCCTGCTGATAGGGATAGATGCCCGGGCGGTTGATTTCGCCTTCCATATAGATGCTCGACTGGGCCACGTCCAGGTCCCGCTTGAGGGGGATGTAGACGACGTCCCCGGAATGGAGGGGCACGTTCTGGCCCATATCGCCCTTGTCGAGGAGTCGATCCAGATCCGCCTTCTGGCTCTTGTTCTTGGATATCAGCTCCTCCGGCGTCTCCCCCTCCCGCAGCTTTCCGGTGGAGTCCCGCATGATGTAGGCCACGTTCCCGCGGTCGTTCATGACGCCGCCGGCCTTGGCGATGAGGGTCAACAGGGTTTGCCGGGAATCGGTGGTGTAGAGGCCGGGGGTGGTGACGGCGCCGGTGATGTAATACTGAAGGCTCTGGTATTCCTTGATATAGAGGTTGACCTCGGGATCGACGAAATAATCCTGGGCCAGGGGCGCCACGATCTGTTCCCGGAGTTGGCTGACGGTGAGGCCCGCCGCCTTGACCGGCCCGATGAAGGGGACGTTGATGGTGCCCTGGGGGCTCACCGTCAGCTGGACCGACTGCTGCTCCTCGCCGCCGGCATAAATGGTGAGGGCCAGAACATCCCTGGCGCCGATGCGATAGCCCTCCTCCCGGGCGAGGCAGAGGCCTCCCGAAGGGAAAAGCAGGGCGGCGGCAAGCCAGAGGAACACAATATTTCCGAAGATTCGATTTTTCAGGTATGGCATGATCGTCACACAAGGCAAGCCGCAAACGCGGGCGCCGGGCCCGTTGTCGTCGGCGGCTTGCGGTTTGGGAAGCTTACTTCAGGTTGAAATCATAGGACGAATCCAGACGGGCCATGACATAGGTGTTGTCATAGTCGTAGGCGGCCAGGTTGGAATCGCGGCTCTCGTATCCGCCCCGGACGCTCAGCACGAACCAGCGGCCGAGGCGGTATCCCAGGCTGCCCACTACGCCCATCCGGTCGTCGTCCCGATCCTCGACGGATCCGTCGGGGGTGAGGCCGGCAGCGTCCTCATACTCGTTCATGCGGTAATAGCCTTCCATGTCCAGGAGGATCCGGTCCATGAACGTGTGGCCGGCCCGGAGGGAGACCTCCCGCGTTTCGAGGAAGTTGCTGGACGTACCCGAGCTGTTGAAATCCTTGTTCAAGGCCAGGGTGGCGTAGGTTTTGGGGCGGCCGGATTCGTCCAGGCCCGAGCTCTGGGCCGTGACGGCCAGGCGGAAGGCCGGGGTGCTTTCGCTGTCGCGGCCGCTCTCCTCGAAGTCCCGATGATGGTAGCCGACGCCCAGCTCACCGTAGAGGAACTTGGCGTTGCGCCGGTACACCAGCCCGATCACGTTGGAGGTGTAGTCGGCAATGCCTTCGTCGTGATCCCGATTCCAGATGCTGTAATCGACGGCGATGGAGTCCCGGGGCGACAGGTGGTAGCGGAAATCGAAAAGGCCCCGGTTTTCCGTTGCGTCTTCGGGGTTGACCTTATCGTAATTGACGGCGGTGTGCCGGTAGGCGAGGCGGGATGAAAAGCGTTCGCTGAAACGGTAGGCGAGCCAGGGCTCTATCTGGTTGTAGTTGTATTTCTCCTGGATCCCGACGAGTCCGGTGGTGTGGTCGGCCTCGGACTGGTCCCGGGTGCGGACGAAATATTCCTTGAGGCCGAGATTGATCTTGGCCGTGGGCCGGGTTTCGGCGTTCAGCCGGAGGGTGTGCCCGGTGTAATCGAGGTCGTCGGCGTTCCGATGTCCGGCCGGCCGGTCGTCCCGGTCGTCATAGGAGTAGATGTTGAGGGAATAGCCCAGGTCCACCAGGGTTTTCCCGGTCCGATAGCCGAAGCGGAGACCCGGCTGCACCAGATAGGTGTCCACCCGAAGCTTCTCGAAATCGTCGTCCACCCGGTAGAAGTTGCTGTCCGTCCGATAGGCGAAGGAGAGGGTCGGCTCCAGCCGATTGGTCGCCTTGGCCGTCAGGTTGAGGTTGGCGTTCGCGACGTCGATTTCGTCCGCGTAGATCAGGGGTTCGATCACCACCCGGTTTTCCGGTTCGATCACCACCTGATTTTCCGCAACGACCGTCACTGGAAGCACACAGAGAAAACCGAGAACCACTGCAACCTTGAAACATTGTTTTTTCATCAGAACATCCTCTTTCAGAATAGGGCGTAGTGGAGCATATATTATTGAAACGAGCGCGCTGCAATCAGTTTCCACCCAACAGCTGCAATTGTACAACCGCTGTCCGGGCGTTTCTCCGGAAGCGTCCGCGTCTCGCGGCATGCGAAACCACGGCGTCGCCCAGGAGCGTCTGCAACGGCTCACGATGCATAAAATAAGAACTTTTGATATATCGTTTTCTCTCTATAGATTCCGGATTGCCCGATGTCAACCCGAATTTGAAAAAAGTTAAAAAAAGTTATAGCTGATTAAGGGGGGAGGGGTGGTTAGGTGAAGAAGGGTTTTAGGGTGATTAGGGTTTTAGGGTGTTAGAGTTTTAGGGTTTTAGGGTGATTAAGGTGGTAGAGTTTTAGGGTGGTTGGGGGGAGAGGATGATCTTGTGCCTGTGGGATGTTGGTGTTGCGTTTCAGGACATCTTTCGGTGTTGACTTCGATTTTCAGGGGCTGGTGGGGGGAAAGGCTGAAGGAAGGCTGAAGACTGAAGGCTGAAGACTATAAGCGTGTGCCGGTAACCACATAAAACCATAAAACCATAAAACCTTAAAACCTTAAAACCTTAAAACCCTAAAACCCTAATCACCCTACCCACCCTACCCTTTTATAAATGCCGCGATTCGCGCGGCGCCGTCTTTCTGATTTGCGGCGGCCAGGGTTTTCTGCAGGGAGGTGAAGGCTGCGCGCAGGACGGCGGTTTTGGGGCGGGGGGAGGTCATCTGGGCGTCGATGGTTCTGAGATCGGCCACAAGCTCCGCCAGGGCGTCGAATTCGAGGTTCATGCCGCCGGCATCGGCCTTGATGCCGGTTGCGAGGGCCTCTGCGGCCGTCCGTCCGGCATCGTCCACGACCGGTCCGTCTCCCAGGCGCGGCGCGGCGTCGCCGCCCCCGGCGCCCAGATCCCGGGCCGTCGCGATGCCGGTCTCCGTCAGCCCCACGCCGCCTGAAAGGGTCCGCACCGCCACGGCGTCCATCCCCATGAGGGATTCGGCGATCTTGAGGGACTCGGGCTTTTCGCAGCCCATCGCCGCGCCCACGTCGTACATGGAGATCTGGCCCGACAGGCTGCCGTCGAGGCGGTCGTACAGGGTCAGCAGGAATTGCTTTTCGTTGTCGTTCAGGCTGATCATCGCTTTAGGATCCCTTCCTTTGGGGGGCGTATCATGCCGGGCCGCATCCTTCCGGCACCGCTATCCAGTCATTGTCATGAAAGTCGGAAACTGGAGTTTAGTACATGCAGACGGGTTTGTCTATAGGCGGGTGGTTCTTCGGGGCGGTTTCAGGAAAGCAGGGTTTTAAACTTTTTTCTGCCTTTGATCCTGTAGACCGAGAAATCGCGATCGATCGTTGCAATGGTATCGATGTTGAGCTGTTCGGCGATATATACCAGACATGAATCGGCAAAATCCATTGGCAAGTCCCGGTATTTTTCCGTCAACGCTTTCAGTCGATGAAAATCCTTATTCTGGATATCATAAATTTCAACGCCGCCTCTGCCGATCCATTCTAAAAAGTCGATCTGGGCATTTCGGTTGAAATCCAGCAAGTGAAGTGTCTCCGTTATGGAGGCTATGGTCGTGACAAGAGGGTGCTTATTTGTTTTGATGAATTCAAGCGATTCATGATGGTATCTATCGGACGCATCGAACAGCGCAATCAATGGGCCGGAGTCTATCAGGACTTTTTTCATCATCTCGACTCTGAAGACTGAAGGCTGAAGGCTAAAGGGGTGGTCTGCGATGGACGGAACGTTTATGCCCCTTCAGCCTTCAGTCTTCAGCCTCATTTTCTTTTTCCCCGAATCTTCTCTTTTAAAATGGCTTTTCGATCGACAGACAGATTTTTCCCGGCCGCTTGAATATCTGCCAAACAAATCCTTGCCCGATTCCCAGGCATCGAGGCTTTCCAACTTTCCGATATATTCAATTATACTTTTGCGAATCAATTCGGATTTTGTCAGACCCAGATTTCTGGCAGCGACACGAACATCGTTTTCCAGGTCCGGATCGAGTCTCAATGTGATCATGTCGTCACCTCCGTATTACGATATGTAATACAAAGAGGTCGATGTGTCAAATTGTTTCCGGCGGACCATCACAACACCCGGCAATTTCCTTAAAATCCAAAACGCTGATTGATCTTTATGCCGCCATCTTTTATAGTCCGTTCAACTGTCGACTTCCATAGGCCGTATCTATCCGGTCACCATCATGAAAGTCGAAAGTTGAATAGTTCAGCTATGTTTGCAGGGTGCAGCGGTTTCTGGACTGGTTTCTTCGATATGGATGGGAGATGCGGATGCGGGATCGATCGGGCAAGTGGGCGATTTTCACGGTGACGGCCGTCGGGGTGTTCATGTCGACCCTGGACGGCAGCATCGTCAACGTCGCCCTGCCCGCCGTCATGCAGGACCTGGGGGTGCCCATGCCCACGGTGGAGTGGGTGATGATGATCTATCTGCTCACCGTCTCCTCCCTGCTGCTCTCCTTCGGGCGGCTGGGCGACATCCGGGGCCGCCGCTGGGTCTACACCCGGGGGCTGGGGGTCTTCTCGGCGGGATCCCTCTGCTGCGCCATGGCCGACAGTGCGTTGTGGCTCATCGGGGCCCGGGCCTTCCAGGGGGTTGGAGCCGCCATGGTCATGTCCTGCACCCAGGCCATTGTGGTCGACGCCTTTCCGGCCTCGGAGCGGGGGCGGGCCCTGGGCGTCCTGGGGGCGGTGGTGGCCTCCGGCCTCACGGTGGGACCGGCCCTGGGGGGATGGATTCTGCATGTCGCCTCCTGGCCTTTTATCTTCTGGATCAACATCCCCATCGGGGTGGGGGCGGCGCTGTGGGCCAACCGTCTCCTGAGGCATCGGCAGGTGGATGTGACGCGGCGGGAATCCTTCGACGGCTGGGGCGCGCTTTTCCTGGCCCTCGGCATGGGGGCGATGCTCGCGGCCCTGACCCACGGCTACGACTGGGGCTACGGCAGTATCCCGTTTCTTTCCCTTTCGGGGCTCTTTCTGGCGTCGTCCCTGGGGTTCGTCCGTCGGGAAATCCGAACCCCCCATCCCCTGATTTCGCCGTCTCTGCTGCGGATCCGCCTCTTCGTTCTGCCGGTTCTGGCGGGGATGATCCTTTTTGCGGGGCTCTTCACCATCATCTTTCTCATGCCGTTTTTCCTGATGCATCCCCGCGGCCTCTCCCCGGGAGATACCGGCCTGATCATGGTGACCCCGTTCATCTTTCTGTTCCTGTTCGCGCCGCTCTCGGGCGCCCTTTCGGACCGGCTGGGATCCCGCTGGCTCTGCACCCTGGGCATGGCCGTCCTGACAGCCTCCTTCGTCCTTCTCTCCCGCCTGACGCCCGAGGCGTCCAAAATCGAGATCGCGTGGCGTCTGGCCGTGAGCGGCATCGGCACGGGATTGTTCATCGCCCCCAACAACGCCGCCGCCATGAGCGCCGTTCCCCGGAAATTCATGGGGGTGGCCGCCGGGACCGTGGCCACGGTCCGCAACCTCGGCATGGTGCTGGGGATCGCCCTGGCCGGAACCCTTTTCAACAGCGCCTTTCACGCCTCGAGCGGGGGGCGGCTCCTCAAGGTCTACACCCCCGATCTGGAGCCCGTCTTCATGGAAGCTTTCCGGCACGCCATGTCCTCGGGCATCGCCCTCGGGGCCATCGGCATCGTTGTCGCCTTTTTACGGGGAAGGGATGAGAAATGAAAAACAGGATTGTCAAGGCCGTAGTGTTCGATTTCGATGGGACCCTCACGCACCCCGGGGCCCTGAATTTTTCCGAGATCAAGGCGGCGGTGGGCTGCCCTCCCGACCAGCCGGTGCTGGAGCACATCGAGGCGATGGCCGACCCGGCGGAACGGGACCGGGCACACCGGATGCTGGCGGACTTCGAGCTCTCGGCGGCCGAGGCCTCGCAACCCAACCCCGGGGCCGAGGAGCTGATCCGGTGGTGCCGCAAACGGGGGCTTCGTCTGGGCATCCTGACCCGGAATCTCCGCGCGGCGGTGATGCGGGCACTGGAGAATTTCAAGACGGTGGGTCCCGACGACTTCGCGGTAATCATATCCCGGGAAGACCCCCACGCACCCAAGCCCCATCCCGAAGGGGTGGCCGCCGCGGCGGCCCGCCTGGGGGTGGCGTCCCGGGAGGTGGCGGTGGTGGGGGATTTCGTGTTCGACATCCAGGCGGGGAACGGCGCCGGCGCCACCACGGTGTGGCTCGATCACGGCGTGTCGGCGGCGGGACCGGCCGGTCACCGGTTTCAGGATGAGAGCGATCATCGGGTCACCGGGCTGGCAGAGGTGCGGGATCTGCTGCGCCTCTACCTGCCCCTGCCCGGCGGCAAGTTCCCCAACGATCTTCTCAAGAAATATCTCGACGCATTCGATTTCAAGGATCCTTCCGTCATTATCCATCCCGGCATCGGCGAGGACATCGCCGCCGTGGATGTCGCGGACGAGGAGGTCCTCATCCTCAAGTCCGATCCCATCACCTTTGCCACGGACGCCATCGGGCAGTACGCGGTCCTGGTCAATGCCAACGACATCGCCACCTCCGGCGCGGCACCCCGGTGGCTCCTGACCACGCTGATGTTTCCCACGGGGACCACCCCCGCCGGGATCTTCGAGGTGCTGGGGGATCTGGAGACCACCTGCCGGAACTGGGGGATCACCCTCTGCGGCGGGCACACGGAGATCACCGACGCGGTGACCCGGCCGGTGGTGAGCGGCATGCTGGCGGGCACCGTGGCGAGAAGGGACCTGGTGGACAAGGGGCGGATGCGGCCCGGGGACGTGGTGCTGCTGACCAAGGCGGTGGCGGTGGAGGGGACGAGCATCATCGCCCGGGAGTTCGGGGCCGCGCTTCGGGAGCGGGGCATGACCGAGGCGGAGCTCGAGACCTGCCGGGGGTTCCTCTCCCGGATCAGCATCCTCGGGGAGGCGCGGATCGCAGCGGCCTCGGGCGGCGTCAGCGCCATGCACGACGTGACCGAGGGAGGGCTCTCCACGGCCCTGGAGGAGCTCGCCGCGGCAGGAGGGCACGAGATCCGGGTTTTCGTGGAAAACATTCCGATCTTTCCCCAGACCCGCAAGATCTGCGAGCTGCTCGATATCGCGCCGTTGGGCCTCATCGGTTCGGGCAGTCTCCTCATCACCTGTCGGAAGGACCGGTGCGCCCCCCTCATCCGGGCCCTCCACGACGCCGAAATCCCCGTGACCGTAATCGGCGAGGTGGGCGACCCCGGCCGCGACATCGCCGCCTTCCACGAAGGCCGCCCCACCCCCTGGCCCCGCTTCGAAGCGGACGAAATAGCGCGCTTGTTTGAGAGATTGAAGTGATAAGGGTGTTAGGGTGTGAAGGAGACTGAAGGCTGAAGGCTGAAGGCTATAGGAAGCAATAGTAATCACATAGTCACATAAAACTATAAAACCCTAACACCCTAAAACCTTAAACCCAACATTCAAAATTCAACATTCAACATTCAAAACTCCGGCCCCCCAGGGCCGAAACAGGAGATCGAGCGATATGCTGTTGGTCATCGATGTGGGGAACACGAATACGGTGATGGGAATTTATCATGGGAAGACCCTGGTTCGGGACTGGCGGATCCGGACGGAGCGGAACACCACCGAGGACGAGTTCAACTTTCTCGTATCGGGGCTTTTCGCCAGGGACGGCATCGACGCGGGCCAGGTGAAGGGGACCATCATCTCCAGTGTGGTGCCGCCCATGGTGAACATCCTGGATGCCTTCTGCCGGAAGTACATGAAACACGCCCCCGTATGGGTGGATGCCAGGACGGCGGCCGGGATGCCCATCCTCTACGGCGACCCCAGCGAGGTCGGGGCCGATCGGATCGTCAACGCCGTGGGCGCCTATGCCAGATATCCTGAAAGCCTCATCATTATCGACTTCGGCACGGCAACCACCTTCGACGCCGTGTCCGAAAAGGGCGAGTATCTCGGCGGCGCCATCAGCCCCGGTATCCGGATCGCGTCGGAGGCCCTGTTCATGAGGGCCTCCAAGCTGCCCCGGGTGGAGATCTTCAGCCCGCCGGACCGGGTGATCGGCAAGAACACCGTCGGCAGCATCCAGGCGGGCATCATCTTCGGCTATGCCGGGCTGGTGGACGGGATGGTCCGTCGCATGGCCGAGGAGATGGGCACCGCGCCCAGGGTCGTCGCCACCGGTGGGCTGGCGCCCCTCATGGCCGGTGTCAGCGAGACCATCGACGTGGTGGACGGCAACCTGACCCTGGAGGGCCTGCGGATCATTCACGAACGGCAGCTGCAGGCCGCGACCGGACGGTGACCCCCGAGGCGCGTCACGTGCCGTCCCGGATCTTCTGGGGCATCGCCTCGTTCCAGGTCATGGCCATGTTCCGGAGGGGGCTGTTTTACAGCTTTCTCTCCATCTACCTGCGGTTTTACCTGGGGTTGAGCGTTACCGAGACGACCCTTTTCGCGACCCTCCCCATGCTCTTCAACGTCATCTGTCAGACCTATGTGTGGGGCGGGGTGTCGGATCGACGTCAGCTCCGCCGCACCCTGATCGTATGGGGCGAACTCCTGGCCGGGATCGGCACCATCCTGGTCTGGTATCTCCACACCCTCGCCGGGGTCGGTCAGGCCGCCGGCTACGTCATCATCCTGGGGCTCGCCGTTGTGGAGATCTTCTGGTCCATGTCCAACGTGGGGTGGAGCGCCCTCATCTCCGACATCTACGGGATCGAGGACCGGGGCGCGGTGCAGGGGCGGCTCACCAGCGTCGGAGGGCTCGGGCGGATCCTGGGGATTTGGATCGGGGGGCTCCTTTATGACGGCATGGGGCTCCGGTATGAGGGGTGGGGGTTCCAGGAGGGCGTCCTCTTTTTCATCGCTTCGGGGGCCATGGTCGTCTCGGTGCTGCCCATGCTCCTGGTGCCCGAAGGCGGCATCGGGAAAGGCGGCGGGGCCCCGGAGGCACCGCCGCCCGAGGCCGAGGCCGGAACCCGCGCCGCATTCATCCTCTTTCTCTGGGCCATGGTCTTCATCAATTTCGGCCGGAATTCCATCGCCGTCATCATGTCCCAGTATCTCGCCCTCGACTCGGGGCTGGCCCTCGCCGGCGGCATGATCAGCCACGTCGTCAACATGCAGTCCGTGGCCGTCATCGGGGCGGGGCTCATGGTGGGGCGCCTGGCGGGCAAGTACGGCCACCGCCGGGTCCTGATCTGGGGCACGTGGGGGGCGGCGGCCTCGCTGGTGATATTGGCCGGCGTGGAGGGGCTGGCCTGGATGTTTGCGGCCAACTTCATCCGGGGCGTTTCCGAGGCCCTGATCACGGCGAGCGCCTACGCCCTGGCCTCGGTGCTGATTCCCCCGGAGCGGCGGGGTCGGGGCTTCGGTCTGTTCAATGCCACCTTTTTTCTCAGCTGGGGACTGGCCGGCACCTTCATATCGGGGCCCGTCATCGACGGCTGCATGGCCCTGGGCGTCCCCGAGGTGTCGGCCTACCAGGCGGCTTTCATGGCCGCCGCCGTCGTGACCGCCGTCGGGATGGGCCTTCTGTTGAAGGTCGGACCCGCCGCTACAGGGTCCCGTTGATGCGCTCGTATTCCTGGTTGAAGACCCGATAAAAGGCTTCGTGTTCGTCGAGGCCCCGCTTCAGGAGCGGGGCCATCCGGTCGACGTCCGCCGTATTGACGATGAGGTTGACGCTTTTGTGGAAGGCCTGCATGGGGTCCCCCGTTGAAAAGCGGCTGGAGACGAGGACGACGAACATGCCGCGCCGGCTGTCCATGGTGAGCTGGGACACGTATTTGAGAACGTTGTTCATCTCCGGATCCCGGGTGCCGAAGAGTTCGTCGATGATCACCAGATCGAAATCATGGGACCGCATCTGTCGGAGGGCGTCCCGGGGGGTGCCTGTTTCGAGGGCGTGATATCCCGCCGCTTCCACCGTCTTCCGGACATGGGAGAGCAGGGGGGGCGTATGGGTGCACAGCATGGCGGTTCTGGCGCCCTGCGCCAGAAACTGGAAGGAATTGTCCGGCACCCCGCCGTCCGGGGCGTCGTTCGTCGCGGCTGCCGCGGCACCCTCCGGCAACGGGATAGTTTCGTCCGCCTCGAAGTCCTCGGGCATGACGGGGTCGACGGCAAACCGGCGGCCGCAACCGGGGCAGACAAGAGAAAAGGCCTTGTCGAGGGGGATTCTGTCGTCGGGAACGCGCAGTGTCTTGCGGCAGTGGGTGCAGCTGATGTTCATACCCGGCCCTCCAGTTCAAGCCCGGTGATGTCGGTGGTCGACTCGCCGCGGCGGCTTTTGATGCTGTCGATGCCCCGCCCCACCACCGCCCGGCGGCTGCAGTAGGAGAGGGCGGTCTCTTCGGTGACGGCGCCCTTCCGGAAGAGCTCGATGATGTATTCGTCAAAGGTCGTCATGCCGAAGGCCCGACCGGCCTCCTGGATCTCATAGAAGGTCTTGCCCTCGGACTCGCCGTGGAGGATCGATTCCTGGACCCGCAGGTTGTTCCCGATAATGTCGAAGGCGGCGACGCGTCCCCCGCCCACCCTGGGCAGGAGGCGTTGGCAGACGATCCAGCGGATGGTGGAAGAAAGACGCATGCGGATCTGCTTTTCCTCCTCGATGTTGAAGAACCCCAGGAGCCGTTCGATGCTCTGGCCCGCCGTGACGGTGTGGAGGGTGCTCAGGACGAGGTGGCCGGTTTCCGCCGCGGAAAGGCCGATCTCCACGGTTTCCCGGTCCCGCATTTCCCCCACCAGGATGATCTTGGGGGCCTGGCGAAGGGCGGCCCTGAGGCCGTGGGCGAAGGTGTCGAAGTCCTTTCCCAGCTCCCGCTGATTGAAGGTGCACTTCTTGTGGGGATGGGAGTATTCCACCGGATCCTCCAGGGTGATGACGTGCACGTTCCGGGTCTCGTTGACGGCGTTCAGGACCGCGGCCAGGGAGGTGGTCTTGCCGCTGCCCGTGGCGCCGGTGACGAAGACGATCCCGTTGCGCTCCCGGGCGATCTTCCCGAAGGCGTCGGGCAGCTTCAGGTCCTCGATGGTGGGGATCTTGGTCTCGAGCTTCCGGAGGACGCTGGAATACATGCCCCGCTGGGAAAAGACGTTGACCCTGAAGCGGGCCTTTCCCGGCAGGATGTAGGAGAGGTCGCACGACCCCTCGCGGATGAGGTTCTCCGTCAGCCGCCGGTTCCTGTTGATCAGGTTGAGGGCGAAGATCTCGGTCTGGAAGGGGGTGAGCTCCCTGAAGGGGGGCTCCATCTCCACGGGGACCAGCTGCCCCGCGGTTTCCACCTGGAAGGGCTTGCCCACCGTGACGTTGAGGTCCGATACGTTGCCGTAGGCATCCAGCATCCGGGTGATGATGTAGTCGACTTCCTGTTTTCTCATGCCGTAGCGCTCCTGAAAGGGTGTCAGACGTCGGTGAAATCCGAGGGCGGGTTCTTGATGAAGGGCCGGAACCGCGACTTGTCGTTGGCTTTGTTGTAGGCGTCGTCGGGGCTGATCCAGCCTTTTTCGAGCAGCTCCATGATGGCGTCGTCCAGAAGCCGCATGCCGTATTTCTTCCCGGTCTGGATCATGGAGTTGATCTGGTAGGTCTTGTTTTCCCGCACCAGGTTGCGGACGGCCGGGGTGGCGATGAGAATCTCCAGGGCGGCCACCCGGCCCTTGATGTCGATGCGCTTGAAGAGCGTCTGGGCCACGACGGCCCGGATGCCGTCGGCCAGGGTCGACCGGATCTGGGCCTGCTGGGCGGCGGGGAACACCTCGATGGCGCGGTCGACGGTCTTGGCCGCGCTGCTGGTGTGGAGGGTCCCGAAGACGAGGTGGCCGGTGGAGGCGGCCTCGATGGCCAGGGAGATGGTTTCCAGGTCCCGAAGCTCGCCCACGAGGATGATGTCGGGGTCCTCCCGGAGGGCCCCCCGGAGGGCCGCGCTGAAGCTTCGGGTGTGGTTGCCCACCTCCCGGTGGTTGACGATGCATTTCTGGCTGGCGTGAACGAACTCGATGGGATCCTCGATGGTGATGATGTGGTCCTTGCGGGTTCGGTTGGCCTCGTCGATGATGGCCGCCAGGGTGGTCGATTTGCCCGAACCCGTGGGCCCGGTGACGAGGACGAGCCCCCGGGGCAGGTTGGCCAGCTTGGCGATCACGGGCGGAAGCCCCAGCTTCTCGACAGTGAGGATCGTGCTGGGGATTTCCCGGAAGACGGCGCCGCACCCGTTCTTCTGCATGAAGAAGTTGGCGCGGTAACGGGCGAGCCCCGGGATCTCGTACCCGAAATCCACGTCCCCGGTCTCCTCGAACACCTTGATCTTGTCCTCGGGGGCGATCTCGTAAAGCATGGCCTTGAGCTCGTCGTTGTCGAGGATCTTGTACTTGACCCGCTCGATATCCCCGCGGAGTCGGAGCGCCGGGGGCTGGCCCGATACGAGGTGGAGGTCCGAGGCCCCCTGGTCGTTCATCAGTTTAAAAAATGCGTCGATCCTGGCCATGGACGTTCTCCGGCGATTGAAGGATTACACGGGCGCTGATCACGGCGGGACCCGTTTTACATCAAGGACTTGCCCAGCACGAACAGGCTGGTGACCACGAATTTCTGAAGAAAGATGATGACGAGAAAAATGACGATGGGGGAGAGATCGATGCCGCCGAAGGTGACGGGAAGCCGGTTCCGGATCTGGTAGAGCACCGGCTCCGTGAGATTGTAGATGATGCGGACGATGGCGTTGTAAGGATCGGGGTTGACCCACGACAACACCGCCCGCGCGATCACGATCCACATGTAGAGCACCAGGATGTAATCGACGACCGTTGCCAGAGCGATGATGAAATTGCCTAAAATGAACATGGGATTTCCGTTTGATAAGGTTTTAAGTGTTAAGCGCCCAGGTCCCAGGGGTTAAGCGCGGCGCTGGGTGCGGCTGTTTCCCTTCGGGACAGGGGCGTCGCGAACAGGGGCCTTTTGGCTGCAAGAGCGGGCCGTGTCCGCGAAACGCCTTTCCGGGGCCGGATATGGGAATAGACCTCATCCAATGCCATGTTGTCAAGCCTTTGATGCGCGGGTTTTCTTTGTTTCAGGGCCTCGTTCCGCAGTATGGGCCGGCCGTCGGAACCGTTGGCCGGAACGGTCGGTGCCGACACCCCCGAACCTCGAGCTTGTGCATCATCCATCACCTGGCCGGTTTTCTCACACGTCCGATCTTTTCCAGATTGGGACTGATCTGAAGATCATGCGGACTGACCATTTCAGCGGCTACAAGCGGATTGCCGGCCTTGAGAAGCGTATGGATTTCGTCTTTTGAAGCCGCTAATTCGGGTCTGATTTCCCAGTACGTCCGCTCAATCCGCCGTATCGTTTCTTCTATTTCCGCATCATGCAGGTCATCTTCACCGGATTCATTTTCAACCAGGCTGTCCAGACGCCCTTTGAAAGGCGCCAGCGCTCCCTTTATCGACAACCCGTATTTTTTCTCCGGAACAGCTTCGTAAAAGCTTCGATAAACCAGTTCGGAACAGACGACCGACTTTGTCTCCCGACCTTCCGCAATCCTTTTAAACAGTTTGAAAATCATATCCAGAACCGCCCGTAACACCGCTTTTTCCACACGGCCGTAAGGCAATTTCCTGACGACGATCAACACCCCTACCAGATAAAGTTGGTTGTCTGCATATTTGGTTCCCTTGTCAAAGTAGTAGTGTGCGCGTTCGATCACCGGTTCAACGGGCCAATCCGGAAGAGAAAAAGGACTTCCGGAATCTGATTTGAATCGATAGACATCGACATATTTCTGGGCGGCCACCTCACTCTCCAGAGGTGTTACAACGACGCCCCGCAAACCGGCTTCCACGATATTGTTGCCGTCAAAGAATGCTGCGTGACTGTAATCCCCACCGTCTACGAGACGGATAACATCCGAAATCCATCCGTCGCCGTAGGAGAGCAATACATCACCGGCTTTCACTTCACTCATATCCATTTGGCGAACAGGTGTGTCGATGCGCATCGCTATCCTCCCCTCTCAGGCCCTCTGGGCCGGTTTCAGGTTTCACTTCAACTTTCGACTTTTATAGGCCGGTGCCGGAAGCGTGCGTTCGCCGACAGTCCCTGTCAGCTTTTCAAATATGAAACGCCCAACTCCGTTGCCGCCGCATTCAGACGACGATCAAAAGTCCATAGTACGACGTTACCGATAATCGCGGAAGCCAGTATCTGAATATCCACGTAGCCGAGACCGCGCCCCATCAGCATGTTATTTTCTATAAAATTCAAAAGTTCTCTCGGTTCAACAATGGGTGCGGCGGGCAGCGCCTTGAGGAGCGTCAGAATTTCCGCCCGATTCCCTATATTGCCGCAGGCCAATTCACCGATAATAAACGGGTGGCATGCCACAAAACCCATGTTCAAATGCTCAATGAGTTCAGCATCGGACTCTCTGAAATGTTTGATCCAAACGTTGGTATCGGCAAGAATCATTATTATTGCTCCGGTCGTCTTCGCCTTGGCATCCGGAGATCTTTCTCGGTTCCACCCAGTGCAGCCAGGCGCCTGCTGCTCTCCAAACTGATCAGGGCTTCGAGTCCTTTGCGGACAAGAGCTGTTTTTTCTTTTATTCCGGTAAGGTCCGACGCTCTTTCGATGAGGTCGTCCTCGATGTTCAATGTTGTTCTCACGTCTGCCTCCTTCTGAAGTATGCATAAACTGTCCATATAAATATGCATCAATAAGATGGATGGCACAAGCTTTTTTCAGGTGGTCAGGAGTTTGAAAAAGGCTGAAGACTGAAGGCTGAAGGCTGAAGACTGAAGACTGAAGGGGTGCGTCTGGGGCGTGTATGCCCGTCAGTCTCTGTCCGGTCACCATGATGAAAGCCGAAAGCTGAGTTAACCCCCTGATCACTCTAAAACTCTAAAACCCTAAAACCTTAAAACTCTCAAACCCTACCCCCTTAAATCCCTATAAGTCAAGTTATTTTCCCTCAAAACCGTTGACAGGGGCGCGGGAGACGCTATATTCAAAAAACGGCATCGACGGTTTGGGGGCCTTCAACCCTCGAATTAACAACAGGAGTATTCATGGCCATTCAGGATCGAAAAATCGGCTTTCTGGGCGCGGGCAACATGGGCGAGGCGATCATCGGCGCTCTGCTCGGCTCCGGCATCCTTCCCGGAGAACATATCTGCATCAACGACGTCAACGCGGAGCGGCTCAGCTACATGCACAAGACTTACGGCGTGGCTCCGGTCCGGGACAACGCGCGGCTCTTCGCGGAATGCGACACCGTTGTCCTGGCCGTCAAGCCCCAGCAGATGACCGATGTGCTGGGGGAGATCAGCAGCGGCCCCGAATACGGCGTCGGCGGACGCACCCTGGTGATCTCCATCGCCGCGGGGTTTCCCATTCGCAAGATCGAAGCCCTGCTCTACGGTCCCCTGGACGAGGACCGGGCCCGAAGGATGCCCATCATCCGGGTGATGCCCAACACGCCTGCGCTGGTGCTGGCCGGAATGTCGGGCATGAGCCCCAACCGCCACGCCGATGCGCAAGACATCGAGGCGGCCATGGAGATCCTGGGCGCCATGGGAAAAGTCATCGTCTTCGAGGAGGAAAAGCTGGATGCAGTCACCGCGCTTTCCGGGTCGGGGCCGGCCTATGTCTTCTACCTCATCGAGGCCATGACCCATGCGGGTGTCGCTGCGGGGCTCGACCCCTCGGATGCCGCCGAACTGACCCTGGGAACCCTGGACGGCGCGGTGCGGCTGATTCAGGCCAGGGGGGAACCCCCCGAGGTCCTGCGTCGAAAGGTCACGTCGCCGGGCGGCACCACCGAGGCCGCCGTCAATGTCCTGGAAAGGAACAACGTCCGCCGGCATATCGTCGATGCGATCCTTGCGGCGGCGCGACGGGCCGAAGAGCTGAGCCGATAGGCCCTGCCGGTCCGCGGCGGTGACGGCGAGGGGGAATTCTTGAATCCTGTGAATAACGGATTGATACCGTCGATGGGGCGGGTGCTTGTCTGCGTCCTTCTGCTCCTGGCCGGATCAACGTCCGCGACGGCGCAATCGGGCGGGATCCTGGGGGAGGCTTCACCAGCGGCGCCTGCCGATCCCTTTACCTTTATCATAGCTGTCGCCCCCGAGCGCATCGCTCCGGGACAGGGCGGCGTCATCACGGTTTCCGCCGGGATTCCCCCCGGCCACAAACTCTATGCGGACCGGACGTTCATCGAGCCGGTCCCGGTATCCGGCATCGCCTTCGGGCCCCTCGACGTTCCCAAGAGCGTCGAAAGGACCGAGCCGGACGGGAATACGGCCCGCTTCCATGTAGAGGACGCGACCTTCCGCCTGCCGGTGTCGGTGGATGCTTCGGCGCCGGTCGGGTCCGCCATTGTCGTCCCCCTGACGATCCGGTACCAGGGCTGCGCCGGAGACCGGTGCTTCTTTCCCCGGGAAAAACGGTTAACCGTCACTGTCGATGTGGTCGGGTCCGTTGCGGAACAGAACGTTTCTCCGGCGCCGGTTGCGGACGCAGCGGACGCATTGGAACCGCCGCCTTCTGAAAACCCCTATTGGCGCGCCCACCGCCGTTTCGGGCTGGTGGGGGTCCTGGCCGCGGCCTTTGCCTGGGGCCTCCTGGCCAGCCTGACCCCGTGCATCTATCCCATGATTCCCATCACCATGACCGTTATCGGCGCCGCCGGCGCGGGGAGCACCCGCAGGGGGTTCGGTCTCTCCCTGATATATGTGGGGGGCATGTCCCTGGTCTATGCCGCCTTCGGGGTCGCGGCCGCGTGGTCGGGAGGACTGTTCGGCGGGTTCGCGGGCCACCCGGCCGTCCGTATCGGGGTGGCGGTGATTTTCACGGGTATGGCCCTGAGCCTCTTCGATCTCTTCCACATCCGGATGCCTGCGTGGGCGGCCTCCCGGATCGGCATGAAGTTCGGCGGGGGCGGGGTGGGCGTATTTCTGACCGGCGCGGCGGCCGGCGCCGTGGTGGGCCCCTGCGTGGGGCCGCTTCTGGTGGCGCTTCTGGTCTATATCGCCACCCTGGGGGATCGACTCCAGGGTTTTTTGATCATGTGGAGCTTCGCCCTCGGCATGGGGACCCTTTTCGTCGTGATCGGCACATTCTCCGGCGCCGCGGCGGCGCTGCCCAGGTCCGGCCCATGGATGGAGCGGCTCAAACGGTCCTTCGGAGTGCTGATGCTGGCGGCGGCCCTCTATTATGCCGCGCCCCTCATGCCCGAGAGAATCCTCTGGCTCTCCATGGGCGCCCTTTTGATCGGCGTCGGCGTCTTCATCGGGGGTCTTGACGGCCTGTCGGCTGCAGCCGGCGGGTATGACCGGCTCCGAAAAGCCGCGGGCATCCTCTGCCTCACCCTGGGCATTGCCTACGCCGCCCGCTTCGCCCTGGCCGGGGCCGGGGTCGGGGGCGCGACAGGTTCACCCGCGGCAGCGCCCGCCGGCATCGCCTGGATGACCGATGAGGCCGCGGCCCTTGCGGCGGCCCATCGGGAAAAGCGACCGGTCCTGATCGACTTTTATGCAGACTGGTGCGCGGCCTGCAAGGACCTGGACCGAAAGACCTTCTCGGATCCCCGGGTCGTCGCCGCCGCCGACCGGTTCGTGGCCCTCAGGGTCGACGGCTCCGACCCGTCGGACCCCGAAGCGAAGGCCCTGCACCGGAAGTACGGCGTCGTGGGACTCCCCACCCTCGTCTTCATCGACAGGACGGGACGGATCGCGAAGACCGAAACCGTCACCCGGTTCATTGGGCCTGAGGGGTTGTTGGAGAGGATGGGGAGGTTCTAGGGGGGTAGGGTGTTAAGGTTTTAGAGTGTTAGGGTTTTAGAGTGTTAGAGTGTTAAGGTTTTATGTGGTTATGTGGTTATGTGGTTGGGTTTCAAGCGATTCGAGGGTCGGTCCCAGAATTTATGAGAAAATGACGTTTTCTTAGAAGAAGGATTCAGGATTTAGAGTTTATGGGGTTATGGGGGAGGTCGTATTGAAATATTTGTGGATTGTGATGGTCATGGCTTTGCTCGTGGGGGCACCTGCCGTTGTTGGGGCGGGGGAGGCTCGGGAAGAGGGTGTTGCCGCGGCCGGGGGCAAAGGCACGGCAGCGGCCGGGGTCCGATGGTATACCTTCGAGGAGGGCTTCAGCCGGGGGCAGCGTGAAGGCAAGAAGATCTTCCTGAATTTCTACGCGGACTGGTGCCAATATTGCCAGGTGATGGAAGAGAAGACCTTCCGGGACAACGCCGTGGCGGCATATCTCAACGACCATTACATTCCCATTCAGGTCGATTCGGACCGGCAGCCGAAGATCGCTGAGCAGTATCGGGTCGAGGGGCTTCCCGCCACCTTCTTTATCGCGTCTGACGGGACGAGCATCGGATCCCAGCCGGGCTATATTCCCCCGGAGGTCATGCTGCCCCTGCTCAGGTTCATCCACACGGACAGCTACCGAAAGATGGATTTCGAGACCTTCCGGGAACGCCCCTGACAGCCGGCCTGACAGCCGGCCTGACAGCCGGCCTGACAGCCGGATAGACGCGGGCTGTTCAGAGCCGGTCGGCGAGTGTCGACGTCGATGATCGCCGCTCCCGCCGCTGTTTCCGTCGACGGGCGCAGCGCAGGAACAAGCGTACGGCAATGGAGAGGATGACAGCGAGGCTCATGCCCGCCAACAGGACCGGCACCCAGGCATACCGGTGGGATTCCGGCGTCTCCAGGGCCGTCAGGTACCCGATGACCCCAAAGATGAAGCCCCCCGCCATGACCGCCATCGTCACGATACAGGCGAGCGTGGAATCATACCAGGGAACCACGGTTTCCCGGAAAAGGGGATTTTCGTAGAGGGGCATAGGAAGTCAGGGTGTTAGGGTGTTAGGGTGTTAGGGTGTTAGGGTGTTAGGGTGTTAGGGTGTTAGGGTTTTAGCATTCCGGCACGGCCATGGTCAATAGATAGACTGAAGGCTGAAGGCTGAAGACTGAAGGGTACATCCGCCAAAACCGCCTAACGAATCCCATAAACCGTCCCTTAACACCATAAAACCATAAAACCATAAAACCTTAAAGCCTTAAAACCTTAAAGCCTTAAAACCATAAAACCTTAAAACCATAAAACCTTTATCCCCTATACCACATTTCCCCCCTCCCTTCCCCCAGAAAAGCAGATAACTTTTTTTCTCCTGTCTTTTTCGATAGCTACGGTGTGTGATGGGAAAACGCACTATATGTTGCGCCAAATGCCTTGACATGCACCATATGTGGTGATATCAACCCGCTTGCTGCTGCGGTCCGCAAGGGACCGGGCAGCCGAATCCCCTCATCTTGAAACCTGACGACATCAGCAAAAGAGGAATCCCTGTGTTCGAAAAGATCAAAAAGCGCGACGGCAGAATTGTGGAGTTTGATTCATCCAAGATCACCGCGGCCATTCTCAAGGCGGGAAAGGCCACCGGCGAGTTTGGCGAGCGGGAGGCCCGGAAACTCACCCTGCGGGTTCTGACCCTGACCCACGAGATGCGTTTCGGGCCGGTGCCCGAGGTGGAGGAGGTCCAGGACGTGGTGGAGCGGGTTCTCCTCGATTCCCCTTATTCCATTACCGCCAAGGCCTACATCCTCTACCGGGAGCAGCACAGCCAGATCCGGAACATCGCCACCAAGGCCCGGGTGGATCTGGTGGATCACTATCTGGAGCGGCTCGACTGGCGCATCAAGGAGAACAGCAACATGTGCTACTCCCTCCAGGGCCTCAACAACTACATCTCCTCGGACATCACGGCCGAGTACTGGCTCAATCGGATCTATCCCCCCGCCATCCGGGACCTGCACAAACGGGGCGATTTTCACATCCACGACCTGAGCCTCCTGTCGGTCTACTGCGTGGGGTGGGACCTCAAGGACCTGCTCAAACAGGGTTTCCGGGGCGTTGCCGGGAAGGTGGAGAGCGCGCCGCCCCGCCATCTCCGTTCCGCGCTGGGCCAGATCGTCAATTTCTTCTACACTCTGCAGGGAGAGGCGGCCGGCGCCCAGGCCATCTCCAATTTCGACACCCTGCTGGCGCCCTTCATCCGGTATGACGAGCTCGACTACGGCGAGGTGAAACAGGCGATCCAGGAGTTCGTCTTCAACATCAACATTCCCACGCGGGTCGGTTTCCAGACGCCCTTCACGAACATCACCATGGACCTCTCGGTGCCCGGCATCCTGAAGGACCATCCGGTCATCGTCGGCGGCGTCGAGGGGGCCGAGACCTACGGCGACTTCCAGGCGGAGATGGACGTCCTCAACCGCGCCTTCGCCGAGGTCATGATGGCGGGGGACGCCCGGGGCCGGGTCTTCACCTTTCCGATCCCCACCTACAATATCACCCCGGATTTCGACTGGGACAACCCCAATCTCGACCTCATCTGGGAGATGACCGGGAAGTACGGCATTCCCTATTTTTCCAATTTCGTCAATTCGGACATGTCCCCGGAGGACGCCCGCTCCATGTGCTGCCGGCTGCGCCTCGACAACCGGGAACTCCTCAAGCGGGGCGGGGGGCTCTTCGGCGCCAACCCCCTCACCGGCTCCATCGGGGTCGTGACCCTCAATCTTCCCCGCATCGGCTATACCGCCCGGACCGAGGCTGAATTCTACCGACGCCTTTCCGAGCTGATCCATGCGGCCAAGGAGAGCCTGGTGATCAAGCGGAAGGTGCTCGAAACCTTCACGGACAAGAATCTCTATCCCTATTCGAGCTTCTACCTCCGGGAGATCAAAAACGCTTCCGGGACTTACTGGAAGAACCATTTCTCCACCATCGGCATCATCGGTATGAACGAGGCGTGCATCAACTTCCTGGGGGAGGACATCGGCACCGCCTCGGGGCAGGCCTTTGCCCTCAGGGTCATGGATTTCATCCGGGAGACCATCTCCCGGATCCAGGAGGAGACGGGGGATCTCTTCAACCTCGAGGCCACGCCGGCCGAGGGGACCTCATACCGCCTGGCCATGCTTGACCGGAAACGGTATCCGGACATCATCTGCGCCGGCGGGGGACCTGACGCCGACACCGGGGAGGTCTACTACACCAACTCCACCCAGCTCCCGGTCAACTACACCGACGACGTCTTCGAGACCCTGATGCTCCAGGACGAACTCCAGTCCCGGTACACCGGCGGCACCGTTCTTCACATCTTCCTGGGGGAGCGGGTCGGCCAGATCCGGACCGTCAAGAACGTGATCCGCAAGATCGCCGCCAATTACCGGCTTCCCTATTTCACCCTGACGCCGACCTTCAGCATCTGCCCGGTCCACGGCTATCTCTCGGGCGAGCAGGCGGCATGCCCCACCTGCGCCCGGGAGACGGAGATCTATTCGCGGGTGGTGGGGTACCTGCGGCCCGTCAAGCAGTGGAACGACGGCAAGCGTGTGGAGTTCTCCCGTCGAAAGACCTTCAAGGTCGCGGGATAGGGGGATCGTTTCGATGCGCATCGGCGGACTGCGGAAGACCTCGTTGATCGACTACCCCGGGAAGGTGGCCTGCGTGGTCTTCCTTTCCGGGTGCAATTTCAGATGCCCCTACTGCCACAATCCGGCCATGGCCCGGGGGGATGCCGGGGCGGCTGTTTCGTCCGAGGCGTTTTTCGAGCTTCTCGCGGACCGGGCCGGTTTTCTGGACGGCGTGGTCGTCTCCGGCGGGGAGCCCACCCTCCAGGCCGATCTTCCGGTGCTGTGCGCCCGGATCAAGGCCATGGGATATCCGGTCAAGCTGGACACCAACGGCAGCCGGCCCGAAGTCCTGGCGGACCTCATCCGGCGGGGTCTGGTGGATTACGTGGCCATGGACGTCAAGACCGATCCCCGGGGGTACGCCCCTCTCATCCATCCGGATCCCGATCCCCGGGATCTTCTGTCGAGCATCCGGACCATCATGGATGCCGGCCTCCCTTACGAGTTCCGGACCACCTGCGTCAAGCCCCTGGTGGACCCGGAAATCCTCGAGACGATCTGCCGCCTGATCCACGGGGCGGACCTGTACGTTCTTCAGCAGTGCCGGGAGGAGGAGGTGCTCGATCCCGGGTTTTTCCAGAACGGGCCGAACCGTCGGTTTTCCGACGAGGCGCTTTCGGACCTGCGGAAGGCCTGCGCCCTTTGGGTGCGCTGCTGCGAAGTGCGGTGACGGGGCGGGTCAAAGGGGGCTTTTCAGGGTGCCGGCAAGACCTCCATTGCGGTCCTGAAGGGGAAGTTGCGATGCCCCCGCCCCGGAACGGCATACCGGATGACCCCCGAAAGGACACAGGCGCCGGATCCTGTCATGAGATCGTTCATGGGGCCGCTCATCCGGGCTGCCGGGGTATTGACGGGCAGGATCATTCGGCGTGCGCTCCGGGCCGCGAGGGCGCCGATGGGCGTGAGCCGTTTTTCTCCGAGAATACGGCCCCCCAGGGTCGTCGTGTATTCGAGGAATCCCGGCGGCGTGGGAAAGGGGTTGGGGTTGGTGATGACCAGGGTCATCCTGATGCGGGCGGGATCCGCTGCGTCGAAGACTTCCATGTCGACGGTGGGCACCCGGGGAATGGTCAGCTCCCCGGAGATGTCGTAGGGGATGAAAAAGGGGCCGACGGTCGCCTGGCCGGTCAGGTCGAAGCGGGCATGGTCGGTCCTTTGAAACTCTTCGGCGGTGGCGAATACGTCCATGAAATTGAACGGCAGGGCCAGTTCCACCATTTCCGATGAATTCGGCTGCACGAGGATTTCCTGATCCGAAACCCCGGTGATGAATTTCTGGTCGAGGATGGTCAGGTTGAAGGTCATGTTCTTGACTGTCAGCGCCTTGGGGTTGGGGTTGTCGACCTTGAAACGGAAGATCGGCTCCGCCTCGAAGTAGGAGATGAATCGCTGTTCCTTGCCCTGGAACGTGATCACGGGTCTGTCCAGAAGCTGCTGGTAGGGGAGCTGCTGAAAAGCGGTCTGACATCCCGCGAGGAGCAGGGCGGCCATAAGAAGGGCGGCGGAATTCCGGTGCATGAATGCGTCTCCGTCGGTGCAAAAAAGGTTGTGGACGTCCACGTAACGTCTATCCCATGAATCTTTCCATATAATAATCCCACTGAAATGAAAAGCCCGAATCCCGGCGCGGGTCTCCCGTCAGCCGGCGGCCAGGGTGCAGGCGACCCGGGTCCGAAGCTCTCCGAGGCTGTCCACCCCGCATTGAACCGGCACTTCTCGGTGTTCCGCCAGGCGGAGGAGGAGGGGATAGCGCCGCGCGACCCGAGGGGCGCCATCCCGGAACAGCAGCTTCCGGGGCGCGGCGTTGATCAGGGCCCGGCAGACCTCGTTGGCATGGATTCTCAGGGGGGTTTCCCGGAAGAAGCGGCTGGGGGGCTCGGGGCGGGCGGCATCCGCTCGTCCGGGCGCCGGGCAGCAGGCCTGCCACGCCGCCACCAGCGCCTCCCGGCGGTACCGGGCGGGAAAGCGAAAGGCTCCGAAGAGGCGCGTCTCGTCCACGAAGAAAGTGCGGGAAAATCCCAGGGTGGCCACCCCCGTGAAACAGGCCGTGGGGCAGAAGATGTCCTCCCCGGCGCCGGAAAAATCGGCCCATCCCCAGGGGTCCACGAGGACGGCCAGGGGCCCCTGGTTCAGCGCCGCGATGGTCCGGGCCACGCCCCCCCGGCCGGTCCATCCGTCCACGAAGACGACCTTGCGCTCCGGGTAGCGCCGGCGAAGGGCGCCGAGGGCGACGCCGTCGATGCCCAAACCCACGAAGAGGGAAAGGGCCGCCGCCCGGGCCCCGGGAATCAGGCGGCACAGCCAGTCGGCGACGGGGACCCCCGCCCTCAGGATCGCCGCGAACACGAGGCGGTCTCCTCTGGGCTCCCATCGGGTCACGGCAGCCGCCAGCGTTTGAGCCGCCGCCTGAATCCGTTCGTCATCCAGATGCCCTGCCACATCCCGCCAGAAGTCGTCGGAGAGCCGGGGTTCAGGGGAGGGAACGGTCCAGAAGGTGTTGTCCCCGGTATAGGCCCGATCCAGGGGGCGGAAGCAGGACAGGTCCTCGAAGGGGTCGATTTCCCCGTGGATTCGAGCGAAGACGGGCTGCCCCCAGAGATCGGGCGGCGACAGGGCCTCGGCGGATTCGGTCGGCATGGTCTCTCCTTTGATCAGAGCGCGAGGAGACGGGGGGAAAATCCCATTGCTTCCAGGCGTTCCCTTGCGGCCAGGCCCACGGCGGCGTCCACGGGATCGTTCAGGATGTAAAGGGGCGGCCGCAGGGTGTGAGGATTGTAAAGGTAGTAGTCCCCTGGAATGTCGAGACGGTTGTGGATGTGGACATCGTCCACCTCCCAGGGGCTGAGGGTGACGTGGCGCAGCTGAAGCCCCGGGTTGGCCAGAACGATCCGCACCCCCAGGTCGACGGCCTCCCCGACGGCCAGAAGGGAGCCGGTGAGTCCCGTCGGCAGGGGGATGTCCGGGCAAACCTGGCGTCCAAGGGCCGGACGGGAGGCCGGGAACAGCCAATCCGAGACCGTGGACGACACCGATTGTTGGGGTGCGTCGTGGATCGCCGGGTCCGCACTCAGCCGGATCTCTTCCCGTACCGTGTCCGTGCCCGGGGGCGGCTCGGGGAACAGGACGTGAAGGCTGGAGCGGATGCCGTCGGCCGACAGGATGGCGTCGAAGCGGCGCCTGGCCTCGGGGCTCCGGGCATCGGTGAACGCGACATAGCGGACGCGCCGCTGATCCAGCCGGCGGCAGAGGTTGAGGGAGAGGCCCAGAAGGGTCCGGCCCGTGGTGATTTCGTCCTCCACGAACCAGAGCTCCGTGGGACGGATTTCCGGATCCGGGAGACTGTGGTCCGGGGCATGGGAGTGGTGCTCCGAAAAGGCGATTCCCGGGGAGGGGCGCCGGGTGGAGCAGATCCACGCCGCGGCCGGGCAGGCCTCCCGAACGACCTGATGGAAGAGGGCGGAGGGGATGATGCCCGATTCCGCAAGTCCGATCACCAGAGGCGCCTGGGTCACGGGACGGACGCGGCAGGCCGATCGGAAGAGCTTTCCGAGGCCGGCTTTCCAGAGCCCCAGTGTCGCGGCGCCGGTCCCCGCGATCTTGCCGAGGCATGAAAAGGTCATGGCGTTTCGGCGTCGGGCGTTGTTTTCCCGCTTCAGATGATAGATGGGCCGGCTCGGCGGCGGCGCGTCCGGAAAGCCGTCTGCAAGGGGCTGAGGCCGTTGCGTCGGGTCGTCGAGAATCAGGTCCTGGGTCATATGGCGATTGCGTCGTCTCCTTAGAAGGGCCGGTGTCGCGGCCGGAAAAAAAGGCCCGCCCCCGTGGCGGGCCGCGCCCAACGGATATACCCCAATCCGCACGCCGAATCAAGTGGGTACGGTGCTCCGGAATGTCCGATATCCGCGCAGCGCGCCTCCCGCGTCACGGCGGCGCAGGGACGCCCGCCGCCCTCCTGTCGGAAACCCTGGCCGGTCCGCACGCCTTGATCCCGTTATTTTTCTCTTTTGGCTCTTTTGGCGGCGGCGTTTCCGTGGTACCGTCGGGGCAACGATCGAGAAAAACGGCCCCCGAGGGCGGCCTGGACCCCGAAAGGAGGATTCGGTATGGAGAAACTCCGCACCATCATCGGCAAGGCCTCACGCTTTTTCAAAACGGACGTGTGGACCATCCCGATCACCGAGGCCCCGTTTCCCCGGAAGGTCGGCGTGAGGCTCGCCAGGGTGCTCCTGTTGAGCGTTCGGGGGTTCCGGGGGCATCAGTGCACCCTCAGGGCCTCGGCCCTCACCCTCTACACCCTCCTCTCCATTGTACCGGTGGCGGCCATGGCCTTCGGCATCGCGGCGGGTTTCGGCTTCGAGGAGCGGCTGGAGCGGGAGCTGCTCCGGAACTTTTCCGGCCAGGAGGCGGTGGTGTCGCAGATCATCCAATTCGCCCACAGGCTTCTGGCCGACACCCAGGGCGGCCTGATCGCCGGCATCGGTACGGCGGTCCTGTTCTGGACGGTCATCAAGGTGCTCGGCAATATCGAGAGCTCCCTCAACGCCGTCTGGGAGGTCCGAAAAGGGCGGTCCCTGGGCCGGAAGGTCGGCGACTATCTCGGCATGGTGATCCTGGCGCCGGTCCTGGTGATCGTCTCGGGCAGCGCCACTGTCTTCATCAAGAGCCAGGTGACGATGATGACGCGGGACATCTCGGCCCTGGGGGCTGTGAGCCCCATGATTTTCATGGCCCTCAAGCTGCTCCCCTACCTTCTGGCGTGGATCCTCTTCTCCGTGATCTACCGGGTCATGCCCAACACCCGGGTCCGGCTTTCCGCCGCCGTGACGGCGGGGATCATCGCCGGCACCCTCTACCAGGCGGCCCAGTGGGGATACATCGCCTTTCAGGTGGGGGTGGCCCGGAACAACGCCATATACGGCTCCTTCGCCGCGCTGCCCCTCTTCCTGGCGTGGCTCCAGCTCAGCTGGCTCATCGTCCTTTTCGGCGCGGCCGTCTCGTCGGCCTGGCAGCAGGTTGCGGATCACGCGGTCCACCTCGAGTGCCGGGAGGTGAGCGTCGCCTTCAAGCGGCAGGCCGCCCTCGGCATCGTCCACCGCCTCGTCCGCGACTTCTGCGACGGTCGGCCGCCGTCCACCCGACGGGAGATCGCCGCGGCCCTCGGGCTTCCCATGGCCGTGGTCCGTGAGTTGACGGATATGCTGACGGCCTCGGGGATCCTTTCCAGGGTTGTGCATGACGCGGATGCGGGAAACCGATCCAGGGAGAGTGAACCGGCTTTTCAACCCGGCTGCGCCGTCGACCGCCTGACGGTGAAAGCCGTGGTGGACGCCGTGGAACACCACGGCTGCGACCCCGACCTCCCAACCCCGACCCCCCTCCCGGAAGAACTCGTCACAGCCATTTCGGAAATGGAAGCATCGGTCGCAGCATCATCGGAAAAACGGGTGTTGAGGGATATAGCGGCGAAGGAGCGGGGATAAAGGGGGGAAGTGGTCGAAAGTGTTTAAGTGTTTAAGTGTTTAAGTGTTTAAGTGGTTAAGTGTTTAAGTGTTTAAGTGTTTAAGTGGTTAAGTGGTTAAGTGGTTAAGTGGTTAAGGTTTTATGGTTTTATGGGCCGAAGGCCCTTAATCACATAATCACATAATCACATAATCACATAATCACATAATCACATAATCACATAATCACATAATCACATAATCACATAATCACATAATCACATAATCACATAATCACATAATCACATAATCACATAATCACATAATCACATAATCACATAATCACATAATCACATAACTCCCCCCCCCTTCAGCCTTCAGTCTTCAGCCTTCAGCCTTCAGTCTTCAGCCTGTTCTCCTATATCCCCAAATACGCCTTCTTGACCTCCGCGTTGGTCAGGAGGGCGGCGGCGTTGTCGGTCAGGGTGATTCGGCCGTTTTCCATGACGTAGCCGCGGTGGGCGATCTGGAGGGCCAGGTTGGCGTTCTGCTCCACCAGGAAGATGGTGGTGTTTTGCTCCTGGTTGATCTTCCGGATGATGTCGAAGATCTGGCGGATCACGAGGGGGGCGAGCCCCAGTGAGGGCTCGTCCAGGAGCAGGAGCCTGGGGCGGGCCATGAGGGCCCGGGAGATGGCCAGCATCTGCTGCTCGCCGCCGCTCAGGGTGCCCCCTGCCTGGTAACGCCGCTGGGCCAGGATGGGAAAGAGCTCGAAGATATGCTCCATGTCCGCTTTGATGCCCGTCTTGTCGTTCCGGAGAAAGGCGCCCATGTCGAGGTTTTCGGCCACGGTGAGGTACGGAAAGATCCGGCGGCCCTCGGGCACCTGGCATATGCCCCGCTGGACGATCTCATCGGGGGTTACGGCGTGGATGGGCTCGCCCATGAAACGAATCTCTCCGGTCCGGGGCGGAACGATGCCCGAGATGGACATGAGGGTCGTGGTCTTGCCCGCGCCGTTGGCGCCGATGAGGGTGATGATCTCTCCCTCGGCGATGTCGAGGCTGACCCCCTTGAGCGCCTGGATGTTGCCGTAGTAGGTTTTGACGTTCGAGAGTTTAAGCATCGATCTCCTCTCCGAGATAGGCCTTGATGACAACGGGATCGCTCTTGATTTCCGCCGGCGTGCCCTGGGCGATTTTGCGGCCGTAGTCCATGACGAAGATCCGGTCGGAAAGGCTCATGACGAGTTTCATGTCGTGCTCGATGAGGAGGAGCGAGATCTTCTCCTCGTCCCGGATCTTGAGGATCAACTCGTCCAGCTCGTTGGTCTCCCGGGGGTTCATGCCGGCCGCGGGCTCGTCCAGGAGGATGAGAAAGGGGGCGGTGGCCATGGCCCGGGCGATCTCGAGACGCCGCTGGGCTCCGTAAGGCAGGTTCTTGGCGAATTCGTTGACGTATCCGGCCAGCCCCATCTTGGTCAGGATCTCATAGCCGACATCCACCGAATCCTGCTCCTCCCGACGGGTGGTCGGAGGACGGAACACCGCGCCGGCGATGCCCGTTCGGGTCCGGCAGTGGCGGCCGATCATGACGTTCTCCAGAACGGTCATGTTCTGAAAAAGCCGGATGTTCTGGAAGGTGCGGGCCATCCCTTTTTCCGTGACGCGGTTGGGCTTGAGGCCGTTGATCCGCTCCTGTTTGCCGCCGCCCGCCGGGGCGATGAGGATATCCCCCGAGGTCGGGGTGTAGATGCCGGTGACGCAGTTGAAAAAGGTGGTCTTGCCGGCGCCGTTGGGGCCGATGAGGGCCACGATCTCTCCCCGTCGTACATCGAGGTCGACATGGTCGAGGGCCCGAAGCCCCCCGAAATCCATGGTCAGCTGCTTGACGTCCAGTATGGTTTCCATGGTGCGATATCGGTTTCCGTGCCCGCTATTCGCGGGCCTTGAATTGGTAGGTCCGCCGGATGCCGCTGATGATGCCCTGGGGCCTGAACACCATCATGATCACCATGATGGCCCCGAACATCAGCATCCGGTAGTCTGAAAAGGCCCTCAGGTATTCCGGCAGAAGAATCAGGATGAAGGCGCCGATGATGACCCCGATGATGGATCCCATGCCCCCCAGAACGACGATGGAGAGGATGATCGCCGATTCGAGGAAGGTGAAGCTGGCCGGGTTGATGAAGGTGGTCTTGGCCGCGAAGATCACGCCCACCATTCCCGCCCAGGTGGCCCCCAGGGCAAAGGCGGTGAGCTTGGTCCGGGTCTTGTCGATCCCCATGGCCTGGCAGGCGATCTCGTCCTCCCGAAGCGCGATCCAGGCCCTGCCGATACGGGAGTTCTGGAGCCGGTTGACGACGAAGATCGTGAAGATCGTCATGGCGATCATCAGGAAATAGATGTAGATGGTGGCGGCCTCCAGAGACATGTCGACGCCGAAGAAGCCCGGCCGCGGGATGTTGGCGATGCCGCTGGGACCGAAGGAGAATTCGTTCCAGTTCTCCAGGATCAGGCGGATGATCTCTCCGAAGCCGAGGGTGACGATGGCCAGGTAGTCGCCCCGAAGCCGGAGTACCGGGAAGCCCAGAAGGATCCCGAAGATCGCCCCCATAAGGGCCCCGATGGGCAGAACGGTCCAGAAGCCGAGGCCGAAGTGGTGGTTCAGGAGGGCGTAGGTATAGGCGCCCACGGCGTAGAAGGCCACGTACCCCAGGTCGAGAAGGCCGGCCAGACCCACGACGATGTTGAGCCCCAGTCCCAGCACGACGTAGATAAGGGCCGTGGTCATGATGTTGACCTGGTAGCTGGAAAAGGCGAAGGGAAATACCATGGCGCCCAGGGCGACCGCGGCGAGGGCCGGAAGGTAGATCCGTCGGTCCTCCATGAGGCGGCGGCTGAAAGACCGGGTCTCGCGTCCTTCCTCGGCCGCCTTTTGTCCCTGCTCCCGTTTCCGCATCAGGTAGCGCCACAGAAAAGAGAGGCCGAAGCTGCCGGCACCCACGGCCGCCATGTTCTCCCACCGCCACTGGATCACGCCCTGGATGGGGTTGACCCGGATGACCATGATGGGAAACGTCAGAAACATGAACCAGACGGCCACGACGATGGATTGTTTGATTTCCTGGAGTTTGTTTGTCATAGGTTATAGTGTGTTGAGTTGGTGCGTTGATCCAGTACCACCGCCCCTTCGGGGCTATACCTTCTGCGATGTGGCGCGTCCCAGGATTCCGGCGGGGCGGAAGATGAGAATCAGCACCAGGAGGGCGAAGGCGAAGACGTCCTCGTAATCGCTTGAAACATAGCCGGTGGCGAAGCTTTCGGTCCATCCCAGGACCAGACCCCCCAGGACGGCGCCGGGGATGCTGCCGATGCCTCCCAGGACCGCGGCGGTAAACGCCTTGATCCCGGCGATGAACCCGACGTAAAAGTTGATCATGCCGATGTGGGAGGCGATCATGACGCCGCCGATGGCCGCCAGGGACGACCCGATGATGAAGGTCGTTGAGATGACGCGGTTGACGTTGACGCCCACCAGCATGGCCATGTTCCGGTCCTGGGCCGTGGCCCGCATGGCCTTGCCCATCCGGGTGAACTTGATGAGCAGGGTGAGCAGGATCATGACCACGGCCGTGGTGACGATGATCATCAACTCGGCGGAGCTGATGATGTGGGAGACGGGCTCCATGAAGCCGAAGGTGGGGATGAGGCTCGGAAAGGGCAGAAAATCCGAGGTCTGGGCCAGGAGCACGTAGTTCTGCAGAAAAATAGACATGCCGATGGCGCTGATGAGGGGGGAGAGGCGCGGGGCGTGGCGAAGGGGTTTGTATGCGACCTTCTCCACCGTGAAGCCGTAGGCCGCCGAATAGATGACGGCCGTAAGGCCCGCCAGAACGAGGATGGCCACCTGGTTCAGCCCCAGAAGGGTCAGGACGTTGGCGATGATCAGGGCGGTGAAGCCGCCGATCATGTAAATTTCCCCGTGGGCGAAATTGATGAGTTCGATGATGCCGTAGACCATGGTGTAGCCCAGCGCGATGAGCGCGTAGATGCTTCCCCGGGTCAGGCCCCCCAGCAAGAGTTCAAAAAAGTATTCCCAGTCCATAACGGAATGCCGCCGTTTCCATCCGACGGGCCATGGGCGCGTCGGAGCGTTGGTGTTGGGTATCGGGAGGGCGGGATGCCCCGCCCTCCCGGCGGATGTCGGTTTTCACGCCGCCGGATATGACCCCGACGGCCGATGGGCGCCATTGCCGGCGCCGCTCCGGATCAATCCAGAGGCACCTCGACGTAGTTTCCGTTCTGAACCTGATACATGGAGAAGCCGATGCCGATGGCGTCGCCCTTTTCATCGAACCGGATGATGCCCAGAGGCGTTGCCACGAACTCGGTCCGAAGGGCCTTCACCACCGCGTCGTAGTCCGTGGTGCCGGCCTTCTCGACGGCGTTCAGGAGGGCCAGGGTAGCGGCGTAGGCATTGAGGAAGAATGCGCCGGGGTCCTCGCCGTTGTATTTCTCCTTGTGGGCGGCCACGGCGGCCTTGGCGATGGGGTTCTTGGAGGTATCCTGGGGGCCGGTGGCATAGACGCCCTCGGCAAACTCGCCGGCAACCTTGATGAAGGTGTCGTCCTTGACGCCGTCATCGGAGATGAAGGGGATGTCTATCTTTTTCTTGCGCATCTGCATGACGATCTTGGAAGCCTCGGGATGATATCCCCCGAAGATCACGCCGTCCGCATCCGAGCGCTTGATCTTCTGGACCACCGCGGAATAGTCCACGGCGCCGGGGGTGATGCCCTCGTAAAGGACGACCTGAGCCTTGCCGCCGGATTCGATGAACTGCCTGGCGAATTCCGCCAGTCCCTTGCCGTAGTCCCCCTTGTCATGGAGCACGGCCAGTTTTTTCAGGTTCAGGACGTTGAGGGCATAGTCGACCTCCAGGCGGGCCTGGGCGTCGTCGGAGGCGATGGTTCGGAAGAAGTTGGGATAATCCCCGCTCTGGGTCAGATCCGGATTGGTGGCGGACGGCGACATGGTGACGATCTTCTTGTCTTTGTAAATGCCCAGAGCCGCCTTGGTGGCCCCGCTGCAGATGTGTCCCATCACGACGTTCGCCCCCTCGGAAACCAGCTTGGTGGCGGTATTGGTGGCGATCTCGGGTTTGCAGACGTCGTCTTCCACCAGGAGTTCCACCTTCCTGCCGTTGATGCCGTTCACGGCGTTGACGTGCTCGACCACCAGTTCGGCCGCCCGAACGGACGGGATGCCGTAGGAGGCGAGATCCCCGCTGTGGGCCCCGCCCACGCCCAGTTTGATGGGCTCCTCGGCCGCGCCCGGGCCGACCCATCCAAAGGCCAGAGTCAGGGAAATCAGAACAATACCCACCCATCTGCTGCGATTATTTTTCATCTTCCGCTCCTTTTTCTGTTATAATTCAAAATAATAAGACGCTTCCGAAGATTCACTTGTAAACGATGCGGGCATGAGCGTCAAGACAATATTTCGAAAGGCATGCGGCGGGTTCAGGCTGAAAATCCCCGAAAACGGGCCGAATAACACCTTAAAACTCTAAAACTCTAAAACTATAAAACTCTAAAACCGAAAGGCTTCTGAAAAAAGGGAGGGGAGACATGAAACGTGTTGTGACGGTTTGGGTCGTGGGGTGGCTGCTGGCGTGGGGGGCGTCTGCGGGGGCGGGGGAGATCGGGTTTGTCGAGACGTTCGCGCTGGCAGAGGAGCGATCCCGGGTGCTGGACCAATTGGTTCCCGGCACCGAGGACTACTATTTCTACCACTGCCTGCACGCCCAGCACACCGGAGACCTCGATGCCGTGCCGCCGCTTCTTGACGCCTGGATCGACCGCCACGGCGTCACCGATCGGGTCCGGGAGATCGAAAACCGCCAGGCCCTGCTGACCTATCCGACCCGGCCTTCGGCGGCCCTGGACCACCTCAAACAGGTATTGGGGCTTCGCTTCGACCACGCCGGGACGTCGACCGAGGCCGGGATCGACCTTCCCGAACGGCTGGATCCGGAGGCCACGGCGATCCCCCGGCTCATCCGGGAGGCCCTGAACCGGCACCCCGGCCTTTCCGGATTCGAGGTGGGCGGGCTGGATCTCCCGGCGGTCGAGGACCTCGATGCGGACCAGCGTCGGGACCTGCTCCACCGAATGGTCTGGCCCGACCGACCCGAGCTGGCCCGTTGGGTTGTGGCCGATCTCCGGCATCCCGGTTCCGGGGGGTTCGGCAGCCACCCGATCCACCGCCGTCTGCTGCCGTCACAACTGGCGGACTGCGCCCGGATGATGCCCGAGCTTCTCGAAAACCGGAACTTCGTCGACACCCGGCTCAGCCGTCTGGCCCCTCCGGAGGGCGCGGACGTCGAAACGCGCCTGGCCGCCCTCGAAGCGATGTGGGCCTTTGCGGCGGATCTGCCGCCGGTCCACAACAGCCTGAAGGTTCACCTGCTGTATCATCTCCTGGACCTTCACCGCCGACAGGGGCGATACGACGCGGCCCGGTTCAGGACCTATCTTCAGTTGCCCCGTTCAGCCGCCTACGTCCGCCCCGCTCTTCTGCGGGATGCGGCGTTCCGGGCGGATTTGCAGGCGGACTTCGGCGCGGTAACCCGAATGCCGCCCCCGGGAAACGACGAGCCTCTGGTGCGGGACTACCTTTACCGCATCTTCCGGGATGCCGGGGACGTCGGTCCCTATGGCCGGTGGCTCGAGGAGGCCTATGTCCGGCGGGTGTTCGCCGAGACCCGGATTCTCGAGGGAGCCCCCGATGCCGCGCGCTGGGCCGCCGTGCTCCCGCCCGATGAGGCGCGTGCCCTTCACGCCCGGGTCGACCTGGCGTTTCCGGCGGACCGCAGGGAGGTGTTTCCCGCCAATGCCCCGGTCTCCCTCGATCTCTGGGTGAAAAACGTTTCCACCCTCACCCTGAGGGTCTTTGTCCTCAACCCGGTCAATTATTACCGGGAATACGACCGGGAACCGGATACGGATATCGACCTCGACGGTTTCCTGCCTGCCCGGGAAGAGATCTTCCATTATGACGCATCGCCTTTCCGGCGGATCCGGCGCACCTTCGATTTTCCCGATCTCCGGGAGCCCGGCGTCTATCTGGTGGAGTTCATCGGCAACGGACGGCGCAGCCGGGCCCTGATCCGCAAGGGGCTGCGGCATGCCGTGGAGCGCGTTGTCCCGGAGGGCCACGCCTTCACGATCCTGGACGAGGAGAACCGCCCCTGTCCCAGTGCTCGCGTCTGGGTGGCCGGCCATGAATTTCCGGCCGACGCCGAGGGTGTCGTTACGGTCCCCTTTACCACCCGGCCCGCCCCGAAGACGATGATCATCGACGACGGCGGCGCGGCCGCCCTTGTGCGGTTCAATCACCTGGCGGCGGACTATCGCCTGACCGCAGGGTTTCACGTACCGGCGTCGTCGCTTCAGGCCGGCCGCACGGCCCGGATGGCGATCCGGCCCCTGCTGACCCTGAACGGGCATCCCGCGCCCCTCTCCGGCCTGACGTCGCTCCGGCTGACCCTGGAGGCCGCCGATGCCGCCGGCGTCACCCTTCGGCGTACGGTGACGGATCTGGAAGCGTCTGAAACCCGGGAGGCCCATGTGGACTTCACGGTGCCGGAAAACCTGGCCGCGCTTCGATGCATCCTGACGGGTCGGGTCGAAGGCCCCGACCGGGAAGATGCCGTCGCCCTCGAGACCGAGGCCCGACTGGCGGTCAACGGCATCGACGCCGGCCCGGAGATCGAGGACCTGTTTCTGCGCCGGGCCGCCGAGGGTTTCTTTCTGGCGGTCCTGGGGAAAAACGGAGAGGCCGTGGCCGGCCGCGCCGTGTCGATGTCGCTCAAACACGCGCTTTTCCGGGACCCCGTCGCGGTGAACCTCAGGACCGACGCCCAGGGCCGGATCGCCCTCGGCAGACTGCCCGGGATCGCGTGGGTCGAAGCCCGAAGGCCCCGGGGGCCCGCGCGGCGCTTTTCCCTGTCGCCGCCGCGGATCGACGCGCCCGGGGTGGCCCATGGCACGTCCGGCGAGGTCATCGGGATCCCCCGGGTGTCGTCCGAAGGCGGATCGGTCTATGTCCGGCCGTGGCTGCTGTTTGAAACCCGGGGGGACGTCTGGGTCGCAGACCGGTCCGACGCAATCCGGTCCGAGGGCGGCAGGCTCACGGTTCACGGGCTTCCGGCCGGGGATTACGATTTGATCCTCAAGCCCCGGGGGGACGCCGTTCGGATCCGGATCGGCGACCGACGGGCACCGGGGGGGCTCATCCTCTCCCGTCACCGGATCCTGTCGTCCGGCGGCAAGGCAGACCTGGCCGTCGACCCTCCCACGGCCGACAACGCGGCTGTTTACGTGACGCTGCGGAACGCTTCGCCCTCGGCCCGCCTCCATCTCCTGGCGACCCGTTTCGTTCCCGTCTTCCACCCCTTTGAGGATCTGGCCCTCGGCGGACTCCCCGATCCCGGCCTGACGACGGTCCCGACGCCGGCATCCCGGTATGCCGCGGGAGAGGTTCTCGGAGACGAGTACCGGTACATCCTGGATCGGCGCCGCGCCCGGAAATTCCCCGGCAACATGCTCGAACGCCCCCGGCTGCTCCTGAACCCCTGGGACATGGGGCCGACGGAGACCCCGGAACCGCGGTTTCGGGAGATGGCGGAACAGGGCCCCGCACCCGTCTCGGCCGAGGCTCTGATGTCCAGGGCGGCCCCGGCCCCGGCAACAAGCCCGGCGCCGCGGACCAGCCCCTCAGGATACGATTTTCTCGCCGAACCGGCTCTGCTGCTGCTGAATCTCCGGCCCGACGGCGAGGGACGGGTCGTCATTCCGAGGGCGACCATCGGCAGCCGCGTGCATCTTCAATTCATCGCCGTCGACGGCGTCGATACGATATGGCGGGAGATGTCCCTTCCCGACGCATCGGCGGACCGGACGGACCGTCGAATGGTCCGGCGGCACGACCCTGATGCGCACGTGGTCGAAAGCCGACGGATTGTCGAGGTCCTTCCGGGCGATCCCTTGCCCCGGGCCGATTCCCCCGGGCCGACGGCCGTCTATAAAACGATCTCGGACGTTTTCGAATGGATGGCGGCTTTTACCGGCGACAAGGCCCTTCCGGAATTCCGCTTTGTTTCCGAATGGCACGAGATGACCCCGGAGGAGAAGCAGGAGGCCTATTCGGACCATGCCTGCCACGAACTCCATTTCTTCCTCTACCACAAGGACCGGCCCTTTTTCGACACGGTGATCCAACCCCATCTCCGCCAGAAGCGGGAGAAAACCTTCCTCGACCAGTGGCTGCTCGGGGAGGACCTCGACGCCTGGTCGGCCCCCGACCGGTTTTCCCGGCTCAACATCCTCGAGCGGATCCTGCTGCTGCGGCGGGCCTCGGGACCGGACGGCCGCGATCAGGCCGGTCAGTACGTTAGGGACCTGGTGGCGGCGCTTCCCCGGGATCCGGAGCGGTTCAACCGGCTTTTCGATGCGGCGCTCAACGGGGTGACGTCCACGCCCTCGCCGACCCCGGAGACGAAGGCGACCGAAGATGCGGCGGCAGCGTTTTCCGGTCGGGGGGCCATGGCGCTCTCGCGCCTTGCCGGAAAGAAAGCCCCGGCCCCCGACGAATCGTTCCACAGGCCCCTGGATCTGACCCGGGAGTGGGGGGAGAGCCGTTATTATCGCCTGCCCTCGCCGGCGGAGCCCGACCGGATTTCAGCCAATACCTTCTGGCGCCGATATGCCGAAAGCGACCCCGGCGCCCCGTTCTGTTCCGGTCATTTCATCCTCGCCGTCGGCAATTTCACCGAAATGATGACGGCCCTCTCGGTCTTGGATCTGCCATTCGCCGCCGAAGCCGAAGGCCGAGGGATCGTCTTTCGGCGGGAGGTGCTTCCGGCCCCGCCGGCCGAAGACGGGATTCCCGTCATGGTGAGCCGGCATTTTTTCCGGCGGGACGAACCCGTTGAGGCGGCGGACGGCGAGCCCGCGGAGCGCTTTGTCCGGGATGAATTTCAGGTGCGCGCGGTTTACGGGTCCCGGGTGATCGTGAGCAATCCCGCTCCAGCCCGGCGGGATTTGAAGGTGCGCATGGAGATCCCCGAAGGGGCGCTTCCGGTTCTGGGCGGATTTTTCACCCGGGAGGTCCCGGTGACCCTCGACCCCTACGGTACGACCACCTTTGAACATTACTTCTATTTCCCCGAGACGGGCCGGTTCGGCATCTATCCGGTCCAGGTGACCGAGGAGGACCGCTTCGTCGCCGGGGGACCCCGGGCGGTCTTCAACGTAACCGACGCCCTCCCTCGCCTGGATACCGAATCGTGGCAGGGCGTTTCCCAAAACGGAACGGATGCGGCGGTGATCGAATATCTGCGGACCCACAACCTGAACCGGCTCGATCTGTCGGCCGTCGCCTTCCGCATGCGGGACAGGGACTTCTTTCGGCGGGTGATCGGGCTCCTGAGGGATCGGTACGCCTACAACCCCGTTCTCTGGTCCTACGGGATCCATCACGACGATCCGGAGACCATCCGGGAATACCTGGCGGCCTCTCCCCTGGCGGACCAGTGCGGCGCGTCGATTCAAAGCCCCCTGTTGACCCTCGATCCGACGATCCGGGGTACGTATCAATATCTCGAGTACGCCCCCCTGGTGAACCCCCGGGTTCATCCTGCGGGGGCTGGGCCCGCCATATCCAACCCGGTCTTCTTGCGGCAGTACCGGCGATTTCTGTGGACGCTGTCCTATCAGCCCCGCCTCACCCCCGACGACCGCCTGGCCGCTGCGGCCTACCTTCTGGCTCAGGACCGCACGGCCGAGGCCCTCCGCCTCTTCGAAGGGGTGGGGCCTGATGCGGTGGCCGCCCGGATGCAGCGGGACTATCTCGACGCCTACCTGGACGTCTTCAGGGGGCGTCTCGACCGCGCCCGAGAGACGGCGGAGCCGTACCGGGACTATCCTGTCCGCCAATGGCGGCGCCGCTTTGAGCGCCTCATCGCCGGGACGGGCGCCGAGGATGAACGGGTCGATTCCGCGGGCGTTTCAGCCGATGCAGCCCCCGCGCTCGATGTCGACGTCGTTTCCGGGATCGTTCAACTGGATTATCGGCACCTGACCGCATGCACCGTCAGCGTCTATCCCATGGACGTCGAATTTCTGTTTTCCCAGAACCCGTTTTTCCGATCCCGGGAGACGCGGCTCGGGATCACGCGCCCCGTCCTGGCCGAGACCATCGTCCTTCCGGAAGGCGAAACCCGCCATCGCTTCCCCCTGCCCCGGCATCTCGCGCATCGCGATCTCATGGTGGAGGCGGCGGCCCGGGGCCTCAAAAAGGTCCGCGCGGTCTACGGCGGGACCCTGAGCGTCCGGTTGACGGAGCACTCGGGCCGGCTGGACGCATCGAACGCCGCCGGCCGGCCCCTGGTGGGTGCCTATGTCAAGGTTTACGCCCGGATGCCTGACGGGACGGTTCAATTCTATAAGGATGGGTACACCGACCACCACGGCCGGTTCGACTACGCCGCCCTGAGCACGGATGCCCCGGGCCGCGTTGAAAGATTCGCGATGCTGGTGTTGAGCGAAACCCACGGCGCGGCGGTGCGGGAGGTCGATCCTCCCGGGCGTTGATCCTCCGTGTGGTCGATTCGGTAAAATCCTTTCGGCAAAATGAGGAATATTAACCTTGTTATTAATATGTTAAGTTTTTCAGGAGGGTTGGGACCCCATTTTTTTTCGCGGCATTCTTGACATTGTGCGGTGGGGATGGTAAGCAATGGGGTATAATATTATTTATATCGTTATGGGCCTTCCAACCGGATGCATCGCCGCGCGGCAACTCGAGACGTTCCGGCGGGCGGATGGGGATCATGGGTTGGGAATGTCGCGGCATGCGGCGGCGTCAGCAGCATTCGCCGCAGGGACACGGGAATCACGGATAACGGCATTCTGGAATCAGTGCCGTCCGTGGTCTTCCCACAGAACCATGGACGGCGGATATGACCGAAACGACGGAAATCATCGAACTGCTCAAGAAGGTCCCCCTGTTTGAAAGCCTGAGTGACAAGGAGCTCGAGGCGGTCGGCCGGGTGGTCAAGATCAAGTCCTATCCCAAGAACACGATCCTTTTCAGCGAGGGGGACGAATCCGATTCCTTCTACGTGATCTGCGAAGGGCGCGTCAACGTCGGCATCAACGACGAAGACGGAAAGGAGATCATCCTCTCCCGGCTTGGGCCCAACGAGTATTTCGGCGAGATGGCTCTCATGGACGGCGAGCCCCGCTCGGCCTTTGTCATGACCCGGGACCCCTGCAAGCTCATGATCATCGCCAAGAGCGATTTCAAGAAGCTCCTGTCGTCGGACGTCATGCTCAATCTCCTGATGGAACTCCAGCGGCGGCTTCGGGAAGCCAACAAGAAGATCGAGAGCCTTGCGCTGATGGATGTTTACGGTCGCGTGGCCCGGCTGTTGATTCAACTGGCCGGCACCTCGGAGCCCGGCGTTCAGATCAGGGAAAAACTCACCCACCAGGAAATCGCCAGCATGGTGGGCGCCTCCCGGGAGATGGTCAGCCGGGTGATCAAGGACCTCACCAGCGACGGCTACATCTCCATCCGTCGAAAACGGATCACCATCCACAAGAGCCTGCCCTACAGCTGGTAGAACGGCGTCGTTCCGGCTTCAGGACGTCATGGGCGGCGTCGGCTCATCCCGTTCGGATGTGCTTGACGAGGTGCCCGAGTTCGGGAAAGACGAGGCGGTCGCAGGCAAGCCGGCAGGCCTTGATGCTGCCCGGCATGCAGAACACGGCCGTCCGGCCGATGATCCCGGCCGATGCCCTGGAGATCAGGGCCGCGGCCCCGATGTCGGCGTAGCTGAGCTGTGCGAAAAGCGCTCCGAAGGCGGTCAATTCCTTCCGGAAGAGGGGGTGGACCGCTTCGATGGTCACGTCCGCGGGGTCGGCGCCGGTACCGCCGTTCATGAGAACGGCGTCGGGATCGTGTTCGTCCAGGAGGCTGAGCAGTGTTTCCCGAATGACGGCGGCGTCGTCGGGCAGCACCCGGTGAAAGAGGATCTCGTGCCCCTTTTCCCGGGACGCCGCCGCCATCCAGTTGCCGCTTTCATCCTCGGCCGGCCCGCGGGTCGTCGAGAGGGTGACGATGCCCAGTCGAACCCTTTTCAATGCCCCTTTTTTGTGTTCCTCAACCCCCATTCGAACTCCTTTCTCTGGTCGGGCGGCGACGTGTTCGCGACACCCGGGTCGAAATTGTCATGCCGTACTGCGGACGGTCCCCCTGAGAGCCGTTGTTTTCCGCCGCCCGTCAGGGCACCTTCGGGGACGGCATCCGCCACGCCGTATCGAATCCAGCCGCCCGGAGAGCGGCCATGCCCTCATCGATGTTCAAACCGACGTCGTCGACGCCGTGGGCGTCGTCCCCCGGCACCACGGCGATGCCCATGCGCCGGGCTTCCCGGAGGATGGACGCCGAGACGTAAGGCTCCGTCATGCCCTTTGCAAGGGCACGGACGTTGTAGTCGAGGATCATGTTTTCCTCCCGGATCAGGGCCAGATTCCGACGAATCCGGTCCCGGATTTCCGGATTTTCGAGCCGGTCGCGGTATGCCGGATCGAAGATGCGGATCAGGTCGAAGTGGCCCACCACCTCGGGCTTCAGAACGCAAAGCATTTCGTACTGCCGGTCGAAGTAGTCGCGGTAGAGGCCGTCGATGCCGCCGGAGATCGCGGCGCTTTGTCGATACTGATCCGCCGTTGCGTCGATGGGGATGTCGTTGACATGGTGGACCGACCCTACGACATAATCCGGACGGAAGGTCCGGCGCAGGGCCGCGGCAAATACCGGTGCGCCCGTGTAGGCCTCGGTCTCGAAAGCCACCAGGATGCGGGCCGTTCCGGCGTATTTCTGCTGCAGGTGCCGGGCGGCGGCCATGTAGCGGGCAAAGCGGTCGTAAAGTTTTACGGCGTCGAACCCGGCGGCGATCTCGTCGGGATAGCGGAAGCGGTTGTCCGGCGGCGGCATGTGCTCCGTGAGGCCGAACCAGGCGAACCCTCGGTCGATGTAGGCGAGAACCACCGCTTCCAGGGTGTTCTTTGCATGGCAACAGAATTCCCCGCTGTGCCCCCCATGGACGGAAACCCGCATCATCTCAGCTCCTCCCCGCCGTTTCCGGCATTCCGAACACCCACCCTCACCATCCTGAACCCCCACTGAATTCAATAAACCTTAAAACCTTAACACCCTAAAACCTTATTCCCCCATCCTTGTCAACCCCAACCCTTCCAGTGACCGTCCCGGACCGGGATTATGCCCTCCCCAAAAGCGATTTTTTCACCCTGATGGAGAGGCTTGCGAAATAATCCACATTTATGGGTTTCAATAGTCGATTGAATGGCGGGCGCCTCCAGGGGTATAGAGTCCGGTAAACGACGGCGATCGCCAACAGACCCGCCCAAGTCACGGCGGCATTTTGAAAAAACCCGAATCACCAAGGAGGTCAATATAAGATCCTGATTTCGACACCGCTTCAGCCCTTCCCGGACGTTTTGCAGCGACACCGTCGTCCCGGGATGCACAACAAACACGAAAAAGGCAAACCATCCGAAAGGGTGGGACGCAAAGCCACTGGCCTAAACCCCGAATCATCGGGATATGGTAGCAGGGTTGCCGGTTTGATAAAGCCCGCCTACGGCTTCATCTCCGCTGTAACCTTGCGACATCTACAGAATCAAAGGAGATGTTGCGATGAAATACTTTGTTTTTACTGCCCCTTCACACCCTAAAGTCTTATCCGCGGGCTGCTTTGCCCTCGGTATTCTGATCAGTTTTTTCATGTTGACCCAGGTCGCCCATGCGGGAAACGTCGTGCTGGCCTGGGATCCGCCCGCCAATACCCAGGCGGCGGGTTACAGGATCCATTACGGCACCGGAAGCGGCGATTACCGCCAGACCCTCAACGTCGGGAATACCCTCAGCTGCAGCATATCCGGACTCGAGGAACAAAAGACCTATTATTTTGCCGCCACCGCCTATGACGGATCCGGCCTTGAAAGCGGCTACTCCAATGAGGTCCAGCATCGGATTCCCGTATCCGACACCGACGGCGACGGCGTGTCGGACACGGACGAACTCGAGATCTACGGGACGGATCCCGACAACGCCGACACGGACGGTGACGGGGTGAGCGACGGCGATGAGATCCATGTCAACGGTACGGACCCCACTCGCGTCGATGTCGTCGGAGATCCCAACGGCGACTGGGTTGCCGAGCCGATTTACCGCATCAACGCCGGCGGTACGGCGATTACGGCCGACGGCCTGACCTGGGACGCGGATTGCTTTTACGGCGGTGCGAGCAACACCTATGTCAAGGCAAAGTCCATCGCATCCACCGCCCCGGAGGCCCTGTACCAGAGCGAACGATTCGGCAAGCGGTTCAGCTACAGCCTGCCGGCGACGCCGGGGGTCTATTCGGTGAGACTCCATTTTGCCGAGATCTATTTCTCCTCGGCCGGCAAACGGATTTTCGACGTCGACGTGGAGAACGCCCAGGCACGATTGGTTCAACTGGACATTTTCTCGACGGTCGGCGCCGACCGTGCTTGCGTCAAATCGATAAACGACATCCACGTCAGTGACGGCAGCCTGGATATCGCCTTTGAAGCGCTGGCCGACAATGCCAAGATCGCCGCCATCGAGGTATTCAAGATAGTTCCCGTTGTCACGGATACCGACGGCGACGGCCTTACCGACAGTGACGAAACCCATATTTACGGCACCAACCCCGAGAACCCCGACACCGACGGCGACGGGGTGAGCGACGGGGACGAGGTTCACCTCTACGGTACGGATCCCAGAACAGATGAATCGGCGGGTGAAGATCAAAGCCCGGCAGGCGAAGCTCTTTACCGCATCAATGCCGGCGGACCTGCCGTAACGACCGATGGGTTGGTCTGGGAAGCCGACCGGTTTTTCAACGGTGCCACGAAGGTCTATCGGAATACGACCGCCATCGGGGCAACCCAGGCTGACGCGGTGTATCAGAGTGAGCGGTACGGCAGCCGATTCAGCTACAATTTCCCGGTGGCGGCCGGCACCTACACGGTGAGACTCCATTTTGCCGAGATCTACTTCTCGTCAGCCGGCAAACGGATTTTCGACGTCTCCGTGGAAGACGCTCAAGCCGGTTCGTTTCAGATGGATATTGTTTCAGCGGCCGGACCCGACTGCGCCCTCGTCAGGACCATCGCGGACGTTAATGTCACCGACGGCAGCCTCGACATCGATTTTGCGGCCCTGGCCGACAACGCCAAGATCTCCGCCATCGAAATCCTCTCATCCGAAAACGCGGCGGATATTCCGGTCAACACGGTGGTTCACCGCATCAACACCGGCGGCAAGGCCGTGACCCTCGACGGTGCGGACTGGGAGGCCGACCGGTATTACAGCGGTTCCACCGGCACCTATGCCCGGACCCAAACCATCGCGGGGACCACAGCTGATGGCCTGTATCAGAGCGAACGGTACGGGAAGCGGTTCAGCTACATTATCCCGGTCGACCCCGGCACCTATACCGTCAATCTCCATTTTGCCGAGATCTATTTTTCATCGGTCGGGAAGCGTGTATTCAATATCGACCTGGAAGACGGCCAGGGCCGGATCGACGGTCTCGATATCGTCTCGGCGGCGGGTCCCAACGCCGCTTTCGTCAAAACGATCGAGAATATCCAGGTCGTCGACGGCAGCCTCGACATCGATTTCGAGGCCCTTGTCGACAATGGAAAGGTATCGGCGATCGAGGTGATCATGACCGGCTTTGACGGCACTGCCAGATTGTAACGCGGCGCGGATTTCGAAAAAACGCTCGCTTCCGCGGCGGATGGGGAGATGTCGGCCGCCGTCGCCTTCCGGCACCGGCCTGTGAAAGTCGAAAGTTGAGAAACGAACCTGAACCGTTTTCAGGGTTAAAAAGCCAAGCATTTGAATTTTTTGTAGTTCATTCGCTTGGCTTTTGTATTTCACCCTTAGAATTGCGTGAATGGTAATAGTTAACAGAAAAAGAAGCGTGAAACCTATAACGTGCTATCGTACCTGTGAGTGTGATTCGAATTAACAGATTGGAATCACGTTAAATATACACGTTTTAGGAAATTGTAGAGAATTTTCTCGATCAAAGGTTCCTGGAGCGCCCGAGTTCCTTAATAATCACAGAAACGGTGTTGTCGTCGCCGTATCGAATTTTTGGGAAACCGTTCGAAAATTTGATTGGATCTGTGTCTACTTCGAATATAGAATCAGAAATTGCAGGCAGTTAGATACCGAAATCGAAACAGGAGTACATCATCCAATAGACTGCCTTAAGGTTGAGTTTCAGGAGAAATGTCGATGAGAAATTTTTATGAGTGGATTGTAACGGATTTGAGAAAGGTGTTTTCCCGCAGTGTGTGTGCCGGGCTTTTGATCGCGATGGGATGCGTTTGGGGTGCGGGTTCGGTGCATGCCGGCGATATAACCCTTGGCTGGACGGCGAACACGAGCCCTTATCTGAAAGGTTACAAAATATATTACGGTACGTCCAAGACCAGTTATGCCTCTAACATCAGTGTGGCCAAGACCACCAGCTGCACCCTTTCAGGGCTGAAGGAGGGTGTCTATTATTATTTTGCAGCCACCGTGCTGACCACGGACGGGAAAGAAAGCGGGTTTTCAAATCAGGTGGCCGCCTACATTCCCGTTTCCGGCGGCACCGCCTCATCGGACGTGGTCCACCGGATCAATGCCGGCGGCCCTGCCGTGACCGCCGGCGGCGTCGATTGGGACGGCGATCGCTATTACAGCGGATCGACAAAGACGTATCGGAACGCCGCGTCCATCGCCGGTACGACCGCCGACCTTCTCTATCAGACCGAGCGATTCGGGAAAACCTTCGGGTACAGCCTGCCGGTGAGCTCGGGCGTCTATACGGTGAAACTGCATTTTGCCGAGATCTATTTTTCCTCGGTGAACTCCCGGGTTTTTGATCTCGAGGTGGAAAACCGTCAGTTTGCACTGGATAATTTTGACATCGTTCGGGAGGTGGGGTCGAAAACCGCCGTGGTCAAAACCATCAACAACGTCCGGGTCGTCGACGGCAGCCTTGACATCGACTTCGGCGCTGCGATTGACAACGGGAAGATATCGGCCATTGAAGTGATCCTCGTTTCAGCCAATATCTGAGCACGACAACCCCATCCCCCCGTCATTTATCCCGTCGCCTTTCGATTCCTCCGGTTTGCCGAGGGATCGGAAGGCGCGATCCCTCCGTTCGGACCCTTTTCCATTTCCCGCCGACAGGCCGTCAAGGTCGTGACGTTTTTTGTCATCCTTGACCAAAAAAAGCGAAAAGAGCTCTTTTTAAAAGGGCATAACAAATCGTATTCACCTGGAAAAAATCACGTCATTTTGTGGTGTTAACGATCAAATCGGAGGCCCCGGCACAGCATTTGAGTCCTTGGTATCGATTTTGCTTGTAAATAATTTTATCCGGCGGAGCATCCTGAGCTGCCGGGTTGACGGCGGCAGCGGCATTTCATAACATGTCAATAAACCGGAGACTTTGGTGTCCGTCGTTATCGATCGACAGGGATTTCCGGTCGCCGCGTTATGAATAGACAAAACTCGACACTTGACAATGGATAGTTATTATAGTCTCATTTAACTTTTATATTTAGGCACGACTATGGATTGTCACGGTGTGCTGGAGGAGTCATGAAGCGGATTTGTCGGGTCTGGGTGATGTCGTTTCTGGTTTTGACCTTCACGATCAAGGCGGTTGCAGACAATGGTGATGATCCGGGTGTGATGCCGGAAAACCCTGCCGTCTTCACGGCGTCGCTGGGTTGGGATGATGGATCGAGCCTCGACGACACGACGGTCTTGGAGGCTTTCACCGGAAATCCCGTTGAAGAGAGGGTCCATGACGGCATCGGGGACCGCTACCGTCTCGCGACTTACGGCATCAATCCCCTGGAGTTCAAGGTGTTCGATTTTGACAATGAAGACGCCTTCCAGGGCGAACAAGACGGGTTCGAAGCCTCGTCCGGCCTTCAGGGCGGTCCGATCGGCAGGGAGACGGCATCCCGGTCGACCGCGGGCGGATCGCACCGGAATGACTGGATCTGGACCTATGCAACCGATCCCGACGTCGGCGAAAACGTCGGACTCGGTCCACGTGCCCTGGCGATTCTGGGCCTGGGGCTTATCGGATGCTTTGCAATCGTACGGCGGAGATTGATGAATTGGTGACGTTCGCGTCATGCCGCTATCAGCGGTTCTGCAGAACCGCCGGGACAGGGCAGGACAATGTGTCGCTTGAGGTGTGGTTCCGGGCGGGATGACCCAAGAACCGGAACCTGATCCCATTGCGAATCCAGAAGAGACGCTATGGAAATTCAGATCGCTGCGGTCATGGCCGCGGTGTCTGTTTGCGGGAATCGATATCGCCGCCGAGGGGGATCGACTATGAAATGGAAGCATACGGCGAACGGCATTCGATGGGTAAGGGGACGCGTTGCCGAGGGCCTGCGCAGGATCGGCGTCATCGATCGCGGCGATGCGGCTTTTGGGAAATCGCGTTTTCACGGGTCGGTGCCGGTCGAACCCCAAACTCTGCGGGAAGAGCGGGAACGCAGTGCCGCAGTGGAAGGCCCCGTCGCCGATGTGGTGCGGGACGCCGCGATTTTTCGGGAACCGAAAGAAGCGAAAATCCTCCGGATCCCCGACGGCCAAAAGTCGCTTTCCCACCGTGCCGAGGAGGGAGCGGATACCGAAACGATCGGCGGGCGTGAAACAACCGCCGGTGATGCACAGCGTCTGAGCGAAGCCCCATCGACGGCGGCGCCGCCGGAAGAAAAGCGGCCGCCGAAAAAGCAGGCGTCTTTGGAAAAGTTGGAAAAGAAAGATGTGTCGGAAAAGAAAGATCCCTTGACAAAGAGCGTTTCGCCGACGGAGAAAGACCCTCCCGCGGCCGCGAACGATATCTCTTCCGAAGCGTTTCGGCCGGAGAAATCGCCGGATCCCGACGGCGTTCCAGCCGCGTCCGGCGAGACGGCGATACGCCCCAAACTGGTGATGATGTTGCGCTCGGATACCATCGAGGCGGAATGTTTCAAACTGTTCCGGAGCCTGCTTTCCCTGGCCGGTTCAGCCCCGTCGCCGAGATCCATATTGTGCGCCGGAGTCGCTCCGGGACAGGTCATGATGGTGGATTGCGATCTGAGCAAGCCGGATCTGAAAAACCTCATGGGGGCAGGCAGCCTGACCGATATCTGGGAGCACTCTTCCGGGGATGCTCCAAGCGCGTCGATGCCCACTGAGGCCCATGATCGTGCCCGTCCCCATCGGGCATGGTTGTCGCGATCACGGCAGCCTGGACAGACCCTGGATGAATTGGCCGCGCCTTACGATGAACGAACGGTGCTCTACGATTCTCCGCCCCCGGCAGCGGCAAACCGGGCCGGCTATGGGGACGGCGCCCTGATGGTCCTGGACTACGGCATCCTTCCCCACGAGCGCGTCAGGAGCCTTCTGGACCGGATCGGGCGCGATCGGATCCTGGGATGTGTTCGAAGCCGGCAGACCCGGAAAGAACTGTATCTCGGCAATCAACGGGCGGCATCCATGATGCCGTAACCGCTCCGGATTCGCCGGGATATCGGCGTAGGTGTCAAAACGGTTCCCGAAGGGCGGCGACGCGGGGCTTGGATGCGGTTGCGGATATCGCTGTCAGGTGAAACGAAAAAGCTTTAAATAAAACAAGTTATGGGTGGCCTCGGGTCGTAACCGACTGTGCGGAGCTATTTCTTGTTGAAATATTATGGATTTTGGCGCATAAGATATGGGGCGGTACCTGTTTTCATGTCGATAAATGCATCTTCAACTTTCGGTGTTGACTGAAGGCTGAAAGCTAAGGGGGTGCGCTTGTGACGAACGGAGCGCTTATCTTCCTTCAGTCTTCAGCCTTCAGTCTTTAATCCGGTCACCCTGACGAAAGCCGAAAGTTGCGTAAACTACTTGATCGAAAAGGCCCAGTGAAATGTTTGAGGAGAAATCCAAACAATTCGACCGAACCCTGTTGATATTCGACATCATTTCGACGATCATCGCTTTCACGACGGCATATTATCTGCGGTTCGAGGTGTTCACGGACGGGTCGTCGGACGCGTTGATCCACTTTTCGCTGCTGCCGATGATTCTGGCGTTGATGCTCTTTCATCTCTCCTATTTCAGCGCCTACTGCTCACCGAGGCGAATGACGGCGGCAAAATTGCTGTGGTCGGTTTTTATCAGCGTTTCGGCGACGATAACGGCTCTGATCGGCATCATCTTTATCATGAAAATCGAGTATGTCAGCCGCCTGGTCGTGATCATTTTCATGGGACTCGTTTTTGTATTGCTCATCGTAAACCGCCTCGTTATCGTCGCCTATTTCCGCGGAAGCCTGAAGCGCGGCGAAAATTATCAAAAGGTGCTGATCATCGGGACCGGACCTCGAGCGGCCCAGCTGTCCCGGCTGCTGCAGGAAAAATCGGAGTGGGGCATCGACATCGTCGGATATCTCGATCCCCGTCCGGACTGGGACGGGGCCGAGGTGCAGGGTGGACCGCTGTTGGGCACGATAGAGGATATCAGCGCCGTTCTGAAGCGGTTTGTCGTCGACGAGGTCATCCTGGCCGTTCCCCGAACCTTGATAGGGGATGCCGAATCCATCGCCCATGCCTGCGAGGAAGAGGGCATCAAACTCAGGATCATGGCCGATCTGTACGACCTCGAGGTGGCCCGCGTGAGCCTCATGAAGCTCGACAACATTCCCCTCCTGACCCTTGAGCCCGTTGCCCTGGACGAGTATAAACTGGCGTTGAAACGATTGATCGACGTCTTCCTTGTCGTTCTGTCGCTGCCGGTGATCCTGCCCCTTATGGGATGCATCGCCCTGGCGATCAAATTCGACTCTCCCGGACCGGTGTTTTTCATCCAGGAGCGGATTGGTCTCAAAAAACGGCGTTTCAACATGATCAAGTTCCGTTCCATGTATGTGGGCAGTGAAGAAAAACTAAAGGAATTGGAACACTTGAACGAAGCTGAAGGGCCTATATTCAAGATCGCCGATGATCCGCGGGTGACCCCTGTCGGCCGCTTCATCCGCCGAACGAGCCTGGATGAACTGCCCCAGCTCTTCAACGTCCTGGCCGGAAGCATGAGCCTGGTGGGACCGAGACCCATGTCCGTAAGGGATGTCGACCTCTTCGACCGCGGCATTCAACGCAAGCGATTCAGTGTGAAGCCGGGCCTCACCTGTCTGTGGCAAATCAGCGGACGCAGTGAGCTGCCGTTTTCCAAGTGGCTCGAACTCGATCTCTATTACATCGAGAGATGGTCCCTGTTTCTGGATTTGAAGATTCTGATCAAAACCATACCCGTCGTTCTCCGCGGCAACGGTGCGATGTGAGAATGGCAAGGGCGGGCGATTCCCGCTGTCGACAGGTGAAAGATCGTGCGGCCGTTCCGACGGCCGCATGATGTGCGCAGTCAAGGACTTCACGGACCCTAACAGAAAGAGAACGGACAGAGGATCTTACATGAAAGTCGTCATTCTGGCCGGCGGCTTCGGAACCCGTCTTTCCGAAGAAACCGGCGTCAAACCCAAGCCTATGGTGGAGATCGGGGATAAACCCATTCTCTGGCACATCATGAAAATCTATTCCTTCTACGGCATCGATGAATTCATCATCTGCCTCGGTTACAAGGGGTTGTGCATCAAGGAGTATTTTGCCAACTATTTTCTCCATTCCTCCGATGTCACCTTTGACATGTCCCAGAACCGCATGCATGTTCACAGGACCGCGGCCGAGCCCTGGCAGGTCACGCTGGTGGACACGGGCGAGAACACCATGACGGGCGGTCGGCTCAGGCGCGTGAAGGACTATATCGGCGACGAGACCTTCTGTTTCACCTACGGCGACGGGCTGACCGACCTGGATATCCGCGCTTTGATCGCATTCCACAAGTCCCGCAAGACGCTGGCCACCCTGACCGCGGTTCAGCCGCCGGGCCGATTCGGGGCCTTCAAGCTGAGCCATGGACAGGACCGGATCGCGGCGTTTCGCGAAAAACCCCAGGGAGACGGCGCCTGGGTGAACGGCGGCTTTTTTGTGCTGGAGCCCGGGGCTGTAGAGTATATCGAGGGAGACGACACCGTCTGGGAGCGGCAGCCCATGGAAAGGCTGGCCGAGAACGGCGAGCTGACCGCCTTTCGCCACAAGGGATTCTGGCAGCCGATGGATACCCTGCGGGACAAGATGGTCCTGGAGGAAATGTGGACTTCCGGCCGTGCGCCGTGGAAGGTATGGTGACGCCGATGGAAAACCTGAATAGCGCTCACGACGTCGTTTCCCGGGATCTCGCCTATATCAGAACGGGCGCCGAAGCGGCATTCGATAAACTGGCGGGGAAAGCGGTCCTCGTCACCGGAGGGGCCGGCTTTCTGGGCTACTATCTGGTTCAGGCCATTCTGTCCCGGAACGGCGACGTCCCGGCGGATCGGCGAATCCGGCTCACGGTATATGACAATTACATTCGCGGGGTTCCCCAATGGTTGAAGGCATTGTCGGGAAATCCGGACCTGACCCTGGTCCGGCACGACATTACGGGTCCCCTGCCGGATGCGATGCCCGATTTCCAGTATATCATTCACGCCGCGTCCATCGCGTCGCCGATATACTACCGAAAGCATCCCATCGAAACCATGGACGCCAACGTCAACGGCCTCAGGCGGCTTCTGGAGTATTGCCGGCGCCAACCCGCGGAAAAAGCGGTGGAGGGGTTCCTCTTTTTCTCCAGCAGCGAGATATACGGCGATCCCCCGCCCCATCGTATTCCGACCGACGAAACGTATCCCGGTGAGGTCTCCTGCACCGGGCCGCGAGCCTGTTACGACGAGTCCAAACGGTTCGGAGAGACGTTGTCGGTCAACTTCGCCCGGCAATACGGCCTTCCGATCAAGATTGTCCGACCTTTCAACAATTACGGACCGGGCCTCAAGATCACGGACCGTCGTGTTCTGCCGGATTTTGCGCGGAACATTTTGAATGGGGAGGACATCGTCCTCCTGTCGGACGGTTCCCCCACCCGGACCTTCTGTTATGTGGCGGACGCCGTCATGGGTTATTTCAGGGTACTGGTCCACGGTCGCCCCGGGGAGGCCTATAATATCGGTGTCTCCACCCCCGAGATTTCCATGCGGGAGTTGGCCGAGAAGGTGGTCGGGTTGGGACGCGACCTCTTCGGCTACCCGGGTCGGGTGGTCCGCCGCCAAAGCGGAGACGAGAGTTATCTGACCGACAACCCGAATCGGCGGTGCCCCATCATTGAAAAGGCCCGCGCGGAGGTGGGATATTCTCCGGGAATCGAGCTGGAGGAGGGATTGCGGCGGATGTTGATCTGGTACGGCGACAACCGGAACGGGGAGGATGCCTGATGAACGTTTCCATTATCGGTACGGGGTATGTCGGCCTTGTGTCGGGCGTATGCCTGGCCGAGAAGGGGCATCGCGTCGTCTGCGTGGACATGGATGCCGACAAGATCGCCCGGATCAACGCCGGGATTTCGCCGATTTACGAACGGGGGCTCGATGCGCTGTTGCAGCGCAATATCGGGGGGAACCTCAGGGCGACCACGGACCTCGCGGACGCCGTACACGGATCCGAGCTGTCCATCATCGCCGTGGGGACGCCCTTTGACGGAGAAGAGATCGACCTCTCTCAAATCAAGGCGGCCGCAAGGGAGATCGGTGCGGTCCTCCGCGAGAAGTCCGGGTATCACGTGGTGGTGGTCAAGAGTACGGTGGTGCCGGGGACGACCGACGAAACCGTCCGTCGCGGCCTGGAGGCGGCTTCCGGAAAACGTGCCGGGGAGGCCTTCGGCCTGGGCATGAATCCCGAATTCCTGAGGGAGGGCGACGCCGTGGCCGACTTCATGAACCCTGATCGAATCGTCATGGGCGGTATCGACGACCGGAGTATTGAATGCCTCGATCTGCTCTATCGCCCGTTCGACGGCGTCGACAAGATCCGGACCACCTGTAAAACCGCGGAGATGATCAAGTACACCGCCAATTCGCTTCTGGCGACGATGATATCTTTTTCAAATGAAATCGGAAATTTATGTTCTGCATTGGGGGGTGTCGACGTGGTGGATGTGATGCGGGGCGTCCACCTTGACAAGCGGCTTTCCCCGATTCTTCCCGACGGCAGCCGGGTCGTTCCCGGGTTCACCACCTATCTGGAGGCGGGATGCGGATTCGGCGGGAGCTGTTTCCCAAAGGACGTCAAGGCCCTGATCGCTCACGGCCGCCGTCTGGGGCAGCCCATGACCCTCCTCGACGGGGCCGTAACGGTCAACCGGACCCAGCCCGATCAGATCATCAGATTGTTGAAGGACCATTTCAGGAGCCTGAAAGACATTCGGGTGGCGGTGCTGGGACTGGCCTTCAAGCCGGACACCGACGACATGCGGGAGTCGCCCGCCATCCCGGTGATCCAATGGCTTCAGGATGAAGGCGCCGACATTCATGCCGTAGACCCCGTGGCCGGGTCGGCGGCCCGGAAACTGTTCGGAGACCGGGGAATATCCTACCATGAACACATGGAAACCGCGGTGGTGGAGGCCGATGCCGTCGTTGTGCTGACGCGCTGGGATGTCTTTCGACGGCTGCCGGAGATCATCGCGGAAAGAACCGTTCAACCGCTGGTCGTCGACGGCCGCAGAATGATCGGAAGGGACGCCGTGGCCCGCTATGCGGGTATCGGCTACCGGGAGATGAATCCATGATTTTCGATGCGCTTCCCATTGAAGGGGCTTATGCTGTCCGACTCGAGAAACGTGAAGACGAACGAGGCTTTTTCGCCCGCGCCTGGTGCCAAAGGGAGTTTGCGGCCCACGGCCTCGCAGCGACGGTCGTTCAGACCAATATCGCCGGCACCCGCCGGAAAGGAACGCTTCGGGGCATGCACTATCAGTTGGCCTCCCATGCCGAAGCGAAACTGTTCAGGTGCAACCGGGGCGCCATTTACGACGTCATGATCGATCTTCGCCCCGATTCATCCACATTCGAATCCTGGTACGGGATCACGTTGAATGCCCGGGAAGATCGGATGGTGTATGTGCCGGAAGGGTGCGCTCACGGCTACATGGCCCTTGCCGATGATACCGAGGTCATGTATCTTGTATCGGAATTCTATAATCCCGACGCTGAAAGGGGGGTTCGCTGGAACGATCCGTTTTTCGCCGTATCGTGGCCGGCGGTGGAAAACGTCATCGTATCCGACAAGGACGGCAGTTGGCCGGATTATGCCGGTCGGGGGAATCTCCCGGATGAGGAGGGCGATCGGTGAAGCGGGTCGGCCTCGTCCCCGCCGCGGGTTCCGCGAACCGGATCGCTCCCCTGCCGTGCAGCAAGGAGATCTTTCCCGTAGGATACGGTAATGCCGGAGGGAAGGGGGGCCGGCGGCCGAGGGTCGCGTGTCAATCCCTGCTCGAAAAGATGGCGACGGCCGGCGCGAAGACGGCATTTATCGTTACGCGGCCCGACAAATGGGATATCCCTGCTTATCTGGGCAGCGGGAAAGGAATGGGGGTCGGCCTGGCCTATATCATGACGGATCCGACGCCGGGGGCCCCCTATACCCTGGACCAGGCCTTTCCGTTTGTAAACGACGCCCTGATTCTTTTCGGGTTTCCCGACATCGTCTTCGATCCGGACGATGCTTTTTTGCGGCTTCTGGGGCGGCAAACGGAGACCGATGCAGATATCGTTCTGGGACTGTACCGGGCGAGCAGACCCCATAAAATGGACATGGTTGCGCTGGATCCTTCAGGCCGGATTCGGGAAATCGTCATCAAACCCGGCGCTACCGATCTGACGCATACCTGGATTATCGCCGTCTGGACCCCTGTGTTTACCCGATTTATGAACGGCTTCCTGGCGGCGGCGCAGGCCGCCGACAAGAGACCCCCGGGCGAGCTGCATGTGGGCGATGTCGTCCGGACTGCGATATCCCAGGGGGTGAGGGCCGAAACCGTTGTGTTCGAAGACGGCCGTTACGTGGACATCGGCACGCCCGAGGACCTCTATTCGGCCGTCAGGGAGAATATTCAATCACTGGAGACTGAGAATACATGATTATTGTAGACACCGCTCTGGCAAAACGTGAGGCAGAGAACAATCCCGTTCGGGTCGCCGTGATCGGCGCGGGGTATATCGGCCGGGGAGTCGCGCTTCAGATCGAACAATACGTCGACGGCATGCGGCTTGCGGCCATATCCAACAGAACCCTGTCCAAAGCGCGTCAGGCTTATCAGGATGCCGGACGTGAGGCGATTACGGCCGAAAGCGTCGCCGAGGTGGAGGACGCCGTTTCCAGGGGACGGTATGTGATCACCGAGGATCCGATGCTGGTCTGCAAGGCCGACGGCATCGACGTGATCATCGAGGCGACCGGGGATGTGGCCTTCAGCGCCGAGGTCGTCCTGGCGGCGATCGAACACCGCAAACACGTCGTATTGATGAACGCGGAGCTGGATGCCACCGTGGGCCCCATCCTGAAGGTCTATGCGGATCGGGCCGGCGTGGTCATCACCAATGCCGACGGGGACCAGCCCGGAGTGATGATGAACCTGTTCCGCTTCGTGAAATCCATCGGCTACAACCCGGTGCTGGCAGGGAACATCAAGGGGCTTCAGGATTATTACCGAACCCCCGAAACTCAGAAGGCGTTCGCGGCGGAGCACCATATCAGTCCGAAGATGGCCACGTCCTTCGCCGACGGCACCAAGATATCGATGGAGAACGCCGTCGTCGCCAATGCCACGGGCTTCAGGGTCGGTCGTCGCGGGATGTACGGCCCCCGCTGCGATCACGTCCGGGAGGCGGTCAACCTCTTTCCGCTGGACAAGATGCGGGAGACGGGTCTGGTCGATTATATCCTGGGGGCCGAGCCCGGCCCCGGCGTTTTCGTTCTCGGCTACAACGACGACCCCGTCCGCCGGGGGTACATGCGGTATTTCAAGATGGGGGACGGACCGCTTTATGCCTTTTATGTGCCGTATCACCTTCCTCATCTGGAGGTTCATCTGACGGCGGCACGGGCGGTGCTCTTTCAGGATGCGGCCGTGACACCCCTTGCCGGTCCCGTCTGCGAGGTGATCACCGTGGCGAAAAAGGATCTGAAAGCGGGCGAGGTGCTGGACGGCATCGGCGGATTCACCGCCTACGGCATGATCGAGAATGCCGCGATTCAGCGGGGAGAGAATCTGCTGCCGATGGGGCTTTCCGAAGGCTGCCGGCTCAAACGGGATATCCTCAGGGACCGCACCATCGCCTATGAGGATGTCGAAATTCCGGAAGGCCGCTTGTGTGACAAACTGCGGCGTGAACAGGATGCCTGTTTTCCCGGTTCATGATTGCTGTTGTCGTTTTGGTCGGCATTTGAACGTTGTAACGCAACTTTCGACCTTCATGATGGTGACCGGCACCCGCCTATGAAGGTCGAAGGTTGAGATTGTAATTTTGGGATGGATGACAACACCGTGATGGTCACGCCGTATCCGATTCGGAGACGTCATGGGATCGGGTCTGAACGCATTATTGGGAAAGGAAGTTGAAATGGTGAAGTATACCCTCAGGGTTTTGACGGCTTTTTTCCTTCTGGTCACGGCATGCGGCCTGATCGGTGCGGGGGCGGCCGTCGGCGACGAGATTATCGACAACGGCGACCCCAAAACGGCCTTTACCGGCACCTGGGGGGTCTCCGGGGGGACAAATCCTTACGATCCCGTCGATCCATCCGCAACGGCCCTGTGGAGCCGGGACGGAGCGACGTATACCTGGACCTTCACGCCGACGGAGACCGGATCCCATGAAGTCCTGATGTGGTGGACGGCATACGCCTCCCGGGCGAACAATATTCCGGTCACCATCGAGAATGCCGTCCAGACCGCGACGGTGCCGGTCAACCAGCAGGCGGGCGGCGGACAATGGAACAGCCTGGGGGTTTACACTTTCGAGGCGGGGGTTTCCTACGACGTCACCATCACCGCCGCACCCGGCGGGAGCGCCAACTACAGCACCTGCGCCGATGCGGTTCAGATGAAATACCGGCCGGACGTCAACGTGCCGCCGACGGCGGTCATCGACGCTGTCGAGCCTCGCGCGGCCAGGCCGGAACAGTTCATCGGCTTTCAGGGGCACGGGATTGACGGCGACGGCGCCGTGGAAACCTATGAGTGGCGTTCGGACCTGGACGGCGTCATCGGCAATCAGCCATCGTTCACATCCGATGCGCTGACCCCGGGGACGCACACGATTTTCTTCCGGGTTCAGGACGATCAGGGCATCTGGTCCCAACCGGCGGCGACGCTGGTCGTGGTCCGGGACTGCGCGAAGCCGGTATCCATCATGCCCCTGGGTGACTCCATCACCTACGGCCTCGGCGAAATCAGCGATCAAAATCTGATTACGGGCTACCGGGAGCCGTTGTTCCGATTGTTGGCCGATGCCGGCTATTACTTCGATCTCGTGGGGGAGAGAAGCACCGGCCTCTATGTGACCCCCCCGTTTGACATTCATCACCAGGGGATTCCCGGGATCACGGATGCCGAGGTAGCCGCCGGCATCTACAACCGGCTGACGGCGTATCCGGCGGAGATCGTGCTGCTCCATATCGGCACCAATGCGCTGACGCCGGATCCGGGCGACGTGGAGCGGATACTCGATGAAATCGACCGGTACGAGGCTGACAACGACGTCGAGGTGGCGGTGGTGTTGGCGCGCATCATCAATCGGGAAATCAGCCACCTGGATACCACGCTGTTCAACGACAATGTCGCGGCCATGGCCGAGGCGAGAATCGCCCAGGGGGACAAGATCCTTCAGGTCGACATGGAAAGCGCGTTGAATTACGCTGTCGATATGTGGGACCTCGTCCATCCGCTCAATGTCGGATATGTCAAAATGGCCGGCAAGTGGATGGGCATCCTTTCCAGGCTGCTGCCCACATGTGCCGAATTTCCGCCGTTTATTTACAGTTCGCCCGTGACGACGGCGACCGCGGGTATGGAATTCCGGTATCCCGTCGGCGCTCTCGGCAGCCCCGCACCCACATTCAGCCTGACCACGTCGCCGCCGGGAATGGCGATCGACGCCGGTACGGGGGAGATCACATGGGTCCCGACCCCCGCCCAGGACGGTGTTCACGACGTTACCGTAGCGGCCGCCAATACGTTGGGTAACACCGTTCAGCATTTCAACGTGGACGCCGCCGCGGCGATCATCATCGACAACGGCGATCCCGGTACCGCTTTTACCGGTTCCTGGCCCGCGTCGGGGGGAGAGAACCCCTATGATCCCTCGGACGCCAACGCGACATCCTTGTGGAGCCGGGACGGGAGCACCTACACCTGGACCTTCACCCCCCAGGCCTCCGGAACCTATGACATCGCCATGTGGTGGACGGCTTTCACCTCCCGGGCGAGCAGCATTCCCGTCACCATCGAGAACGCCGTCCAGACCGCGACGGTGCAGGTCAACCAACAGGCCAACGGCGGCCAATGGAACAGCCTGGGCGTCTACACCTTCGAGGCGGGGAAGTCCTACGACATCACCATCACCGCCGTACCCGGCGGGAGCGCCAACTACAGCACCTGCGCCGATGCCGTCAAGATAGCCCCGGCGATCTCATCGGGACCGCCTGCCGTCACGACGCAGCCTGTCAGCCGGAGCGTGGCGCCGGGCGAGACGGCGACCTTCAGTGTTGCAGCCACGGGTACGGCGCCTCTGAGCTACCAATGGCAGAAAAACGGCGCCAACATTCCGGGTGCCTCCGGGAGTGCCTATACCACCCCGGCTGTGACCCTTTCGGACAACAATGCCCAGTTCCGGTGCGTGGTCAGCAACAGTGAGGGCAGCGCTATCAGCAGCGCGGCAACCCTCACGGTCACGGAAGCGACCGCGGTGCTTACGGCGTCTCCGAACCCGCTCGACTTCGGCGACCAGGCGACGGGTACCCCGGCGACCCGGGCCTTGACCCTGAGCAACACGGGGAACGTCGGACTTGCGGTGAGCAGAGTGGTCGTGGGCGGCGGAACAGGCGATTTCAGTTACGACGGCATGACGAGCTTCAGCCTCTCTCCCGGGGCGTCGCTCCCGCTGAACATTGAGTTTCAACCCACTGCGGTCGGGACCCGGTCGGCGACGCTGACCGTGACCCATGACGGCAACAATTCCCCCCTCGTTGTCAACCTGGCCGGCACCGGGTTCACGTCGAGCGGCGGGGAAGCGGTCCATCGCATCAACGGCGGGGGATCCGCCGTGACCACGAGCGGGATCGCCTGGAGCGCGGACGGGTATTATGCCGGTTCGACCCGTACCTACAGCGCCGCCAAAGCCATTGCAGGGACGACGGACGACGTGCTGTACCAGACGGAGCGGTACGGCAGGACAATGAGCTACAGCCTGCCGGTGGCGCCGGGAACCTATGCCGTTGACCTGCATTTTGCGGAGCTCTATTTCACCACCGCGGGATCCCGGGTGTTCGACGTGGATGTGGAGAACGGCCAGGGCAGCCTCGATAATCTCGACATCGTGGCGGAGACGGGGCCGAACACGGCGCTGGTCAAGCGCTTCGGCGAGATCCTGGTGACGGACGGCACCCTCGACATCCAGTTCGCCGCGTCGGCGGACAACGCCAAGATATCGGCCATCGAGGTTCGGGCCGTCTCCGGCGGCACATCCACGGCGGTGCTTACGGCGTCTCCGAACCCGCTCGACTTCGGCGATCAGGCGACGGGGACCCCGACGACCCGGGTCTTGACCCTGAGCAACACGGGGAACGTCGGGCTTGCGGTGAGCAATGTGGTCGTGGGCGGCGGAACGGGTGATTTCAGTTACGACGGGGCGACGAGCTTCAGCGTGTCCCCGGGGGCATCGGTCCCGCTGAACATCGATTTTCAGCCCGTCGCGGACGGGGAGCGTTCGGCGACGGTGACCGTAACCCATGACGGGGACAACTCTCCCTTTGTCGTCGGCCTCGTCGGCAGCGGGTTCACGTCGAGCGGCGGGGAAGCGGTGCATCGCATCAACGGCGGGGGATCCGCCGTGACCACGAGCGGGATCGCCTGGAGCGCGGATCAGTATTACACCGGTTCGACACGCACCTACAGCGCCGCCAAGGCCATCGCCGGGACGGTTGACGACGTAGTGTACCAGACGGAGCGGTTCGGTAAAGCGATGGGCTACAGCCTGCCGGTGGCGTCGGGAACCTATGCCGTTGACCTGCATTTTGCGGAGCTCTATTTCACCACCGCGGGATCCCGGGTGTTCGACGTGGATGTGGAGAACGGCCAGGGCAGCCTCGACAATCTCGACATCGTGGCGGAGACGGGGCCGAACACGGCGCTGGTCAAGCGCTTCGGCGAGATCCTGGTGACGGACGGCACCCTCGACATCCAGTTCGCCGCATCGGTGGACAACGCCAAGATATCGGCCATCGAGGTGCGCGCCGTCTCGGGCGGCACGTCCACGGCACCCGTCATCACGACGCAGCCTGTAAGCCGTAGCGTGACGGAGGGGGCGACGGCGACTTTCAGCGTGACGGCGACGGGCACGGCGCCTCTGACCTACCAATGGCAGAAAAACGGCGCCAATATTATAGGCGCCGCCGGGAGCAGCTATACCACGCCGGCGGTGATTTTGACGGACAACAACGCCCAGTTCCGGTGCGTGGTAAGCAACAGCGCGGGCAGCGTCACCAGCAACGCCGCGACCTTGACGGTCACGTCGAGCGGCGGGGAAGCGGTCCATCGCATCAACGGCGGGGGATCCGCCGTGACCACGAGCGGTGTCGCCTGGAGCGCGGATCAGTATTACACCGGTTCGACACGCACCTACAGCGCCGTCAAGGCCATCGCCGGGACGGTTGACGACGTGCTGTACCAGACGGAGCGGTTCGGTAAAGCGATGGGCTACAGCCTGCCGGTGGCGCCGGGGATCTATGCCGTTGACCTGCATTTTGCGGAGCTCTATTTCACCACCGCGGGATCCCGGGTGTTCGACGTGGATGTGGAGAACGGCCAGGGCAGCCTCGACAATCTCGATATCGTGGCGGAGACGGGGCCGAACACGGCGCTGGTCAAGCGTTTCGGCGAGATCCTGGTGACGGACGGCAGCCTCGACATCCAGTTCGCCGCATCGGTGGACAATGCCAAGATATCGGCTATCGAGGTGCGCGCCGTTTCCGGCGGCACGTCCACGGCACCCGTCATTACGACGCAGCCTGTCAGCCGGAGCGCAGTGGTGGGTTCGACGGCGACCTTCAGCGTTGCGGCGATGGGTACGGCGCCTCTGACCTACCAATGGCAGAAAAACGGCGCGAATATTTCAGGCGCCGCCGGGAGCACCTACACCACGCCGGCCGTGACTTTGACGGACAACAACGCCCAGTTCCGGTGCGTGGTGACCAACAGTGCCGGCAGCGTCACCAGCAACGCGGCGACCTTGACGGTTACGTCGTCCGCGACGGCCCCCGTCATCACGACGCAGCCGGCCAACCAGAGTGCGGTGGTGGGCGGAAAGGCGACCTTCAGTGTTACGGCGACGGGCGCGGCGCCCCTCGGCTATCAGTGGCAGAAAAACGGCGTCAACATTTCGGGCGCCGTCGGGAGCACCTACACCACCCCGGCCGTGGTCCTTTCGGACAACAACGCCAAGTTCCGGTGCGGGGTGACCAACAGCGCGGGCAGCGTCACCAGCAATACGGCGACCCTCACGGTCGTCAGCGGCACCACTCCCAGTGCGGTGATCCACGAGATCAGCCCCACCACCGCCCTGCCCGGTCAGGCGGTGACATTTTCGGGATCGGGAACCGACATCGGCGGCAGCATCGTCGCCTACAGCTGGTATTCCACTCTCGACGGCCCCCTGAGCAGCCAGGCGACCTTCACCACGTCATCCCTCTCCGAAGGGGTGCACACGATATTCTTCAAGGTTCGGGACAATTCAGGTCTCTGGTCTTCGGAGATCCAGTCGAAGGTGGAGGTCAGCGACACCCGGGTGCAGACGACGGAGCATATCTTTTTTGCACCCGCCTACGCCTCGGTGAACGCGATGGGCCTGATGAACACGACCCTCCAGAACATGGGGGCGACATACGCCAACGGCGTCTGGACCTACGTCAACACGGCGCGGAACAAGCGGTACGTGATGCATCCCGTCACGACAACGGCGCAGTTTGCCACCGCCCTCAAGACGCAGGATGCCCATGTGCTGTATTTCGGCCATTCCAATTACGGCAGCGGCCAGGTGTTCGCCACCAGCCAGGAGTTCAGGGATCAGGTGATTCAGGACATTCGGTATGTGGATGACGACCGGATTCTGAATCTCTCTTCGCCCATCGTCAACCTCAGTGTCAGCGGCATGCGAACCGGCCAGGCGTATCCCCATTGGTGGCCGGTGTACAAGGATGGGACCAGCGCCCTTGCGCCTTACGTGAAGGGGGATCCCAACGGCGATCCGGCCTATAACTACTATCCCACCTACCAGATCCCCGGCGATCCGACTCATTACAAGATCGAGACGGTCAAGAACGGCGCCATCGAGCGCTTCGCGGACTGGGACGGCCCGGCATGGTACGATCCCGACGGGGACACTCCCGACCCTGACAACCCGAACCACGACATGTACTACATCACCAATCCCGAACCCTGGTCGCCCTCTTTCGAGCGCGTCGGGAATTGGGTGGACACCGACACCCTCTCGAACTTCTATCAGGAAAACTACGAGTATTCGTCGCCCGGCACCGGCGCCGACACGGCGAGATGGATGTTCAGGACCACCAGGTCCGGGAACTACAACGTCTATGTCTGGTACCCCGCCGCGTCGGGCAATGCCTCCAATGCGCCCTATACCGTCAATCATGCGGACGGGAGTACGACGGTGACGGTGAATCAGCGGACCAACGGTGGAAAGTGGAACAGGATCGGCACGTTCCGATTCGGGATCAATGCCTACTCGGTGGTGTTGAAGGACAACGCCGACGGGAACGTGGTCGCCGACGGCGTAATGATCGAGCCTGCGGACAATCCTTCGGACGCGCGTTTCCTCGACAATGTCGATTATCCCAAGCGGCATTACGGCTACAAGACCCTGGTGAAGCGGAAGGCATTGGCGGTTCCCAAGTCGGAGATGAAATACGCCCGATTGTTCTATTCCGGATGCGACAGCGGCCACTACTATACCGACACGTTCCAGCGGGGAGTCTTCTTCTACTCCCTCAAATCCACGTCGGACGGCGAATATGCCGTAGCGGCATACCTGACGGCCTATGTCAACGGCGCCAGCGACTACGAACTCTGGGAGATCATTCAGGCGATCGAGCCCTATTATGATTACTACGATTTTACGAAACCGCCCTCGGAACAGTGGTAAGCGGTCGACAATGGGTCATAATGTCAGGACATAAGGAGTGTTCAATGATGATACGTTACCTGTTTTTCAGCATGCTGATGACCGCGGTCGTGGCTGCCGGTTCCCTTGCGCCGACGATCGCCGGCGCCGATCCGGTCCGGCGCCCGAAGGTGGCGCCGGTTATGACGGCGTCGGAAGAGGCGGAGATAGATGCCCTCGCCGACCGCGACATCCCCGAGGCCTTCAATCGGCTCAAGGATCCCGCCATCCGGCTTAAAAAAGACGTGGCCTACGTGGCGGTGGAGCGGATTTTCAAACACAGGCGAACGGAAGCCGTCGCATATGCCGAACGGATTCTGCAGGGGCCCCTGACCGAAGTCGCGGCAGGCCGCAAGATCAGCCGCGGCAACGATTTCAGCGTGGCCACGAAGGTCTTCGAGGTCTTTCCGGAAGAGGCGGCCGAAAGGCTTCCGTCCCTCTACGGAAAGAGCGACGGCATCACGCGGGGCAATATCGTTCGCGCCGCGGGCGGGGTTGACGGCGGCACTCCCATCGAGTCTCTGCTGACGACGGCCCTGGACGACAACACCGATGCCGAAACGGCGTCGCTGGAGGATTCGGGTCCCCCGTTGCGAGTGTGCGATCTCGCCTACAATCAACTCGTCCTGAGACACCAGATTCGGGATGTTTTGAGAACCATCAGTCCCGGGCATCGAATCGAGGTGCGCGACCATCACATCGCGATTCTGAAGGAGCGGCTTCAGACCCGTTCCCGATAGGTGCGCGGTGACGATATGTGGATGCGCCCGGGCAGGGCAGCGGTTTGTCCTTGTGGAAGCAACCGTCCTGCCCGGGGCTGAACGTGAATTTTTATCCAGCATTCGGGCCGGTCTTTTCTCTGCCGGAAAAGGCGGCCCGATTTTAACGTCGACGGGAGTTTTATGACCAATCGTATTACCTATATCAAGGCGAGATCGGGTTGGCAGGTGATCGATCTCGGGGAACTCAGGGAGTACTGGGATCTGTTCTACTTTCTTGTTCTGCGGGACATCAAGGTGATGTACGCCCAGACGATTCTGGGGTTCGCATGGGCCATCCTGAATCCGCTGATTCAGATCGTCGTCTTTTCGGTGGTGTTCGGGCGGGTGGCGGAGGTGCCCACCGAGGGCATTCCGTATGCCCTGTTCTCGAGTGTCGCCGTCATCCCGTGGACCTATATGCAGGAGGCCATGACCCAATCGAGCCAGAGCCTCGTACAGGGCCAGAGCATGCTCGGAAAGGTCTATTTTCCGCGTCTGATCTTTCCGCTGGCGCCGGCCTTCGCCCGGCTGGTGGATTTCACGATATCCATCCTGCTGCTCTCCTGTGTCATGTTCTGGTATCGCGTGACGCCCACCTGGAATCTCCTCTATTTTCCCGTTTTCCTCGTGTTCATGGTCATGGTGGCCTCCGGCGTCGGCATGTGGCTCTCCTCCTTTGCCATCCGATACCGGGATTTCAAGTACGCCATGCCCTTTGTCATGAAAATGCTGATCTATACCGCGCCCATTGTCTACTCGGCGGCCTCCATACCCGATAAATACCGGCTCATCTATTCCCTCAATCCCATCGTGGGCGTCATCGAGGGATTCCGGGCGGCGCTTCTGGGGACGCCCATGCCGTGGGCCTATATATGGCCGGGGATGCTCACCGCGGCCCTGGTTTTCGTGACCGGGGGACTGTACTTCAAGCGGATGGAGCGTATCTTTGCGGACGTAATATGACATCGAAAAGGATTCAGTGGATGATGTTTGAACTGGAATTCAGGATAAGGACTGCGAAATGACGGAACCGGCAATCAGGGTCGATAACATCAGCAAGCGCTATCGCATCGGCCTGAAAGAAAAACGCCAGGACACGGTTGGCGGAGAAATCCTGCGCATGCTGGTCAGCCCTTTTTACAACTTCAGGAAATACCGGTCGCTGTACCGGTTCAAAGGCGGCGTGGCCGACATCGATTTCGACGCGGAGGAGCAGGCGTCTCCGGATATCCTCTGGGCCGTGAAAGGGGTCTCGTTCCAGGTGGCGCCGGGAGAGGTTCTCGGCTTGATCGGCCGGAACGGCGCGGGCAAGTCGACCCTGCTCAAGATTTTGGCCCGGATTACGGACCCCACCATTGGGTACGCGGAGATCCGGGGAAGAATTTCGAGCCTTCTGGAGGTGGGGACCGGCTTCCATCCCGAACTCACCGGCAGGGACAACATCTTTCTCAACGGGACGATCCTGGGGATGAGGCGGCGGGAAATCGAGGAGAAGTTCGACGAGATCGTCCAGTTTTCAGGTGTGGAAAAATTCATCGACACCCCGGTCAAGCGCTATTCCAGCGGCATGAAGGTCCGGCTCGCCTTTTCGGTGGCGGCCCATCTCGAACCGGAACTGCTGATCATCGACGAGGTGCTCGCCGTGGGAGATGCCGATTTCCAGGCCAAATGCCTCAACAAGATGGAGAGCATCGGCCAGGAAGGGCGAACGGTCCTTTTCGTGTCCCACAACATGGCGGCGGTGACGCGGCTGTGTACAAAGGCCCTGCTGCTCGAGGGCGGAAGGATCGTGAATTCGGGATCCGCCAGCGAGGTTGTGGGCGCGTATCTCAATTCCAACCTCGGGGTGACTTCGGCGAGGCATTGGCCCGATGTGGAGAAAGCCCCGGGGAATGATGTCGTCCGGCTTCGCGGTGTCAGGGCATGCAATGAAAACCGCGAGGTTCTTGAAGCCTTCGATATCCGCAAACCGATCCGTCTCGAGATGACCTTTGACGTGTACGCCTCCGGCCGTGTCCTGATGCCCCATTTCACCGTGAAGAACCGGGAGGGGGTGTGTGCCTTCCTGACCCTGGACCAGGATCCCGAGTGGCGGAAACGGCCGCGCCCGGCCGGGACATACGTGAGTACGGCGCTGATTCCGGGCAACCTGCTGTCCGAGGGGATGATCTATATCAGCGTGAATTGTCTTTCCCTGAATCCCGATGCCGTGATGTTCAGTGAAAAAAACGCCATCGCCTTCAGTGTTTACGACAATCTCGATGGCGATTCGGCTCGGGGGGATTATGCCAGGGAAATTCGCGGCGTTGTCCGCCCCCTGTTGAAGTGGACGACCGAATACCGGCCGGGCGGAGACGGAATGGATTTCTCCCATATGGCCGTGGAGGGATGATTCGGGATGCGACCGATACCACGCGCCGTTCCAGACCGGATGCGGCAGCTGTTGCAGATGCCCTCGATACGATGGACATATCGCGCCGTGATGACCCGTTTTCGGCGGTTGAGGGAAACACAGGCCGGAATACTGCGGGATGAATGTTGCGGGATGAACCTGAACTGGCGTCCGGCGGCCCGAAGCAGCGCTCACATGGCCGCAGTCCACTGGTGCCACACCCGGATTCTCTGGCGGAAGAACAGAACCCGCGCCCTGTTGACGACCCTGCTCTGGCCCGTCGTCTCCCCCATATTCATCCTGAGACGGGTCGCCCGCCACGGCAGGCATGTCGCACAACAGTTCGGGGTGCCCCTTTCCCGCCAGGTCCGGGACCTCGTCTATCTTGCCCACGTGCTTTATATGGGACCGCGGACCTATTATTATTACGGGCTTTACCATCCCGGTCGGACGGCATCGGCGTCGCTTTACGTGCAGGATCATGAAATTCTGGGGCTGCTGGACGGCATCAACCGGGATACGGACCACCGTATATTCGAGAACAAGACGGCATTTTTTGAAAAATGCCGACAATCCGGCTTGAGGACGATACCCATTGCGGCGCGGTTCGAGAATGGAAAGGCGGCTTTCATCGACGACGGCGGTCGTGATGCGGACTGGTTTGCCAAGCCCGAAGGCGGCAGGTGCGGCACGGGCATTATGGCGTTTCGATACGACGGCCCGGGGCGATATCGGAGCGAAAGCGGCCGCCGGTTGTCAAAGGAAGACGTAATGGCCCGGGTTGCGGCCTGCTCCCTGTCATCGCCGTATATCCTTCAGGAGCGGATCTTAAACCATGCCGACGTGGCGGCGCTGGTGGGGGACGCCCTTTCCACATGTCGCATCGTGACCTATCGGGAACCCGACGGATCGGAGGGCGTGCTGCCGTGCGCCATTTTCAAGATGGCCGCCCGTGGGCGAAGCACCGACAATTTCCATACCGGGGGGATGGCGGTTTCCATCGACCTGGAAACAGGCGTGCTCGGCAGGGGCGTCGTGGGTGCGGAACCGACGACGCGATGGGATGTCCATCCCGACACCCAAAAGCGGGTGAACGGATTTCAGCTGCCCTTCTGGGCGGAAACCCTCGCGTTGTGCCGCGAGGCACATCGGGTCTTCAAGGATTACGCGTTCATCGGCTGGGACGTCGCCATTACGGACGATGGGCCGATGCTGGTGGAGGGAAATCTCTTCTGGGGGGTGGAGGCGATGCAGATGGCCCATGAAACCCCCCTTGGGGAAACGCCCTTTCCCCGGGTCTACCTGGCGCACATGAAACGGCAAAGAGGCTGAAAGTTAAAGGCTGAAGGCTGAAGACTGAAGACTGAAGGGGCATCAACGCTCCGTTCGTTGCGGACGCACCCCTTCAGCCTTTAGCCTTCAGCCTTCAACCTCAGCGGCCCGGACGCAAGTGCGTTTCCGGGCCGCCCCATGAATACCGGAAGTTGAATCAATTATGATACGGCAGGTGATATGAAAGTCGAAAACATTCGTCTGGAAGAACACAACGGAAAACCGGCCGTCAAGGCCGTCGTCACCTGGGAGGATTCCCCCAGGCCGCGTCAGGAAATTTATTTCGCCACCCTCGATCGGTTTGCCGACGCCCTGGATTCCGGAGCCGCCGCCTATGCGGTGGGCTGCCTTCTCCCGGCCTTGCATCACGGTGAAAGGCGACTGCGGATCGACGGAGCCATTTGCCCGGAGCTTCGCGACGGTCTCCACACCGTGATGGGGTTCATGGGCCTGTGGCACGAGGCCTACCGTTCCGGGGTCCAGATCGAGGCCGACGTGGAAGAGCGACCATCGCCCCGACCCGCCGTGTCGCGCTCGGCCCTCTTTTTTTCCGGGGGCATCGATTCCCTGGCGGCCCTGCGGGAGAATCATTCCCGGTATCCCGAATCCCATTCCGGTTTTTTCAGGGACGGCATACTGATTTACGGCCAGAACCCAGAGTCGGACCATCGGCCGGAAACCTTCGAAAAGGCGATGGCCGCCCTGTCCGAGGTGACGCGCGAATCCGGCATCTCTCTCCTCCCGGTTTACACCAATCTGCGAGAATTGGACGACGCGACGCGGTTTTTTGTCGATGTTTTCCACGGCGCGATTCTGGGAGCCGTCTCCCATATCGTATCGGGGCGCGTCGATTCCGTGTCCATTTCCGCCAGCGACAGCATTCCGGGGCTCGCGCTCGTGAAACGGGACACGTTCAAGCCGTTCGGCTCCCACCCCCTCATCGATCCCTACTACAGCAGCTGGCGTCTGAGAATCCGTCACGTCGGCATGACCTCGGGGCGCCTGGAGAAGACGCGGTTGGTGGCCCAGTGGCCTGTTGCCCTCAACAACATTCGCGTCTGTCAACCCAACTGGCCCGGCGAAAATTGCGGGCAGTGTGAAAAATGCCTGCGAACCATGCTGGCCCTCACGGCTGTCGGCGCGCTGGACAAAACCCGTTCGTTTCCGAAGAACGATATGACCGTGGCCGACATTGAAAACATCCGGTTCAAACCGGGACTGGCCGACGATTACCGCGAACTGATCGATGCGCTTGCCCACTCGGGCCGTCGGGACCTGGCCGCCTCTCTCAGAATTTCCCTGGGTCGGGCCCTGGGCCGGGCCATGACCCCCATGGACCTTGTCAGGAAAACGGATAAAACCGTTTTGCACGGCGGACTCAGCCGTCTCAAAAAACGCCTGACGGGAAGCCGGGCCGTCAATCATCTGAAATGAGCCGTTGATCTAAAGAAATCATGGGAGCCCGTTCATGAAAATACAAGACTTCACTTCGACCGATATCAACGGCCGCAAGCGCGTTTCCGCCCGTTTGATCTGGGAAGAGAACGACCATCCCGCGCAAACGCTTTATTTCGAAACCCCGACGGCATATGCCGAGGGCCTGGTGCCGGATCCCCATGCCTTCCTGATCGCCGGCGCCCTGCCCGCCATGCACTTTGGAGAAAAAAGGATCTGGGTCGACGGACCGGTCTGCCCGCAGCTGCTGGAAAACATCGATGTCGCCCTCCATTGGATCGTTCACTGGTTCTATCCGGGGAGGCGAAAGCCCATCCCCATCGCGACCGCCGGTATGAGACCTGCCGCGGCCGAAGGAACGTCGCGCGCCGGATTCCTTTTTTCCGGGGGTGTCGACTCCCTGGCGACCCTTCGGCACAATCACCTGAACTATCCTTCGGGCCACCCGGCCCGGATTCTCGACGGCCTGATCATTTACGGCCTGGAGGTGCAGAACGACGTCAGCTTCAACCATGTGTTGAGACATCTCGAGGTGATCGCCGCCGACGCCGACATCCGAATGACACCGCTCTATACGAACATTCGGGAACTGGGTCCTGAAAACGACCGGACCTTCTGGGCGGATTTCTGGCTCAAACAATACATGGGCGCCACCTTCGGGGCGGCGATCCACGCCCTGTCCGGACGGTTTTCCCTTTTCTCCATCAATTCCTGTCACGACATCCCGAATCTGATTCCCTACAGCTCGCACCCTCTTGTCAACCCGTATTACAGCAGTGCGGATCTGCGCATCCGGCACGAGGGCATCAATTTTTCCCGGTATGAAAAGACGCGGATCATTTCCGATTGGCAGGTCGCTATCGACAACCTGAGGGTGTGCAACGACTCTCGAACCTATCAGCAGGAGATCCTCAACTGCGGCGTTTGCGAGAAATGCGTCAGAACCATGCTGGCCATGCTCTGCTGCGGCGTGCTGGATCGTTCGGGGGCCTTCGCGGAAAATAATGTCACTACGGCGCGGGTCGAAGCCTCGGTAATCGTAAGACCCAACAATCTGCCCATGTATCGGGAGTTGTTTGAACCGCTGAGACGGATCGGCCGGGAGGACCTTCTGAAGGTGGTCCAGGTCAAAATCGATGAATTCGAAAAGCGGAAAAAGGTTGAGGAATGGACGTCGAGAACCATGGGACCCCTGGCGACCGTCGACCGGAAGCACCTGCACAGCGTCTTCGGCAGAACCTTTCGCAGCATCTATGGCAGGATCCTGTGACCCGGGCGCTCACGGCACAAGGCCGTGTCCGGCCGTCCATTGAAACGATGCTGCCTGCCGTGTCGATCACCGCACAAATTCCATCGGATGCCGGGGATGTTGCCGCGGGCATCCTGACGGGCCGGCGCGTGTGTCGACCCGACCTCAGCCGTGATGCCGTGAATCGGCCGCTGCAGAGCGGTCTCCGCGATTCAGGGTTCGCCTTTGCCCAAAACGGCTTGTCAACAGCAATTCGCTGAATTCAAAAGTGTTAAAAGGATATTTTGCCCATGTTAATCAACGCATTTGAACTGTCTCCGGACTCTACCATCGAGACGGATATCTGCGTGGTCGGAGCAGGCGTGGCGGGAATTTCATTTGCGATGGAATACATCGACGCCGGGTACAGGGTATGTCTGCTGGAGAGCGGCGGCATCGAAGCCGACAGAGTAACGCAATCCCTGAATTGGGGAAAAAATATCGGATTTCCGTATTTCGAACTGGATAAATCCAGGGCCCGGTTTTTTGGCGGAACAAGCCATTTCTGGCACATCCCCATCGGCGACAACAGGCTGGGTGTCCGGTTGAGGGGGCTCGATCCCATCGATTTCGAAGCGCGTGACTGGGTGCCTTACAGCGGGTGGCCCTTTGATATATCCCACCTGGAACCCTTCTATCGAAGGGCTCACCAAATATGCCGGATCGGACCCTACAGTTATGATCCGGCAGACTGGATGTCATCGGAGGATCAACGGCGGCAGCCCCGCCTAACGGGAGAAGAATTCGAAACGACGGTGTTTCAGTTCGGCGATCGCGAAGTTTTTTTCAAGACCTACCGAGATGCCCTTGATCGTTCAGAAAATATAAGGGTCTTTACCCATGCCAATTGCGTCAACATCGCTGTTGACGATAATGCACAGGTCGTTACAGCGCTCCAGGCGGCATGCCTGAACGGACCCCGTTTCAACGTCAAGGCCAGGACCTACATCCTGGCGGCGGGCGGTATCGAAGTCCCCCGGTTGCTGCTGGCCTCGAATCACGTTCAAAAGGCGGGCCTGGGAAACGGCAATGACCTGGTGGGGCGGTTTTTCATGGAGCATCCCCACCTGACTTCCGGAGCCTTCATCCCGGCCGATGTGGAAATGTCCCATGCGCTCGCCTTTTACGGCATGCACCAGGTCAACGGTGTGACCATCATGGGAAAGCTGGCATTGAATGACGCCGTTAAACGAAGGGAGCGTCTGTTGAATCACTCGATACACATCGCTCCGGACTTCAACAGAAGCAAGGCCTATTATAAACGGAGCTGGTCAAAAGGCTATTATTCGGGAAAATCCCTGGTCTACGATCTGAAAAAGAAAAAAATACCCCGAAACCTCAAAAGCCGGCTGATCGATGTCGCAAGAGATATCCCTTCTCTGTCCAGGGAGTCCTACCGGCACTTTACGAACCGTTTTTTGAAGGAATATGTCGCCGGTGAACGCATGGTCGTGTATCGCTTGAATCATATGGCAGAACAGGTCCCCAATCCGGAAAGCCGGGTTTTGCTGGATGAGGAGAAGGACGCCTTCGGCATGAATCGCATCAAGCTGAAATGGGAGTTGATGCCCCAGGATCTGAAGAGCATGATCAGAACGCAGGAGATACTGAGCGACGCGTTGAAAAAGAAGGGCCTTGGCCGGCTCATCATCGAGATGAAGGAAGGGGAAACCCCTCGGTTCCTGCGCGGCGGATGGCACCACATGGGGACCACCCGCATGCACGTGGATCCCAAAAAGGGCGTGGTGGACAAAGATTGCCGTGTTCACGGCATATCGAACCTGTATATCGCCGGCGCCTCGGTTTTCCCGACGAGCGGGTATGCGAACCCTGTCGTGACCACCGTGGCCCTGGCCGTGCGTCTGGCCGACCATGTGAAAAAGCTGTAACGGGATAGGCTGAAGACTGAAGGGGGATAAGGGCCGCATTCGTTACGACATCACCACTTCAGTCTTGAGCCTGACCCTCTGATAACGCCGAAAGCCGAGGTATCCGATCAATTACGGGAGACATGTTATGCCGCGATGGGGAATGGTTGTTGATTTGAGAAAATGTATCGGGTGCGAGTCGTGTGTAACCGCTTGCAGTGAATTTCATCATGTCCATGGAAACAGGTGGCGACGGGTGATCGATTGCGCCGACAATCCGGTTTCGGACCGGCAGCGTTTATTCGTCCATCAGAGTTGCATGCACTGTGATGATCCGCCTTGTGTGATGGTATGCCCCACAACGGCATCCTACATCAGATCGGACGGGATCGTCCTGATAGACCATGACAAATGCGTGGGATGCGGCTCATGTGTTCTTGCCTGCCCCTATGGGGCGCGGACCGTTTTGAAGGCGGACAATGTCGTTGTCGGTGAAAGCGAGTTGATGGGCTCCGACGTTCGGTCGAGAATCGACAAAAAAGGGCTCTGTACGAAATGCACCTTTTGTCACACCCGTATTGACGAGGGGCTCGGAAAGGGGTTGACGCCGGGCGAAGATGAGGCGGCAACGCCGATGTGTGTCGCGACGTGCAGTTCAGGCGCCCTGCACTTTGGAGATCTCGATGACCCGGACAGCAGGATAAACCATCTGATCCGGGACAACTTAACAACGCAGATGCAGGTGCAGATGTCGACGGGGCCGGCTGTTTTTTTCATCGTTCCTGAATGGTGGTCGGCATATTGCGAGCAGGCATCTCCGGGAGAGAAGGATTGAAAAGCCTGAATGTGGTCCAGAGGAGCAATCAGACGGCGTGGGGATTTCCCGCTGCGCTGAATTTCGTGCTGGGGGGGGCGGCAGCCGGCTGGTATCTGGTCATGTCGGCAGCGATCGCTGTCCCAGGCATTGCCGACGGGGATTCCCGTCCGCTCTATCCGGTGATATGCGCCGGTATGGCGGCCATCGGGTTCATACCCCTGGCGCTGAAAACGAACAGGATGTATAATGCGCTGTATTTGTTTAATAATATAAAAGAATCCTGGGTGTCTCGTGAAGCCCTTTCCGGACTTTTATTTATTTTTTCCGCCGCTGCAAATTATATTTGGCCGCATGGTGTCCTGGAAGGCCTTGCCGTGCTGTCGGCCGCCGGCTTTCTGGTCAGCCAGGGGTTCATGCCCTATCAGGGAAAGGCCGTATCCGCGTGGCGTCATAACCGTCTGCCGTGGCTTTTGATTTCCGCCGGTCTGTACGGCGGTGCGGGTTTCCTCACGGCGAGCGTGGGGTTTCCGGAGGCAGCGGGCCCGGGGTACATCTTCATCGCCGTGCTGATCCTTTCCTGCGCGATCATCAACGCCGGCTTATGGATCAGCCACATTCGATACGTGATAACGGCCTATTCCCGCAACCGTTACCCGGCACCGTTTTCTCCGATATACGGCATGAAAACGGTCTTTGTCGGCCATATCCTCCCGATGATGCTGTTGCTTGTTCCTGCCTGTTCTCTATATCGAACAAGCGGCATCACGTGGGTCGATGCCGCCGTGACCATCGGCGCAGCGGTACTGATGATCGCCTTCAGTGCATACCAGAAAATAAAGGTCGTCAAGACATTTTCCGGCCTGATGCCGTTGGCGTTGAGTTTCCCTGCCGATCGAGGACATAAAGGCGACTGACGCGCACCCGGCGTAATCCTGGAGATATATACCGCATATGAAACCTTTTTACAGACCGGACTACAGAATTGTGCGGCTCTGGACGAAATTCTGGATCCGAAGCGGCGGTTTGAATCCCTTCGGCCGTTTTGCCATGAGAATGGCGGCCCTGTTCACGGCGCCGCACAAATCCAGAGTGAGATTGGCATACCTGGCCGACAGCGGATACATTGCGCCTTCCGTAATCGTCGACCATGATGAACTCACCCTTGGCAGGCACGTGTTTATCGATGACGGATGCATCCTTTTCAAAAGGCAGGGCACGGGGAAAATGGTGCTGGCGGATGAAGTCAAGGTGTTCCGCCAGGTTTTCATGGAAACCGGAACAGGGGGAAGCCTGTTCATCGATGAGAAGGCCAGTATCCACCCCAGATGTCAGATCAATGCCTTTCATTCATCGATTCACATCGGCAAACATGTCATGCTGGCCCCCTATTGCTGCCTCTACTCCTATAATCACGGCGTGAAACCCGGCATGCTCATCGTTGATCAGCCGCTTGAAAGCAAGGGGCCGATCGTTATCGGAGACGGCGCCTGGCTGGGGGTGGGGGTTATTGTAACGAGCGGCGTGACCATCGGAGAGAATGCGGTCGTTGGTGCCGGATCTTTAGTTACCCGGGATATCCCTCCTGATAGTATTGCCGCGGGTAACCCGGCAACGGTCATTAAAAAGCGTCAGGATATACCCGCCTGACCCAACCTCAAAAGATAACGCCATGATGATGAATCCTCCAGAAGCAGAACCCACGAAATTGGTTGCCGTTGCGGTGCCGTTGTCCCTCAACAATGAATTGTCGGAAGAGGAGAGAATATCCTTAAACCAGTTGAATCGCTGTTTGAGCCGGTATGACCGCTATTTTGTCGCCCCCCGGGGAGCCCGGAATCCGGATATGAACTTCAGGATCAAGGAGTTTGACAAAAAGTACTTCGGAAGCGCACAGGCCCATAATAAGTTATTGCTGTCGCCTGAGTTTTATCGGTCTTTTTCAGACTATGAATTCTTGTTGATTTATCATTTGGATGCATTGGTTTTTTCGGATCAGTTGGAAGCATGGTGTCAACTGGACTATGATTACATTGCCCCGCCGTGGATTCATGAGGTTCCCGGCGGTTCCGGGAAGGTGCTGGGCCGATGTGGAAACGGCGGCTTTTCCCTTAGAAAAACAGAGAGCTTTTTAAGGGTTCTCGATTCGACGAAAACCACCATAAGCAATTGGAAACTCTGGAAACTGATCACGATCAAGAGATCCAGGGCGGAAAAGATGTTCATGCTGCCGCTGTTGTTATTGCTTTTTACGCCCAAGCTCAGAAAATCAATTCTGATCAAGTACGGCTACACCCGAAACGAGGACGGATTCTGGGCTGATCATGCGAAATATTTTTATCCGGATTTCAAGGTTTCACCGGCGGAACTGGCATTGAAGTTTGGATTTGATAAAGATCCGGGATATTGTTTTGAAAGGAATAATCTGGTTTTGCCTTTTGGATGCCATGCCTGGCACAAATACGATAAATCGTTCTGGACCGATATCCTCCACGATCAAAACCGTCAATCCCGAAAAAAACGACAGGCCGGCTGATCCTCACAAGGGGTAAATTATGTCGAAGGATTTGATGTCGCAATGAAAATAGGAATCATAGATCCGTCTCTTCGTGAAGAGGGACACCACGCCTACTTCAATCGTTATCTGGCGGAATTGCTGAGAACCGCCGGGATCGAGGTGCTGATCGCCGATTTTAACCATACCCTGCATCGAAGATATGAAAAAGAGGATTTCAGCATGGTCAATGTCGCCGATGCCTTGCCGACAAAGCGCTTTTCCGCGCTGGAATCCAGCAGGTTTGTCGGTCTCATGGTCCATCCGGCTTTGGCGGCATTCTACAGGGACATCGGAAAAAAATTATCGGCGACGGATGTCAACATATGGATCCTGTCATCCTATGATGTCTATACGGTGCCCTTCATCTGCTATTCAGGAATCCGGTTTGAACATACGATCCCCGTTGTCCACTCCCTGAAACATTTGAGGGGGAAAATAAGGCCCTGGGGCAGATCCTTCTGGGTTCCCTTTCTTCTGAATTATAACCTGTCGAGATCGAAGTTGATTTTGTACCTGGCAGGAGACCATGAAAAATTTTTCAAGAGAACGGGAAGCAAAAATCACAGGCTGTTGATTCCCTACAACACCGTTTCGGAAGATCTCATCGATGTGGACAACCGACATCGGATGCATGAGCGATTCAGAATATGCACCCTGGGCATTATCCGGGATGATAAGGATATCCCGTCCGTGATCGATGTCGTCGGAAACCATGACGATATCGATTATTATGTCGGCGGCGCCGTTGCCGAGGGGTTGGATGCCGATTATGAGGCACTGCTCAGATCGCATTCAGATCATGGCGGAAATATTATCGTCAATTTGAATTATCTGACCCACCAAGCCTATCACGATGAAATTCAGAAGGCGCATTTTTCCATCATTCCCATTATGAACAAGTATGAGAAAAACGTTCAGTTGACCGGTCTGATGATCGACAGCCTGGTCAACAAAAGGCCCTTTATCGGCCCGGATATCTACCCGCTAAACGAGTGCGTGGAAAAATACGACGTCGGGATATTATACAAACCCGGAGATGACCAATCGTTGAAAGAGGCCATATTGACGGCGAAGCATCGGGGTGCTGTTTACTATTATGACCCTATCAGACGGTTTCTCCGGGAGCAGTCCATCGAAAAAACGGCATCCAGACTATCGAATGAGATAACGATGTTGTTCAAGTGAGGCTTTAAAGGCTGAAATAAGGCTGAAGGCTGAAGACTGAAGACTGAAGGGGCATAAACACGCCGTTCGTCACAGACGCACCCCTTCAGTCTTTAGCCTTCAATCTCTACAAAGCCGAAAGTTGACCAGAGGACTTTTGCCGAATGAAGAAAAAAAAAATAGTCCTGATGTGTTCGTCCTTTTTGCCGCACATCGGCGGAAAGGAGATCGTCGTCCACAATATCATGAGATTGTTGCGCGATTACGATGCATTGGATGCAAGACTGCTGCGGTGTGGGAATTTCAGATACCGGATAAAAAATAATTTTCCCTATCCGTACCACGTCTATCCGAAATTGTGCCGGAATAAAGACTTGAATTATTTTTTGATATTACTGATCGAAAAAATAGTGTTCGGCATCGACGTTATCCATCTGCACGGCATCATGGATATGGGCATGGTTCTCAACAGGTATCAAAAACGGATCGGGTATAAGACCATTCTGACGCCCCACGGGGATGATATCTTGAAATGTGGAGAAATCGGTTACGGAGAGCGGATCGACCGGAAACGAGAGCTTGAAATCCGGGATATTTTAAAAGGATCGGCTTGCAACACGGCTATCAGTGCTATCGTCAAAAAAAATATTGATGAGTTGGCCGAAAAAGAATCCGTTATGATTCCGAACGGGATAAACCTTCAGTATATCCGACGTCATGCGTCCGGGATGAAAGCGGCAAGAGAACGGTTAGGCCTGAAGGAAAGCGATAAAATCGTCATCGCCGTCGGCAGGAACAATAAAGTGAAGGGCTTCGATATCTTATTGGCGGGTATGGCGACGTTGAAAGAATCCGTGCCGGATGTGAAACTCGTACTGGTCGGGAAAGACAATGAAAAAATGTTGTCCGATCTCGTATCCGGATATGGTTTGTATGCCAACGTCATTTTTCCCGGGCAGATTCCCAAAAACGAACACATCGATCCGATGAATTTTCAGACGCCGGACAGGTTGTTGCTGGATTACTATTCGGCTGCCAATGCCTTTATCAGTACATCCTTCTCGGAATCCTTCGGGCTGACGACCCTTGAAGCCATGGCGGTGGGCAAGCCGGTCGTCGCGACTCGTATATTCAACAACAGCGATGCCAGTTCCGCATTGGAAGATGGGAAAAACGGATTTATCATCGAACCTGGGCGTCCGCATCAGGTTGCCGAGAAGTTGTCGATTTTGTTGAATAATGAAAAATTACAGCAGGAAATGGGGAAGAACGCACTGAAAAAAGCGCGGGAATTTGATTGGGTGAATGTATTATGCCAATATGCCGGATTGTATCAACGCATCGCCCAAAATTAATCACGATCTAGCGAGATGCAGATGACGAAAATCAGCGGACCCATGCACACAGAGAAATGCGGAATCAAGACCTGGCGACAGTTTGCCCGCCGGGTGAGGCCAAGAGGATGCCGTTTGCTGAACCGGCTGGATCGATTCCCGAAATCCGTTTTGGTAACGGGTTGCCAGCGGTCGGGAACCACCATGCTTTCCAGGGTCATTACCCTGAGTGACGGGATGACCAACTACTGGTTCGGGAAAGACGATGAACTTGACGCCGCCCTTATCCTGGCGGGTGAAGTGGAACTCGATGCCCCCGGCCGCTTCTGTTTTCAAACGACCTATCTGAATGAGTGTTACCGGGAGTATTTCGAACATGACTGCGGCTGCAGGATCCTCTGGGTACTGAGAAATCCGTTCTCGGTGGTGTATTCCCTGATGTACAACTGGCGACGATGGACGCTGGACGAGCTTTTCAAGGCCTGCGGCGCCGGGTTTCTGGATGACCGCCTGGCCCGGAGATACCGTCGCTTCGGGCCGATCGCCATCTCGAGATTGATGAAGGCGTGTCTGTCATACAACGGAAAGGTTTCTCAACTGTTCGAGCTTAAAGAAAGGCTCGATAAGGATGCCGTCATGGTGATCGAGTACGACGATCTCGTCAACGACCCCCAGCGTCGGCTTCCCAAAATCTACCGGTTTATTGATCTCGATTATCAGGATCGATACTGCGATCACATTCACCGGAAAAGCACCGGCAAGAAAAATCGGCTTTCCAACAGAGAACGAAATATCGTCGATCAGCTCTGCCTTCCTGTCTATGAAAAGGCAAAGGGCCTGTTGGATTGATATTGATAGAACGTAACCCATCCTCATAATACAAAAGTTATTACATCATGAACTATCTTGTTTATCTATTGTTTTTCTTTGTGTACATCATTGAGTATGTAATTAAGAAAATCGGATTAGAGCTGAAGGTATTTGCAATTCTGCCGGAAATGATTTCGATGGTCGTCGGCGTATACGTATTGCTCTATTTCGCGCTGTACAGAAAAATGAAAGTGCAGCCGCGCTACCTGTTTTTCTATTTTGTGTTCACGGTGCACATTGCCATCGGATTGATCGGAAACCAGGTTCAACCCTTTGCGATTCTAGCCGGAATCAGAACCTATTTCAAGTTCCTGCCGTTTTATTTCCTGCCGATGATATGCGATATTTCCGACGAGAAGATGAAAGGGCATCTCATTGCCCTGCTGTCCATCGCTGTCCTTCAATTCCCTCTGGCATTATACCAGAGGCTATTTGAATATGCCCATATGTTTTCCGGAGACTATATCGCCGGCACCTTGACGGCCGCGCCGATCCTGACCCTGTTTCTGATCTGCACGATCGCGGTCTTGATCGGGTTTTATCTGAAAAAGCGCATTGCCCTGAAAACCTTCGCGATACTGGTTGCCGTATCGTTCCTGCCGACCGCCATCAATGAAACCAAGGCCACAATCATTCTGCTGCCCCTGGCCATTCTGCTGCCCACGATTTTTGGCGTAAACAAAGCCTCGCGCGTTAAAGTTCTCGCGGGCGTGATACCGGCTTTAGTGATAACGGTCATGGGTTTCAGCTACATCTATGACAACATGTATGCGCGAAACAATACGAGTGTCATCGAGTTCTACACTGAGGGTAATGCCGCGGACTACCTGTACAAAGGCAAGGACGCCGAATATGTGATCGGCGGCATCGAGACCGAGGCCAGCAGAATCGATTCGATCATATACGCCTATCAGGAAAATGCCGACGATTTGTTCAGATTGTTCTGGGGCGTTGGGATTGGCAATGCCGGTGTCGCTTTTTCAAGGAAGCTCCAGGGGGAATATACCGATGAATACAGGCGCCTGGGGGGAAAACAGACGGGTTTGGGACATTTTATCTGGGAAATCGGTCTATTGGGGATTCTTTACATTCTGTGGTTCATGCTGTTGGTGTTGAGTGACGCCATGAAATTGCGGGAGCAGACGGATATTTCAGGTGCCGTCGCTCTCGGATGGACTGGTGTTGTCGCCGTACTGGTCGTGGCAATGCCCTATCAACACCTCATCACACAGAACGGACTGATGTATCCGTTTGTTTATATTTCCGGGTTTCTTGCCGCAAAACGATATCTGATGGAAAGAACGGAAACCGGATCAGCAAGAGCGCTTCAGGGAAGGGATTGACGGGAATGAGAACCGCTTATGTCACAACCTATAATTCATCGGACGTTCATGCCTGGTCGGGGCTCGGCACCCATATCCTCGGGGCGCTCCAGGATTCCGGCTTCCAGACGGAGATCATCGCCAATTTAAAGCAGGCGGACCCTCCTCGCGGATTCAGGTTTAAAAAAGCCCTGTATTCCAAATTGCTATCCAGGAAATATCTTCTCGATCGCGAGCCGGCAGTCCTGAAAAACTACGCCGATCAGGTGGCGGTCGCCCTCAAATCGATGGACTGCGATCTGGTGTTCAGTCCGGGAACGATGCCCATTGCCTATCTGGAAACCAGGAAACCCATCGTTTTCTGGACCGATGCGACCTTTGCCGGCATGATCGATTTTTATCCGGGCTTCAGCAACCTGTGCGCCGAAAGCATCAGGGACGGGAACCGGATGGAACAGTCGGCCCTGTCAAAATGCCGTCTGGCGCTTTATGCCTCCGAGTGGGCCGCAAACACGGCGATACAACATTATGACGTCGATCCGGCAAAGGTCAAGGTGATTCCCTTCGGCGCCAATATCAACTGCAACCGCAACATGCAGGATATCGAGACCCTTGTCCAAGGCAAACATTTCGATATCTGCAAACTGTTGTTTGTGGGCGTGGATTGGATCAGAAAAGGCGGCGAACTCGCTTTAAAGGTTGTCGAGCTGCTGAATCAACGCGGGATCCGGTCCGAATTGCACCTTGTCGGTTGTGATCCGGGGATCCGTCTGCCGTCCTTTGTCAAGTCCTATGGATTTTTGTCGAAAAAAACCGAAGAAGGCAGAAGAACGTTTGATCGACTGATGAGCGAGTCCCATTTCTTCATCCTCCCCTCGCGGGCTGAATGCTATGGTCTGGTCTTTGCCGAGGCCAGTTCCTTCGGGTTGCCTTCATTGGCAACAAACGTCGGGGGGATTCCAACAGTCGTTCAGGACGGCAAGAACGGCCGGACGTTTCCATTGGATGCCGCTCCCGAACAATACTGCGATTATATTGAGAGATTGATATCATCGCGGCAGGAATACGACGCGCTGTCCCTCTCTTCGTTCAGGGAATATTCCGAACGACTCAACTGGGGCGCTGCGGGCCGGAAACTCTACGATCTGGTACGGGAATCCTGCGGATGACAGCCTTGCAGCGGGACTTCCTGCCGATACGCTTCACGGCCGTCCGGCGACGGACGGCTTGTTGATGTCACTTTGAAAAAGCCGGTTGAATCATGAAACAGAAGCCATTGAAGATATTGTTTGTGGCGCGGGACCAGTTTCCGCCTTTCAGAGTCGATGTCGCCGTCCTGTTCGGGAAGGAAATGGCCGGGAGAGGACATGAAATCGACTGGGTGCTGCAGTCTCAGGCGGATTGCAATAAAGGCCGGCAGACCCGGTGGCAGGGCGGCGATGTCTGGGTGGGTCCCACGGACAACGGGACAAGCTTTCTTCACCGTTTGCACAAGCACCTGCTTGGATTTCTGCATAATCTTGCATGCACGCGCCTGTTGTTCAGGAAGCCTTATGATATCATCCAGGTCAAAGACCGTTTTTTAACGGCGGTGCTGTATCTGGCGGCGGCCAGGATATGCAACAGGAAATATTTTTACTGGCTTTCCTATCCTTTTGCCGAGGCCTCGCTGTATGAGATCCGTATCAAAGCCGCAAGATATCCCATCGTGTACCTGATTCGCGGCATGCTTTACCGGTTTTTGCTCTATAAGATCATTATGGTCTATGCAGATCATGTGTTCGTTCAGAGCGAACAGATGAAAAAGGATATCCAGGCCTGTGGCATTGCCGGAGAAAAAATGACTGCCGTGCCCATGGGCTTTGAAGCGGACCGATTTCAGGCCGAGCCTGTTGAGCGGGATACCGCCGAGGTCGATGGAGAACCTCGGATCATCTATCTGGGTACGTTAATGAAACTGAGAAGAATAGATTTCCTGGTCAGGGTTTTTTCCATGGTCCTGAAAGATATCCCCAACGCGAAGCTCTATCTGATCGGGGCGGGCGAGACGGATGAAGACATCCGCATACTGAAACGAGAAGCCCGACGTCTGGGCATTCTCGACGCCATTGTTTTTACGGGGTTTCTGGAGCGACAAAAAGCCATGGAAATCGTCAGGAATGCGGATGTCTGCCTCTCCCCGTTCTATCCCACGCCGATACTCAATTCCACGTCACCCACAAAGCTGATCGAATATATGGCGCTGGGCAAATCGGTTGTGGCCAACGACCATCCGGAGCAAAAACGCGTTATCACGGAAAGCGGCGGCGGGCTCTGCGTGCCCTATGAGGAAAGTCAATTCGCTAACGCCGTTGTATATCTGCTGAAGCACCCGGAAATCAATGCAATAATGGGGCAAAGGGGAAGACGGTGGGTGTTTCGGAATCGAACCTATGGGATCATTGCCGACAGTGTTGAACAGACTTATTACCAGAATTTGAAATGAACAATTCAATTTTCGGTATTCATGGGCCGGGGCGGGAGAACGAAGGCCGAAGGATAAGTAAGGTAACATCGTATGCGCTATCTGTATATTAAAAACGGAGATGTCATCGAGCAGTTGTCGAGAATCATCGCCAGCGGTGAAATCGATAAAAGTGGACCGGATGCTTTTCTTGCCGATCTGCTGGCCAATTACATCAAGATGGAACCGATTCTGCTTTTGTCTGCGTCGCATCGGCCTAAACGGATGAAAAAGAAGAATATCGAAGCCTATGTTTTTCCATATCGATCCAATAATGCCAAAGCCGTCGTCGCCGCTGTTCTGGGACTTATGAGTTTTCTGAGAACAGTGATCCTGATGCTTAAATTCAGGCCGGATAGAATCATATGCGGTCGCTCCGGTGCAATGCTATGGGCAAGTTTTTTATATGCTGCAATATTTTCCAGGCTATTGATTCATTCCCGGCATGAAACCCTTATAAAGCCTCGGAAGGATGGACTCAGGAGATTGACGGATACCCTGGACAGGTTCTGCATGATGAAATCAAAAGCCGTCATTTGTCACGGCCCATATCTGAGAGATCAGCTGATGGGAATGGGATTGCCGCCGGATAAAGTCATTCAATTCGATATATCATTCGAAGCGTCGGCCGTCAGAAACGAAAATACATTCGCATTTGTCGCTCCGAGCGTAGGACCTACAATCTCCTACATCGGAAGAATTGAGAAAAGTAAAGGCGTTTTTGATCTTTATCAAGCCTTTAAAGCACTCGGTGCGGAGCAGACATCCGCTTGTGTTCTTTACGTGGGAACGGGCAAGGATCTCGAAGACCTGAAAAGGCGGGTGGCCGAAGACAACCTGACCGACCGTGTTCACTTCAGAGACCCTGTTCCGCACAAAGACGTGTTCAGAATTATTGAAAGCAGCTTTGTTGTGGTGACGCCGACCCGAAGCGTATGGGAAGATTCAAACGAAGCCACCGAGGCACGGTGCATGACGGCAATGGAAAGCATTTTTATGGGGGTGCCTGTTGTGGCACCCGACAGCGGTCCATTTCCTTACCTGATAAAGGACCGACATAACGGGCTGCTGTTTAAAACCAACGACTATGAATCGTTGGCCGAGGCGTTGACACTGGCTTTGAAAAATCCGAATTTGTATCTTAAGCTAAAAATGGGCGCTGAACAGTCAAAAAATGATATCGAAACGGCATCTTTGAGTTTTTCCGGTGCAGTGGATAAGGCTTTCAGGCCCTGAACCGGATCAATCTGAAGGAAAATACAAAATGGATTACTTTGTCACGAATCATGGACCACTGTTTATTGTTGGTATGCCACGTTCCGGTACGAAATTATTGCGCAATCTGTTGAACCGGCATCCAAAGATCTATATCGATACCATGGAAACCGTATTCCTTCCTTTCTGGTATCAACATTGGCAGAATTATGGGGATCTCAGCGACTATCAGCGATTTAAAGCGTTTTATCATAAGAATCTCAAATTGCGTTATATGCGCAATTATTTGAAGTTGAATCGGTTGGTAACAGCATCGGATTGGTATCAAAACTGTAGAACCTATGATACTGCGGGTGTGTTTGAAGGGCTGATTCGATCTCAGACTGAAAATGATAGAGATTCGGATGTGATCTGGGGGGATAAAACGCCATCATACCTTGTTCAGATACCGCTCATCAAAAAAATATACCCCGATGCACGTATTATCCACATCATTCGCGATGTCCGGGATTATTGTCTGTCACTCCATCATACCTGGAATAAAAATATGCTGCGGGCAGCTCAACGCTGGGTGGATTACGTGGACAAAGCGAGAACCGACGGTAAAGGTATTAAAGGATATCTCGAGGTCACCTATGAGAACATTTTAAAAAACCCAAAGCGGGAACTTCAGATCATATGCGAATTTATCGGTGTTGGTTTCGATAGTGCTATGCTCACACTTTTACGACCTTCAGACACCAGTGGTGATGCAAAGGGCAAGGCTTTCATCGTCCGAAACAATACACGAAAATATGAAACCCGAATGGCCCCACAAATTCGGCAGATGATCGAGATGATTGCTGTGGATCGATTGCGTGAATTGGGTTATCCGATCTTATACCAAGGGCCTGCGCGAAGAATCGGGAAAGTGCGAATGCACTTCTATAAGCTTGTTGATGGAATGAATCTGATTCGGCGAGGCAAAATACAAAATATCAGTGATGTTGTCACGACATCCGCGACCTTTCGGTATTGATAATCAGTTGGGTGCCCAACAGCGGAAGACAGCATTGGTTATTTTTTAGGATGAAGCGAAAAGGGCCTGAGCATTTTCCCGCGGCAACGGTTTCTGAACGCCAAAAGTTGAGATGAGTATTGAATAATGATGTTAAATATACCAGCTAAGCTGTTCTATAGAATTGGTTTGAGATTAAAATTAAAAGCATATGGTGTAAAATATGGAAATCGAATTAAAGGAAATCGGGTTGTTGTTAAAAATATCGGCCAGATCATTATTGGAAATAATGTGAGCTTAAAATCATTTCCCGATGGTGAGCCCTATAGAACAGGGCTTCAAACCCATTGTGAAGATGCCGTGATTCGCATAGGTGATAACTGCAATTTAAATGGCACCATGATTCACTGTAGAACGAAAGTCACTATCGGCCGTTTTTGTATGTTTGGGCCAGGCACCAAAATAGTGGACAATGATTCTCACCGGATTTCCATAGATGTCATCGAGAGGCGAAAAACGCCGAACAGCGCTCCGATTATCATCGGCGACAACGTCTGGGTGGGAATGAACGCCCTGATACTCAAGGGCGTGGAGATTGGCGAAAATGCCATTGTTGCGGCGTATTCCGTTGTCACAAAAAATGTTCCTGAAAATACCCTTGTTGCCGGAAATCCGGCAAAAATCCTGAAAACGCTTACCAAATGACCAGGGCTTCGGTCATTCTCTTCCGATATCGCTTCCCGGTCACCATCCTGAAGATCGAAAACTGGGCTCCAATAGGCAAATCAAAAATTTCTGTCGAGCTGAAAGGCAGATTAATCCCGTAATCGGTTACAAACCCGATCCGGATGACGATTTGACGGAAAATGTGAAATAATTCCTCGTTTTTGGACAACCGTTTCTGTAACCTCCGGCCACTGTAAATCAAATACAATACAAGTTTAAGGAGTTTTCAATGAAAAAGGTAATGACCGTGGCCCTGTTGATGTTGATGCTTATTGCAGAACATGCGTTTGCAAGAGTTATATTCTATGATGATGCTGAAAATGCGCCGAATACCTCGTCGGATTGGTCGAACGTCGGTGATGGCGGCGCCAATTCTCTCAGTGTTTCAGGTGAGAGGGTGCGTGCCGGAAGCAGAAGTTATAAATTTTCTCTTGCGCCTTATGGCACACCCGGTACTCAAAACAGGGTTGAACTGGTCCTGCGCGGATTCACTGCAAGCCCACAAGTGCGAAATTTCTTGACCGGTCAGGAATATTGGATGGGGTGGAGCATATATATCCCGCATGATTTCGTTTTCCCGAACGAAAGTAAGAATGAATGGGCGACGATGAGTCAGTTCCACGGGGCTACGGAAAGTTGTGATCAACCCATGGGGCCGTGCTTGTCGTTCTTTACAAATAGTGCTGTTGGTGGTCTGCGGACCGTTGTCCGGGCTACGGATGACCGGTGCAGCAATGGTCACTTGAGTCGTGCCAAGGCCTATACGGCGCAGTTCAAAAAGGGCGCATGGAATGATGTTGTTTTAAATTTCAGATATAACTATACTAATAGCGGAAGTCCTTTTTTCAAGATGTGGTTGAACGGCCAACTGGTAGCGAATGATACAGGTGCCAACTGTTATAATGATGCAATGGGGCCATACTTTAAAATGGGAATTTATGGAAATTCATCCAGTAGAATTACAGTCTATTATGATGAAATTCGGGTTGGAGATGAGACGTCTTCCTACAACGAGGTCGCTCCGAAAGGCAGCGCGGCTGCGGCGCCGGCAGAAAGCTCTTCTCCGGCACCACCCACATTGAAAGTCATTTCTACCAACTAAGGTAAATGGCCATCTCCTTGTCATGGCGGACGGCGATGAGGAGATGGCGTATTTGGGACAATTACCAGGGCATCAACACATTTCCGTCGTCCAAGGGTGAAGGCATCATTGTTCTGACCGTCAGACACGGCGAAACCAGAATTTACGGCTTTGTGTTCGCGGAGGGAATCTGATGAAGAAGTATTTCTGTATTACAGTCATGTTGCTATGGCTTTGTGCGGCGCCCGCTCAGTCTGCGGTCCTTTTTTACGACGACTGTGAAAATGAGTGGTCTCTGACAGACTGGTACCCGAAACCGTATACAAATATTATTGAAGTTTCACCTGAAAAAGCACGGGCCGGTTCTTCAAGTTATAAATTCACTCAAAAGCCATACCCTACATCCAACAGCCATGTTGAACTTCTGTTGAACGCAAGAAACAGTCCCATCTACATCCAGAACTTTCCTTACAATAAGGAGTTTTGGATAGGATACAGCTTGTATCTTCCTGCTGATTTTGAAACGCCTTATAGGCCCAGCAACCACGGTGCAACAATGCAGTTTCATTCCGCAGGGGATGCTTGTGATAATAGCGTTTCAAATGGACCTACCGGCACGTTTTTCTACACGCCCACTCAAGGGCAATGGAGAATTTATACACAAGGTGTTTCTGCCAAGTGTACAAATACCTCCAAGGACAGGGTTCATAGCTCTTATGCAACCTACACTCCCGGCAAGTGGCATGACATCGTGATACATTTCAAGTTTGATTACAGAGCTGACAATAATCCATTTTTTAAAGTATGGGTCGATGGCGTGCTGGTAAAAGATGATTATGGGATAAACTGCTGGAATGATGCTAAAGGCCCGAGGTTTCATATTGGAATTTACTCTCAGACATCTAGTGGACTTACAGTGTATTATGATGAGATCAGAATCGGGGATTCCAACTCTTCATATGCCGAGGTCGCCCCGAAAGGCAGCGCACCAGCCCCGGTAGAGCCTTCTTTTATGGAACCGCCGAATACGCTGAGATTGAAGGGCGCGTCATCGAGCCAATAGCATCCATCCCCGGCGATGATGCCTGAAATCGCCGAATATGAATAAGACCCGGAGTTTTGAATGTCGTTTCGGGGCTTGCCAATATCGAATTGATCCTATGCCCGCCGGTTTGTACTGTAATATCGTGACGATCATCTTTTTCGCGCCGCGACAGATGCCGGTCAACCGGCGGGACCCCTCATAAAAGGCCTTCCTCTCCCCCCGATTCGGTGGCTTTTTTCCGGCCATCCCGTCCAACCGTTGCAGGATGATCTGTATTCCGCGATGTCTGTATTTTTTTAGTTTATCTTGATCGGTTAGCTCATTTCTATTCTTTGCTGCTTGATTTTTTTAACGGTTTTTTATATCAGCATATCGCGAGAGTCGCAAAAGGTCTTTATGCTGCCAAACGGGTTTATCGATACGGATTTACCCCCTTCCGGATCGCGGGTGGTCTCTTGTTTTCAGAGAGTCTTCTGCCGAGGTGTTTTCAATTACCGCTTGACGCCTCCTTCCTGAAGTTGCTGCGAAGCGGTCATGAATGTTTTGTTTCCATGGGGGGCTGACATGTTGAAACGGCCTTTGATGATATTTCCTTGGGTTGTGTTATGTCTGAGCCTGGTCACAAATTATTATTTATTTCAAAAAGCGATAGTCTATTACAAGGCGCTGAATGCCCTGAGACTGGATCCGCTTGAGTCGGAAAAAGGGGGCGGCGGACAGGATGTCGAGAGCCGCGTCGGGAAGAGACCGTTGATCGTCTTTTTCGGGGATTCGCGAATCGCCCGTTGGCGTCCCGAACCTGACGTGGCCGGTTGTACCTTCATCAACAAGGGGTTATCGGGACAAACGACGGCACAATTGAAGCTGCGTCTGAAAAAGGATGTGTTGTCCTGTTCACCGGATATAGTTGTCCTGCAGGCCGGGGTGAATGATCTTAAAACCATTGGATTGTTTCCGGAAAACAGCAAGCGTATCCTGTCGGAGTGTAAAGCGAACCTCTACGAGATGATTCAAACCCTCAAGGCCGACGGTATCGCTGTCGTTGTGATGACGATTTTTCCGACGGGAGAACCGGGATTCGTGAGATCCCTGATCTGGCCGCAGGAGATCGATGCCGCGATTCAGGAAACAAATCGCTTCCTTTTGAAAATCACGGATAAACGCATTTCCGTGATTGATGCCGATTCTGTTTTGAGCAAAGATCGATTTATTCATCCTGAATTCGAAAAGGACATGCTTCATCTCACCGACAGGGCATACGCGCGTTTGAATGAGCTCCTCCGGCCGTACCTTGTTGAATTGTCAAATAATTTAAGATAAGGGGCCCTGCGCGGTGCTGTTCAATACCTGGACTTTCGCTGTCTTCTTTATCATTGTCTATACCGTTTACCGGTTGAACCAAAGAAGTTACAAGCGGCAGAACCTTGTTCTTTTCGCGGCGAGTTACATATTCTATGGCTGGTGGGACGTCAGATTTCTGTTTCTGCTGGTGATTTCCACTTTTCTCGATTACACGGCCTCGATCATCATCGATCGCGAAAGAATGACCATTGCAGAAAAGGCGAAGTCATACGCCTATCTGCTTTTTGCCGCGTTTTTGCTGGTGCTGTCCCAAAAAATCGAGATCAGTGTTCATTGGCCGCTGATTCAGGAAAAGGATGCCGTCCAGTGGGCTTTTGTCGGCTGGTGGATTCTGCCGGCGACTGCCGGGTTCATCTTTGTCAGGGACTGGGCCGCCTTGAATGTCAAAAAGGGGTTGGTGAATATACGATCCAATGCCTCCGAAAAGAAACCGAACGGAGATCAAGCAGCCGCTTCAGACCGGAACAAAACGCTGAAGCGGAAGTTGAATTACAAAAACAAGCTGACGATTCACCTTCTGAAAAAGATTCAAAATGAATGTCTTGCCAACGACAGCCGTTTTATGATTCTGGATATCCCGTCCCGATTATCCAGAACCCGTTTCGTATCCAATTTCCCGCTGAAAGAAGGTGCCGACCGACTTTTCAACATCGTGTCGCCGATTTCGAAATTCAGGGAAAGGCGGGGGGAAAAGCTGTATTGGGAAAAGTCTCACGGCCATTTTACGCCCCTCGGCTGTGACCTGGTGGGTGAACTTCTGGCGGATTATATTCATGAACATCATTTGCTGGAATGCGGCGCATGGGGGGGACCGGCACCGGCTGATGGATACCATAGGTTGAATTCGGAACAGATGTGATTGCATGCATCCCGAAGACGCATCCTGTCGCTTTTGTGAAATAATTTCTTGTTATAGGATTCGAACCATTATAGTTCGAAAGCTACGTTGATGCCAAAGGTGCCGTCATGGTATCTTACAGTAAGGATGTCCCGTATGGCAGATAAAATAGCCCCTCACAAAAAGGCCGTCCGTGTGAAAAAAAAACCTCTTGTCGCCATGTTCGGCCCGGATCTGGGGCTGAAAGGCGGCATCTCTTTTGTGGTCCTGGAATATTTAAAAGCCGGTCTGCACAGGAAGATGCCGTTTATTTTCATACCAACGACAACCGAAGGTTCGAGGATTAAAAATGCTCTTTTTTTTCTGAAATGCATCATCATCACCCTGCGCACGATGATGAGAAGCCGGGTGGACATCTGCCACCTGCATGTTTCCCATTACGGCAGTTTCTACAGGAAATGGGTGATATTCCGGATTGCCAAAATATTTCGCTGCAAAGTGATGGTGCATATCCACGGCTCCAACTTTGAGCGGTTCATGACGGAAAACAGCTTTAATCGATGGATGACGCGAACGGTGTTCAACAGGGCGGATCGGGTCATCGTGCTTTCCGATGAGTGGAAAGCCGGAATCGAAAAATTTGCGGATAAATCGCATGTCGTCAAATTGTTCAATCCCGCGCCCAGGCCTCGATGGGTGGATGTCGATCACACCCGGTCGGCACTGAATATCCTCTTCCTGGGGCGGCTTTCCACGCGGAAAGGGGTCTATGACCTGCTGGAATGCATCGGGGCACGGCGGGCGTTCTACGAAGAATTGGGGGTTCGGTTCACGATCGCGGGGGACGGTGATGTGGATGCGGTGCGTGCTATCGTGAACCGGGATGGCTTGAATGCGATTGTGAACGTTCCGGGATGGATTTCGGGAAAGGTGAAAGAACGGTATCTGTCGAATGCCGACATCTATGTTCTGCCGTCCTACCATGAGCAATTGCCCATGTCGATTCTGGAGGCCATGGCCTACGGGCTCCCCATCGTATCGACATGGGTCGCCGGCATTCCCGAACTGGTCGAAGACGGCGTCAACGGCCATCTGGTCGACCCCGGCGACATTGACGGGCTGGGAAATGCACTCAGGACGCTGGTGATGTCGAAGGAAAAACGTCTCTCAATGGGCCGGGAAAGTCGCCAACGGGTCGCCGGGATATTCGATGCGGAGAAGATGATCACGCGCGAGCTCACGGCGCTGTATGAGCGGCTCTGACGGATCCCTTCGGAGAAGGGTGCCGTCGAGAGCATCATACCGATACCTCGATACCTTTTTGTCCGTCATTTGAGACGGTTTGCCTGAACCGGGCAGAATGAGATATTAATCATGGTACTTTCCACCAGATATCAATGGTTGTTGAATCGGCTGAAAAGCATGTCGATCCGGGAGATCCTCTACCGGGCCGTAAAGCAGATTGAAACCGGTCGCGAAATCCGTGCCTTCAGGCGGGGGATTTTCCCTCCCGTCCCCCCGCCCGTGATGCAACCGACGAAATGCTGGATTACCGTCCCCGATGGGCTTTCGGATAAAGAGCGATATGCTGCGGCGGCAAACCGCATCATCAAGGGGAGCCTCAGGATTTTCCAACTGGACGTGGATGCCGATGCGGTGATCCTGAACTGGAACAGGGATCCCAAGACCCGAACCGCAGCCCCCATGACCTTTGGAAAGACCATCGACTGCCACGACCGCGCCCTTGTCGGGGATATCAAATATCTCTGGGAGCCCAACCGCCATCTCCATCTGCCGCTGCTGGCCCAGGCCTACCGGCTTTCCGGGAAAGGGGTCTATCTCAAGGCACTGAAGCTGCATCTGAGCACGTGGCTGGCGCAATGCCCCTATCCCGCGGGTCCCAACTGGTCCAGTTCTCTCGAACTCGCCGTTCGCCTGATCAATTGGAGCGTTGTCTGGCAATTGATCGGACGTGCCGACAGCGTGCTTTTCGAGGGTGACGACGGGGTGCGCCTCCGAGACCGGTGGCTCTCGTCCGTCTACCGCCACATGGCCTTCATATCCGGCCATTTTTCCCGCCATTCCTCCGCGAACAATCACCTGATCGGCGAGGCGGCCGGCCTCTTTATCGGGTCAAACACGTGGCCGTACTGGGGAAAGGTTACCGGCCGATGGCGCCGCACCGGGTTCGGTATCCTGGCCGATGAAGCCGTCAGACAGGTTCATCCGGACGGTGCGGGCAAGGAACAGGCCATGGCGTACCAGCAGTTTGTTCTCGATTTTCTGATACTGTCCCTCATATCCGCAAAGGCCGCGGGTGTATCCTTTCCGCCCGCATATTCCGAAAGCATCGAGCGACGTCTGGCGTTTGTGGCCGCCATGATGGATGTCGCCGGGAACCTCCCAATGATCGGGGACGCGGATGACGGATATGTCGTTAACCTGTCGCAGGAACCGGATTTCTGTCCATATCAATCCCAGTTGGCGACCGGCGCGGTCCTCTTCACGCGATCCGATTTTTTCCGGAAAGCCCGGCGCATCGATGATAAAACCCGGTGGCTGACGGGGGCCTTTGCCGAGACCGCGATGTCGCTCCCGTCAAAGGCGCTTGATACGAAAAGGGCATTTCCGGAGGGGGGATATTTCATTCTCGGCCGGAATTTCGAAACGGCAGATGAGATCCGATGTATCGTCGACTGCGGCCCCCTGGGGTATCTTTCCATCGCGGCCCACGGCCATGCCGACGCCCTGGCCCTGTATCTGTCCGTCGGCGGCGCGGAATTTCTGATCGACCCGGGAACCTTCAGCTATCACGGCGGAGACCTGTGGCGGGCATATTTCAGGGGGACTGCGGCACACAACACCGTGAGAATCGACGGCGCCGACCAATCCCTGTCCGGCGGAAAGTTCATGTGGCTCAAAAAAGCGAACGCGCGGGCGGCAACCTTCGAGATTGCGCCCGATCGGGACGTTTTTGAAGGGTCCCATGACGGATACCGTCGGCTCAGCGATCCGGTCATGCACCGGAGAAAGGTCGTTTTCGACAAGGAACGGGATATCCTGTCGGTTGAAGACATCCTGGAATGCGCGGCCGATCACGTCGTTGAACGGTTCTGGCATTTTCATGAAGACTGCAAGGTGGTATTGAACGGTGGGAGCATCGTCGCCGAAAGGAACGGGGTTCGGATTCACCTGACGACCCATCCGCCCGACACCCGGCTCTCCCTGTACCGGGGAGACGAGGTCCCGCCCCGGGGATGGGTTTCCCGAAGATATGAGGAGCGGGTGCCGGCCGTTACCGCGGCGGCCGAGAACCGCATTTCGCAAACGACATCCCTGAGGACGGACATTCATATCCAGGTTCAGGGGAAGGTCGCGGACCGGGAAGGCCGCGATCGTACCGAAAGCGAGGCGCCGTGATGAACACCCGGAAAGTCGACCTGCTCGGCTGCAGAATCGACGCCCTGACCATGGACGAAACCATCCGGCTTGTGGAAGAGATCATCCGGGAGGGGCGGCCGCGGCAGCACGTTGTTGTCAATGCCCTCAAGTTTACCCTGATGCGGAAGGATCCGGATCTGAGGCGGATCGTCAACAGCTGTGACGTGGTCAATGTGGACGGCATGCCCGTGGTGTGGGCATCCCGGATTCTCGGGACCCCGGTGCCGGACCGGGTGGCCGGGATCGATCTCTTCCAGAGATTGGTGGAGATCTCGGCGATGAAGGGGTATCGTCCCTATTTTCTGGGAGCCCGGGAGGAAGTGGTGCAGCGGACGACGGCCGTCTTCAGGGAAAAATACCCTCGGCTGGACATCGCGGGATTCAGGAACGGTTATTTCAGCGAGGATGAGGCGGCGGACGTCGCGGATGAGATCCGGGCCTCACGAGCGGATATGCTGTTCGTGGCCGTCTCCTCTCCGAAGAAGGAGAAATTTCTGAACCGCTGGATGCCCCGAATGGGCGTGCCGTTCTGCATGGGCGTGGGGGGAAGCTTCGACGTCGTTTCCGGCTTGACCCAACGCGCACCCCTGTGGATGCAGCGATCCGGCCTGGAATGGGTGTATCGGATTGTAGAGGAACCCCGGCGGATGTGGCTGCGTTACGCGAAAAGCAACCCCGTGTTCATATGGATGGTATGGGAAGCGTATCGCCGGAGACGCAAAAATCGCCGTTGATTCCTTCCGAAAACCGCCGGAAAGAATTTTGTATCGAATTTTCAAGGGGAGTCTCGTGCATATATGAAAAATGCTCGCCGTAAACGGCTCTGCATCATGATACCGGGCCATTGGAGCCAGATCATGGGAGGGTCTCAATATCAGGCTAAATGCCTTATCGAGGAACTTCGGAAAATGGATCGGTATGATATTTTTTATTTAACCCGCGGGTGCGATCCGAATTACACGCCGGACGGCTACAGGCTGATTCATTACGGCTATCCGGGCGCGGGCATGCGTGGATCCCACCGGCATCTTTTCGAGCTGATTCTTTTGCCGAGACTGTTGAAACGAATCGATCCGGACGTCATTTACCAGAGGGTCGGCTGCGCCCAGACCGGAATCGCCGCGCGGTATGCCCTTAAAAATCGTTGCAGGATGATCTGGCACATCGCACATGAACACGATCTTGAACCTCCCAGGATATCTGCTTCACGGCTGTTCGTGTATAAACAACTCGACAGGTATATGCTGAACTATGGTATTAAACATGCCTCTCATATCATCGCTCAAACCTGGGATCAGAGAAGGCTTCTTGAAAGGAATTTCGGAAGAAAGGCGTCCGTGGTTATTCCCAACTTTCATCCGGCACCCACCGAAGTCATTTCAAAAAACAAGCCTGTTCAGGTGGTGTGGGTGGCGAATCTCAAACCGTTGAAGCAACCGGAAATTTTCATGCGCCTGGCGGCCGAACTGCAGCATTTGAACCGGGCACGCTTCCTGATGGTCGGCGCGATCCAGGGAAACACGATCCAGAAACGGAAGTATATGGAATTCATGAATTCGGTGCCCGGCCTCACGTATCTGGGGCCCAGAAGCCAGAAAGAGGTTAACGAACTTCTGGCTGAATCCCATATCTTTGTCAACACGAGTGATCGTGAGGGATTTCCGAATACGTTCATACAGGCCTGGTTCCGAAGGGTGCCCGTGGTCAGTCTGACGGTAAATCCCGATCGCTTGATCGAACGATATCGGCTGGGGTTTGTATCGGGCTCCTTCGAACGGCTTAAAACGGATGTCGCATCATTGATTGAAGATGACGATCTCAGAAGCCGTCTGGGAATGAATGCCCAGAGTTTCGCTCTCGAATACTTCTCAACCCGAAATGCCGATAAAATTGTTCGACTTTTCGAGCAAGTCCCTTGACTGGGGCCTGCTGAACACATCGGCCTATATTATCGGCAACAATAACGCCGCAACGTCGGTTGTTCGGCAAAAACCGGATATATTTTTAGCCGGTTGCAAATGGTTCGGCACGCCCTGAACAGGGTGCAAGGAATAAGGATATGCACTATACCCCTTTGCTGGTCAATGTTCATGATGTGACATTCGATGACTATTTACAAAGCCTGTCAAAGGCCGCAAAAAAAAATTATAAAAGCATCATCAAAATAAACGAAGACCTTGAATATGCGAAAATAGATTTCGACGCGGCATTGGTCGATCAATTCATGCGGATGTGGGAGAGGCAAATTGTCGGGAACAGGTTTGCCAAATGGAGCTTTTCTCTTCAATACCTGCAATATCTCAATGAGAGAAAAATGTTATCCTGTTTTGTCGCCAGAAAAAAAGAAAAACAGGATGATATTATATCGTTGCATTTCGTTGAACAACATGATGGTTATGTCGAATGTTATGCACCGATATATGATAAAATCAAACATATGGATCGTTCGATAGCAAAATACATGTGGTTCAATTTAATCCGTTATGCCGTCCAGGACCCCGGGATTGAATGGCTTGATTTAGGTGGTGGAAATATTGGAACCTGGAAAGATCTCCTGATTCGACATTCTGAAGGAAAAACAAAATCATATAAATGGCAGTATGTTTCTAAAATTATTAAGGACAACCCGATGGCGGAGAAGGATTACATCAGGGAAATGGTACTGTTTCCATATAGAAAATATATTAAAGAAGAAGGATCCAACGGGAAAACAAGTAAATATGAATTAAAAAAACGCATTATTGTACTATTATATTATAACAAAGGACAAAGACTGAATAAAATTGTCGAGTTTATAAAGAACAGGTTCAGGAAGCCGTCGGCTTCAGAAAATATCTGACTGATATTTGACATTATCTCAGCCGAAAAAGTTCCCGGACAAGCAAAAATATAGCCGGACATTTTTGATCAGGAGCAGCCTTCAATGAAAATTATAGAAAAGAACGCACAGAATTTGAGAATTTATGTTTACGATTTAACAAATCCAATAACAGAGAATCGCCTTGAAAAGTATCATATGGGTAAGGCTACCATTTTGGATTTCATCAGGAGTTATTTTTACGGGAATACAAAATTAAATTTCATGAGATGGTTGGTCAGGAAGGATGACTATTTTATTATTAGGGACCGAAATACAATTATTGCGTGGGCACGAATTTGTTATAAAAGTACAAAGGAAGTGGAACTGGGATCAAAAGAGGCATCACTCATATCCGGTTTTACAGTAAAGGCATACAGGAATAGAGGAATGCACACGGCCTTGATTAAACAGATGATGATCTATTTGAAAAACAAGGGCTTTAAAAGATGTATTGTCTGGGCTGAGGAAAATAATATGGCATCGAGAGCTGTCATTGAAAAAAATCAATTTACTTTGGTGAGTTCGCCCCCAAAAAATATTGATGTCCCACTCGGGGAATAGGAGAAAATCCCTCGCCTTGAAGCGAAGACTTTAGTATACTGGCGGCGTTGTAAAATGTGGTCGCGGAACATCCCATTGATTCATCGATGCCGTTACCTCAACCCAGCCCGGCAATGCCGTTAAGGAAGTTGTCTCTGCATATGACTGAAACGGCTGAATAAACCGGCAAGCGGATTGTCGCTGCGGCTCCAGCCTGAATGACGAACCTTGCTTTGGCCCACCATTGGAAATCGCTCCTTGAAAATCGCAAGGTTGACGCTGCTGCTTGAGGTTGCCCGGGTTCAGGTCTTAATCTCAAAAATTCGGTAACACAGGAGGCTCTATGGAAGACAGGCAGGGAGATCGCGAGGATGACGATAACCCGGCAAACAGGATCGCCCGGTTTAAACAACAAATATCCTCGTTTCAACAGGTGGCGAGAATCTCGAAAGATGATGCTCCGGGCGAATGCAAGTTTGTTGCCGATCCCTTTATCCAATATGACCCTGCGGCCGGGCTTTGGGTGCTGTTCGCCGAAGTCGCTTTTCCGGCAAGAAGACAGTACATCGGGATGTTTACGAGCCGGGATCTGCATCAATGGGACTATCACGGCGATGCGGTGAAAGGCAGCCGGGAATCCTTTCCCTTTATTTCCCCGTGCGAGGGATATTACCTGATGGTTCCCTGTATCGACGCCGCTCCCGCGCCGGGACTTGTCGCGATTTACAGGGCGGAGACGCTGTTGGGGCCCTGGTTGCTGGCATATCATTTCGTGCTCGACCAAAAGGTCAATGACAGGGTCATCGCCCCTCGCTCGAAGCATAATTCCTACTATTTTGTTTATGGCGTGAGCCGCAAGGTTCTACCGGCCCTGAAATACGCGAAGATTGAATTCAATGCGGCACAAGGTCCTGTCTTTGTTGAAAACAGCCGGGTATTGCTTCGCAGAAATATCATTGAATACATAAAGGGAAAGTTTTTTAAATATCCGCGAACCACCCTGCGACCTGCAGGGGGGCTTGTAAAATACCGGGACGGATTTATAATGCCTCTCCAGGGTACCTATACGGGGAGATACGGTGAATGCATTGCGTTATCCTATATCCGCATGACGGAGGAAGAACTCGATTTTGCCGCCATGGATTTTATCCGTCCGAACGAATTCAGTCCGGATTGGACGGCCTGCCATCACATTTCTTTTTTTACCGGCGAAGACAGTGCGTCACCAGAGGTTTATGCCGTTGACGGACATTCGGACGGCACGGATTGGGAGGTCCGGATTTTTGTAAAATAATCGTCTTGTTCATGGGCGGATCGTATTCAAATTGCCGAATAATTCTCTTTGAATTCGGATTTTGCCGGCGGTCGCGGACGGCCGGCGGAAAAAAATGAACAAACATTTGTAATTTGTATTGTATTTCGGTATGGAATGGTATCTGGTATAATCTTTATTATTAATGTCATTATTTCAAAGGAGCGCAGCATGAAGATCAAAGGATTGTTAATCGCCGGTATTCTGGTCCTGACCTGTATGACAAGTGCCTATGCCCTGGAAACCGGATTCGGCGTCGGCCCCGGCGACGTCCTGGAGATTTCGGTATGGAAGGATGAGAGCCTGAGCCGCCAGGTGGTGGTGCCGCCGGACGGCATGATTGCATTTCCGCTCATCGGCGACGTCAATGTCCGGAACATGACCGTCACGGAGATCCGGAAAAACGTCACCCAGCGGCTGAAGGAGTATGTCCAGGACGCCGTCGTGACGGTGATGCTCCTCGAAATCAACAGCACGAAGGCCTATGTCATCGGAAAGGTCAACAACCCCGGGGTGTTTCCCATTTCAATGGACACCAGCGTCATGCAGGTCCTTTCCATGGCGGGCGGACTCAATCCCTTTGCGGCTGAAAGCCGTATTCACGTTCTCAGACGGCAGAAGGACAAGACCCTCAAGTTCCCGTTTGACTATAAGGAGGTGCTCAAAGGAGAGAACCTCAATCAGAATATCACCCTCCAGCGGGGGGATGTCGTTGTCGTGCCGTGATGTATCCGTGCCGAATCACCCCTGCCTGCCCCGGCAGGCAGACGATTTTTCGGGATCACGGCATCGGACGGCCGTGGCTGATCGCTAATTTCTGGTTGTGAAATGAAGGTGGCATGATGACGGATATCAAACGGAAGTTGTGGGTCGGTGCGGTGCTGATGTTCAGCCTTGTGATGCCGCTGTCGGCATCCGCGCAGGACATCCGCTTTACCCCCCGCCTGGGCGTCACGGGGGAGTACAACGACAATATCCTTTTTCTCAGAAACGACAGGACCGACGATTTTATCCTGAGCCTCGCTCCCGCCCTGGAGCTGGGCTACAACACGGAATCGCTGGCGTTGAACTCCCTGGCCGGCATTTCTTTCAGGAGATATCTCTCGGATGATGACTACGACAGGGAGGATTATTATGTTTATCTGAATGGAACATACCGGATGACCGAGAAAATGACGGTGAACGGGCGGTTCAATTACATTCAGGATTATGCAGCCGAGTCGCGGATCGTCGATCTGGCGGAGCCGGATGTCGACTTCGATGAGCTTCCCGTCGATCCGGGCATCGAAACTTTTTTTTCGGAACGGAAGTACTACAGGGCCTGGGCGGGCATGCAATATCGGCTGACGGAAATCTCGGAGCTGGGGGTCAAGTACCGGTACCTGAGGAATGACTACGACCTCGAAGAGAACAACGACTATGACCGGAATGTCGTCGATCTGACTTACTTCCGGGCGCTCAATAACCAGAGGGATCGCATCGGGCCGAGGCTGGGCTATACCTATAACGACTCCGACATCAGCGAATACGACAGCTACAACCTGGCGTTGGCCTGGCATCATCTGTTTACCGAGACCCTGAGCCTCTACACCGATATCGGCGTCCGATACACCGAAGAGAGCTTCAAAGACAGCAATGTAGAAGACGACGACTGGGGCGGCACGGCCAACATATGGTTGACGAAACGGGGCGAGACCCGCGTGCTGGACCTCGGTTTCAGCCATGACATCGGAACGGCGTCGAACGGCCGGGCCGTCAATGTCTCCCGGCTTTTCTGCCGGTTGAACCAATTCATCACCGAACGATTATATTTTGATTTCAAAGGCAATTTTTTTGTGACGAATGAGGACAATTATTCCAACTTCGACGATGTCGAAATCTTTCTGGATGTCATTCCCTCCCTGCGATATCAGATGACGGAGGATCACGCCGTCCGATTGGCATACAGCTATACGATCGATTATGACAGGTCCCTCGAAGACGATCGGGACAGGCATCGGAATCGCGTCTGGGTCATGTTCGAATTCGGCTTTCCCAACACTTTATGATACATATATACAGGCAAGGCAGGCAACAATCATGGCAGATCAAAAATTGGAATGGAAGGACGTCAAAAGTTTCATCCGGAGGCGGAGGCGATCGTTCATTATCGCTTTCCTGATTACCTTCATCTCTTTCGTCATCCTCGCGCTTGCGCTGCCTTCCATTTATCGCGGGGAGACGACGATCCTGATCGAGGATCGGCAGATTCCGGAGAACCTGGTTCAGTCGACCATCACATCCTATGCCGAGGAGCGGCTGAACGTCATTCAGCGGCAGGTGCTCAGCAATGATCGTCTCCGGGACATCATCGAGGAATTCGACCTGTATCCGGATATCCGGGAGGCGGAAGGCATGGGGGCTGCCATTGGGGCCATGAAGGAAGCCATCGGGCTCGAACCCGAGAGCACCGCTTTCATGGATCCGAAAACCGGCAGGCCCATGAGCGTCACCATCGCATTTCTCCTCTCGTATGCAGGGCGGGATCCTGAAACGGTCCAGAAGGTGACGAACGTTCTCGGCAGGCTCTTTCTGGAGGAAGAAACCCGGATCAAGGAGCGCATCACCGGCGCCACCACCGATTTTCTCATGGCCGAGGCCGAAGCCCTGAAAGCGCGAATCCAGGAACACGAACAGAAGATTACCGCATTCAAAAGCGCGCACTTCGGTGAATTGCCCGAGCACAACAAGGTGAATCTCGATGCGGTTGCGCGGTTGGAGCGGGAACTCGACCAGATCGATATGCAGATTCGCAGTCTCCAGGAACAGAAGATCTCCCTTCAGGGCCAGCGGATGAGCGTCGATCCGTTGATGCCCGTTCAGGTGGACGGTCAGAATGTGGCGAGAAATCCTTCGGAGCAGCTCAAATCCCTGCGTCTCAAGCTGATCAGTCTGCAATCGGTTCTGTCGGACAAACATCCGGACGTCAAAAAGCTCAAGCGTGAAATCGAGAAACTGGAAGGCCAGGTCGGGGCGTCCGGCGTCAGCGGGGAGGAGATCAAGCGGCTCGACGACCTGAGAGTGCGGCTGGCCGGGCTGAAAAGCCGTTATGGCGCCAGGCATCCGGATGTCGTCAAGCTGGAAAAGGAGATCGACATCCTGGAGCGGTCCATCGCCGGCCAGAGAAGAAGCGGTGATACCCGCAGAATGGCGCGGGAGGTGCCCGACAACCCGCTGTACATCAGCCTGACGACCCAGATCGCCTCCATTGACGCCTCCATCGCCGGCCTCGTGAGCGACAAGGCGAGCGTTCGAAACGACCTCGCCAGATATCGGCAGCGGATCGAGACTGCGCCGATGGTTGAAAAAGAGTACGGTGAGTTGACCCGGGATTACACCATCACCAAAGAGAAGTATGATGAAATCATGAACAAGCTGATGACCGCGAAGGTGGCCCAGGGGATGGAGGAGGGGCAGCATGGTCAACGGTTTGAAATCAAAAGCCAGGCCTACCTGCCGACCAAGCCTTACAAGCCGAACCGAATCGCCATTATGCTGCTGGGCTTTGTCCTGGCCTCGAGTTTCGCGTTCGGGGTCGCGGCGGTTCGGGAATTTTTCGATCACTCCGTCAAAAACGACAAGGAGTTGAGCGAACTGGTCAGCGTTCCCGTGCTGACGGTCATCTCCAATGTCCAGACAAGACAAGAGCGCGTCAAGGGAATGCTTCGGGGACTGGCATGGGCTTTCGCCGTTTTTGCGGTTGTCCTGATCGGCGCGAAAGTCCTTGACGAATTTGTGCCCATTCGGGAGATATGGGATTCGATGATTCTTAATGCGAAAAATATGTGACGACAGACACTATGAGCAAATTGAAGAAAGCCTTGGAAAAGGCCAAAAGCGAATATCCGAGCATCCAGCTTCACACCCCTGAAAAACGTGAGGTGACGCCCATTCCCGTTCCGGGCGAACCTTCCGTTCCGCGGCGTGAGGTGAACGTCAACTACTCCAATACGAAGGTCCGGCCGGTATCTCATGACCAGCTGAGGCAAAACAAGATATTTGCCTTGTTTTCACAGGAGAAGGTCAACGATCAGATCAAGACCCTCCGGTCTCAGGTCCTGAACAAACTGAAAAAACTCGGGGCCAACGATTTCATGATCACCAGCGCCAACCCCGGCGAAGGCAAGACGTTCACGAGCATCAATCTGGGGGTCAGCATCGCCCAGGAACTGGACAAGACGGTCCTCATCGTCGACACCGATCTTAAGAATCCGGCAAAGGATCACTATGATTTTGCAAAGGATTTTTTCAGTGTCGATGTCGAGACGGGTCTCGCGGACGTGCTTCAGGGAAAGGTCGATCTCAACGATGCCCTGATCAACCCCGGCATCGACAAGCTCACCATCCTCCCGGGGGGGACTTATCTTCACAATTCCTCGGAGTTGCTGGGTTCGCCCCAGATGGAACGGCTTGTCAAGGACATCCGGTCGCGGTACAAGGATCGGATCGTCATCTTTGACGCCCCTGCCGTCCTGGCCTGTTCGGATCCGTTTCAACTGACCAAATTCGTCAAGAATGTTCTTTTCGTCGTCGAGGAGGACAAGACCACCGGCGACGATCTCCGAAAAGCGCTCAAGCTCTTGACCGATATCGAGATGATCGGCATGGTGCTGAACAAATCGAGGACGAACTGAAACCACTATGTATGAAAAATTTTATGGGCTGAAGGAAAAGCCTTTCCAGATTCTTTCCGATCCGGCCTACCTCTTCATGAGCAAGGTCCACGAGAGCGCGTATACCCATCTCGAATACGGTATTCTGGAGAACAAGGGCTTTGTGGTCATCACCGGTGAAATCGGCTCCGGCAAAACGACCCTGATCAACTATCTTCTCGAAAAGATCGAGACGAATATCACCACGGCGCTGGTCAACAACACCCTGGTAAAACCCGCCGATCTGCTGAAAATGCTGTGCCAGGATTTCGAGATCGAGGTCAAGGGGCTGGACGAAACAGAGCTCATGACGGCGTTCTATCAGTTTCTGGTGGAGCAGTACACCCTGGGAAAGCGGGTTATTCTCATCATTGACGAAGCCCAGAATCTCAGCCTGGAAGCCCTGGAGCAGGTCCGGATGCTGTCCAATTTCGAATTGGACAAGCAGCACCTCTTTCAGGTGATCCTGGTCGGCCAGCCCGAGCTGCGGTACAAGCTGCGGCAGAAGGCCCTGGAACAGCTTGCCCAGCGGGTTTCGGTGCATTACCACATCAGCGGCCTCGACGCCGGGGAGGTGGTCGACTACGTCAAGTATCGCCTCAAGATCGCAGGGGTGGAGGGCCGGGACATCTTTCAGGAGGATGCGCTGGAGGCTGTCTGGGCCTATTCGCGGGGGATTCCCAGGCTCATCAACATCCTGTGCGACACTGCGCTGGTGTATGGTTTTGCCGACGGACTGGAGACCATCGGCCGTGACGTCGTCGATTCGGTGATCCGGGAACGGGAAGTCGGCGGTTTCAATCCACTGAACGTTAAAGAGGATGATGAAGAGGGTTACGTCGGATTCGATGAGGGAGGGGGGGCTTCCGCACCGGATCGTCGATTTCCCGTCGAACGGAAGCTCGAGATGATTGAAAACCGTCTCGACGATCTTGAAAAGCGCATGATCAACCTGATGGACGGCAGCGGGAGGCGCGACCAACTCATCCTGGAGCTTTTCAACCTGCTTCAGGACAATTTGAAAGGCCGATACCGCATTTTAGGGAAATTGCATTCCAACGGCCGCAAGAATCACAACAAGCAGAGTTCGGAGCTCATGCCGGTAAAAGGGGACGTTCGCTTCCGATTTTAACCGCAGGGGACGATGCAGGGTGTCGTCCGCATCGATGTGACGTGAAATGATGTCACGGAAATCCCGCGGATTGACACCGCAGGTCATTATCTGGTATTGCGACGGGGGAGTCAGGAAAGGCCGCAGCTTTCAGACGCGGATTCCGGCTCCCCCGTTGTCGTCTGCGCCGCCGTTACGGCGTGATGTCCCGCGTTTTCAAGAAAGGAGATGGGGGGATATGTCCATATCCATGGGCCTGCTGGTGCTGCCCGCCGCTTTTGTACTCGATTTCTTCATCGGAGATCCCCAGTTCGCTCACCATCCGGTGCGCTACATGGGCCGGGCCGTCGCCTTCATGGAGCCGCGCTTTCGACGGCTCCCGATGCCCCTTGCAGCGTCCGGGGGTCTTTTTGCCCTTTTCCTCGTTTTGGGGACCTGGGCTGCCGCCGCACTCGGGATCGCGGGGGCCGGCCTCGTATCCCCCGTGCTGCGGACGATTCTGGAGATTGTTCTGCTCTATTTCTGCATCTCCTCCCGCGGGCTTTCGACGGCCGCCCTTGAAATCTACGGCCTTCTCAGAACCGGGGATCTCCGGAAGGCCCGTTCCAGACTCTCCCTGATCGTGGGCCGGGAGACCCAGACGCTTTCCGAGACCGGGGTCGCCAGGGCCGCCGTGGAGACGACGGCGGAAAATCTCGTGGACGGATTCGTTTCACCGCTCTTCTTTTTTCTGCTGGGCGGCGTGCCGTTGGCGGCGGCCTACAAGATGGTGAACACCCTCGATTCCATGGTGGGGTATAAAAACGACACGTATCGGGCCTTCGGCATGGTCTCGGCCCGCATCGACGACGTCGCCAACTATTTGCCTGCCCGGCTGGCCGTTCCGGTCATCGCCCTGGCGGCCCAGCTCCTGAACCGCCGCGGTATCGGGGCCTTCCGGAGGGCCGTTCAGGAGGGGCGACGCCACGGCAGCCCCAATGCCGGTTATGCGGAAGCCGCCTTTGCCGGCGCCCTGCAGGTGAAGCTGGGAGGGCCCAACATCTACCACGGCAGGCGCGTGGACAAGCCGTATATCGGGGGCGGCTTTGCCGATGTCGTTCCCAGGGATATTCCCCGGGCGTGCGACCTGATGGAACTGGCGGCGTTTTTGTGGTTTGTCGTCATCGGGTTCGCGGGGATGTTCACTGCGGCATTGGGGGGCTGAGGGCTCATGACGTCTCTTCCGGATCCGTCCGGAGCCTATCCGCCGCCGCCCCTATCCGTGAAGGGACGGTACCCGTTCAGGCTGGGCACGACCTCCTTCATCTACCCGGACGATTACCTCCCCAACGTCCAGGTGCTGGGGCCTCATCTCGATGAGATCGAGCTGTTGATGTTCGAGAGTCGCCGGGCCGACAGTCTGCCGGCCGGAGCGACCATCGACGCTTTGGCCCGGCTCTCCGCCGAAATGGATGTGGGCTACAACATTCACCTGCCCACGGACGTCTCCCTTGCCGCCGAGGATCCTGACGAGCGGGCGCGGGCCTCGGCCGTGCTGGGGCGGTTCGTCTCGGCGACGGCGCCGCTCTCGCCGTCGGCTTACGCCCTTCATCTGCCGTTCGATGGGGGAGCCACGGATCCCGACGGGATCGGGCATTGGCAGGCAGCCGCGGCTCAGGGAATCGGCCGTCTCCTCGAGACCGGCGCTCCGCGAAACCTGCTCGCCGTCGAGACCCTTGACTATCCTTTCGCGTGGGCGGCACCCCTCGTGGAGGCCTTTGATCTCTCCGTCTGCATGGACATCGGCCACCTGATCCTTTACGGTGTCGATCTTGCCGCGTTTTTCAAGCGCTTCCGACGCCGCATCCGTCTCATCCATCTCCACGGCGTCCGATTCACCAGAGACGGCGCAGGCCGGGACCACGTGGGGCTCGAGGAGATGCCTCCCGAGCATTTCGCCGCCGTCATGGCGATTCTCAAGGATTTTGACGGCGTGGTCTCCCTGGAGGTTTTTTCCCATCGGCACCTGGCCCCGTCGATGAAACATCTGGATGCAGCCTGGACGGCTGCCGGGAGAAAGTATACACCATGATGCTGGTTTCGGACAATCTGCAGATCACCCATCCCGACATCGACCGTGCGGTCCGGACGCTGGATCCCGCGCCCATTCAGGACCTGGTTCGGCGGTGCGTCGCCGCGGGCGCCGATGCGATCGACATCAATTCGGGTCCCCTGGTGCGGGAGCCCGAGAAAAAGATGGCCTTTCTGGTGGCGGCAGTCCGGTCGGTCACCGACCTGCCGGTGTTCCTGGACACCACCAACCCGAAGGCCATGGAAGCCGGGCTTCGGGCCGCGAAGGGCCGGACCGTCATCAACGGATTTTCCCTCGAGCCCGCCAAACTGGAATATATCCTCCCGCTGGCCGGGAAATACGACGTCGACATTATCGGGTATCTGCTCTATCCCAACAGCCACGTTCCCGGCGACGAATCCGAGCGGCTCGGCGTGGCCGTGACGCTTTTCGAAGCCTTCCAGAAGGCGGGGGGCAATCCGGAGCGGCTGATCATCGATCCCATCGTCGCTCCGGTCATGTGGGAGAACGGCAACCGTCAGAACATGGCCATCCTCTCGGTGATCCGCACCCTGCCCGACCTTCTCGGGTTTCCCGTGAGAACCGTCGCCGGTCTCTCCAACCTGACGACGGGCCCGGGACCCCGGGACCGGAAACGGCGTCTCGAGGCCGCCTATCTTCCCATGCTGGCCGAGGCGGGCCTGACCATGGCCCTCATGAACGTCCTCCACACCGAAACGGTGCAAACGGCCCGTGCCTGCGAGGCCCTGATCGGAGACCGGATCTTTACCTGGGCCGGCTGGTAGGATCCGGCATCTCCGGCTACCGGCCGAGTTTCTCCAGGGCCGCGTCGACCTTGGCGTTGATGGCCAGGGTCATCTCCTCGATTTCATGGATCAGCCCGGCTGTCTCGTCCATCCCGTGGGCTCGTGCCTTCTCGGCCCAATCCCCGTAAGTCCGGGCGTGATCGGCATTGTGCCGCCGCCAGTGCGTCAAAAGTTTCTTCATCTTCTCTTCAAAAGACATGGCCTCAGGTTCGGGCGGGTGAGGCTCATGGCCGTGATGATGCGTTTCGTGATCGTGATGGTGATGATCTTCGTGCTCGTGGTGATGGTCGCCGTGATCGTGATGGTGATGATCTTCGTGGTCGTGGTGATGGCTCATACGAGGTCCTCCTCTATCCGGGATTGACAGCGATGTCCGACATGGCATGCGGATGATCTCCCTTTCCCCGACGAACGGGGCGGGACGATCTTCTGGATATCCCGAACGGCGGCTCCTGATCAAGGAAAATTATGATATGCCGCTTCCCTGAGTACGCCGGATCAACCGGAGCATGTTCCGGTTGATGGAGAGCGCGCAGCGGGAATGGACGTATTCATGGGGGGTCTCCCGGAACGGCACGTAGACCGGCAGTGCCGCCGTGGGTGTTACGGACGTGCCCTCCAGCCTGGGGATGATGCGATTTTTCGGGCGCAGGAGCGCCGCCGTGAGGACCTTGAGGGCCGCGACCGCGCCGGCGGCGGGAAGATTGACGGGAATGAGCCCGCCGTCGGGGATGCCGGGGTTGACCGACGCCTCGGGCTGGGCCGTTGTCATGGTGCGGGCGGTCTGTAAAAAAGCCTGGGGCGAGAGGCTGAATGCGGGCACCCAGAAGTGAAACGGTCTCTTGTCCCAATCCTGTTGAATCACCCGGGGCAGGTTGGCCTGCCGCACGAAGTCGGCGTAGGACGACAGGGGGATCCCTGAAATGGTCGCCGTGATCCGCCAGAACGGGAAATAATGCCGTGCCGCCGATTCGGCATCGGCAAGAAACGCACATCTCATCCGGGTCAGGCCGTTTCGACCGGCCCGCCAAAGGGACCGGCATTGGGGGCAGGACAGGAAGACGGCCGCCTTCTCCGCCGCCATGTCCCATCCGCAGTTGGGACACAAAGTCGGTACAAACCGGATCGACCCGTCCGGGGCTTCCGTCGGGATGTCGTTCAGATCGCCCCCGACCCGATGGCCCGGCGCCGCCGGGCGGTTCAGAACCCCGTCCATCAGGGTGTCGCCCAGGGCATAGAAGGGCGCGTAGATGAGGGTGAGGGTTTCGCCGATAAGGGCCGTCACGGCGGCGGATTCCGTAAAGACGGCTTGGAAGCGGGTGTTGAAACGGGAGACCGCCGCGGCGGGGGAGACCGAAGGGACGAGAAATCGCGCCCCGTCATGGGCCGCGGCCGGCCGCAGCGTCATGACCTGGCTTCTCAACCCCAGGCTCTCGGGAAGGCGGGGAACGGAAACGGCCGGCTGGGTATGGTCCGCCACACGCTGCCGGACGGTCGCCGCCGTACACGAGAAGAACATGCCGCGACACCGCCAATAGGGGACATAGACAAGACACGTTCCTTCCGGAGCCGTGTGGGGCAGCATGTAACGGAAATGATCCCGGGGCACCAGGTAGGAGGCCGTTCGGCAGTAGTCGCAGGTAAAGATCCGGTCCGCCTCCCCAAGGCATGCCGGTGCCCCGCACTGGGGGCACTGGTGCTCGACGCGGAATCCGGTCACATCCGCTCTCCGCACTGGTTGCAGAAAACGGCGCCGGGGAGGTTTTCCGCCCCGCATGCGCCGCAGGGCCGGTTCAACGGCTTTTCCGTCGTCGAACAGCCGCACCGGGGGCAGAACCGGGCGTTGGGGGTGAGGTTCTTTCCGCAATTGGCACACTGGGAGAAGATCACCTGCTGATGGCCGCATTGGGGACAGAAGCGGGCGTCTTCCGGAATCCGGCTCCGGCATTCAGGACAGGCAAAACCGCTTCCGGGTTCAGGCGTCCGACCGCCGGAAGCCGAAGGGGCCAGATATTGGGCGAACATGGCGGGCATCATCAGCCCGAGGCCCGCGCCCATGCCATCCCCGGCCCCGGATCCCGCAGCCTTTTCCACGGCCATGGCCGCCTTCATCCGCAGCAGACGATCCATATCGCCGATGACCTCCATGCGGCTCTGGTCGTCGATGGCCTGCTGCACCTCGGCGGGGGGCGTCACGGCGCCGATGTAAAGATGGGTGAGAAGGAGGCCGAAATGGCCGAAATCCTCCCGGAGGCGCCTGGAAAGACGCTGTGATATGGCATCGTACCGGGCCGGAAGCCGGGCCAGGGTGTCCAGGATCTCTCCGAGGGTGTCGTTGAAGCGGGAGACGATGACCTGGCTGAGGTAGGCCGAAACATCCGCCGTGGTGTAAACCCCCTGTGTGCCCACCATGCGGTTGATGAAAAGGACGGGCTGGACGACGCGGAGATTGAAGACGCCGTAAGCCCTGAGCCGGATCAACCCCAATGCCGCGTCCTTGAAGGCCACGGGATCCCGTGTCCCCCATTTCAGGTTGGTGAAGGTCTTCATATTGACGAAGTAGACCTCGGCCCGTAAGGGACTTGTGAACCCCCAGGGCATCGCCGCGATCTTGGTGAGCAGCGGGATGTTTGCGGTTTTGAGGGTGTGGCGGCCCGGGCCGAAAACCCCCACGGCCTTTCCCTGGTAGAAAAAGACCCCCGCCTGGTTCTCCCGAACCGTCAGCTGCGCCCCGTACTTGATTTCTCCCGAACCCGCCTCCGGGATCCGGTGCACCAGAGCCTTCCCCGTGTCGTCGAACCATTCGATGTTTTCCAGAAATAACCGATTGTCCGTATCGATGACAGGTTCCTTTCAGACGCGGTCGGCAGGGGACCTCAACCGTCTCCTGCCGACTGATTATATTGAAAACTTACTGAAAATATAGCTGAATGACGCTGTTTTGAAACTCCGATCCGGATGGGCCCAACGCCTTCGCCGGCGGTGGACGACATCCTTTCACGGACGGATCGGGTCAGGGACAGGGGGTGATGCGCTTCACAGCCTCTCCCGAATTGGGGGGGGAGTCGACTTTGATTTTGAGATCGGCGCTGTCTCCAATGCCCAGACCGGATACATAGGTAAGAATATACTGGTCCTCCAGCAGAAGATCGACCAGTTGCTGATAGACGTTGCCGAGATTGTCCGATGTCGGGGCATCGTAGAACTGGCCTCCCGTATCGGCGGCCATCTGTTTAAGAACGACGTTCTGGATGTTTCCGAGCCCGATGGTGAAGACCGGAATGCCCCCTGTATTGGCGGTTGTAATGACATCATCGAGCGTGGTGACGGGAACGCCTTCCGGTTTATCTTCTCCGTCGGTTACAACGATCACGGCTTTCCGGGGATTGCTTCTTCCCGCCGTCTCCTGGGCGGCCAGTGAAACGGCGTCGTAAAGCGTGGTTTGCCGGCCGTTGTCCCAGTCTGCGTATATCGCGTTCAACAGCAGGGTTTTGTCCGATGTAAACCCCTGAACGACCTCGAACTTTGAATCGAACTTGATGATTTCAGCTTCATCGTCGTCCCCCAATTGCCGAATGAAGTCGGCGACGGCGTCCTGCATGTCGTTTACATTTTCCGGAACGTCGGTGATGCTTCCGCTGTAATCCAGCGCGAAAGCCACGGACATCGGTTCGTTGACCTCCTCGGCAAACCTGGGATCCGTCGGGAGCGGCCGGGATACGCCGTTTTCAAGGATCGAGAAATGGTTCTTCAAAAGCCCTGTTACCGGATATCCCCCCTGATCCAGAACGGAGACATATGCCGTAATGTTGGCTGCCGGGCATGCCCCGTCGCTTTCGACCTGGTTGATGCTGACGGTCAGATCGGATGCTGCCTCGTAGGTGCCCTTCAGGTCGACCCGGGTTTCGGGGGATGAGGGACTGTCCGACGAGATGGTCAGGTCGGCCGTGAAGACCCCGAGCTCTGTCGGCTGGAAGGAGACCTCGACCACGCATTGGGCCCCGACGGGGAGAACCGGCGAAGCGGTGGTGCAGGAGGCCGGGTCCAACGCGAAGTTGGCGGGGTCCGACAGAGCGATGTTCTGGATATTGATCGGCTCCGTACCGGTATTGGTGATTTTGACGCTGAGGGGTGTCGGCAGGTTGCCGAAGGTCACGATGCCGAAATCATAACTGGTCGGCGACACTTCCAGGGTTTTCGGATCGGGAGCCGGCGGCGAATCGTCGTCGCCGCCGCCTCCTGAACATCCGACAATTGAGAAAATAAGGAACAGTGCCGTCAACAGATAGAAGCGGGGGCGATGTTTAACCATGTCTGTTTCTCCTTGGTGGTGAGAGTGGTGGTATTGGCAGCGTTTCAACGTTCATCCTTGAACTGAACCTGACTGCAAAAAGAGTCCGCCGTTTCCCGGGGTCTCGAGTATGAGCGGCGTTCTCCAGAAAAACCGGCGACGTGTCAAACGATTTGAATGTGGGGTAAAATGTTCAATATTCAGCGACTCCCCAAGCCGTCTCTATCACTTTTGGAATAGCAATGCAAAGTATATGCCCTTTGGAGCTGTTAAATTACAGTTCGATTTCCGGTGTTCATGGGGTGGTGCCGCGACCGACATCAATCTTCCGATTTGAAACCGGAACGGCAACAAAAAACGTTCGCGTATCGGCGCCCGGGTTGCAAATTTTGACAATTTGGGACAAATTTTGTTTCAACGTACTCGATACAAAGGACCCCGGCCGTCCCAACCGCACCCCTTCAGCCTTCAGCCATCAGTCTTCAGCCTGACCCCCCAAGGTTGAAGCATTGACTATTTCGCCGGATCGTCCTACATGAGAAGGTCTCTGCTTACGATTGCCCCTGCGTTTCCGCAGAGCGATGTCTAACGGGAGCAACCCTTATGCGCCTTCGCCTGATTCTGCTGGTATTGTCCATCCTTGCCGTGGGCTCCGCGTCCACCGGGGGGTTTTTTTATTTTGAAGCGATTCAGGACGCCTCCATCCAGGCGTCCCGACGCCAGGCCCGCACCCGCCTGATATTGATCGCCCACAGTCTGGAGAACCACCTGACCGCCAACATGCAGGTTACCGAGACCCTTGCGGCGGCTCCGGCCCTGGCCCGACTGCTGCGCAGCCCTTCCGACGAGGCTCTGGCGGCGGCCCACGAGGTGCTGGACCGTTTTCAGCAGACCCTCGGGGCGAACGTCTGTTACCTGATGGACGCCCGGGGGATCACGAGGGCATCCAGCAACCGGAACCGGCCGGAAAGCTTCATGGGGCAGAACTTTGCCTTTCGGCCCTATTTCACCAGCGCCATGGCGGGGAATCCTCTCGGCTACCTGGCCCTGGGCGTCACCTCGGGCCGACGGGGCGTCTACAGCAGCCGTCCGGTCTTTTCAGGGTCCGATCCCAATCCCCTGGGCGTCGTCGTCGTCAAATCCGCCATCGATGCCGTGGAGGAGCGGCTGGGACTGTCGCCGTCGGAGATGATGCTCTTCACCTCTCCCGACGGGGTGATCTTCATCACCAACCAGCCCGGTTGGCTTTTTCAGCTGGCCTGGGAGCCTTCCCCCGAAGAGTTGGCGCGGATCCGGGAGGAGCGGCAGTTCGGGGACGGCGGACACGAGTGGATCGGTCTCAAGCCCGGCGAGACGCCGGATACGGCATTCCTCGACGGGAAGCGCTACCTGTTCGAACAGATGGAGATCCCGCATTTTCCGGGCTGGAAGGTCAACTACCTGACCTCGGCCGACGTCATTACCCGGCCGGTGGAGACCTCCCTGATCCGCATGACCGGATCCATCGTACTGGTCCTCTGCGTGCTCATCGGGCTGGGTGTGGTCATCCTCTACTACAAGGCAAGTGAGGATATCCTCCAACGGAAGCGGATGGAGGTCGCCCTTCGGGAAAACGAGGAGCGCTATCGCTCTCTTTACCACAACACCCCGGCGATGCTGCATTCCATCGGCCCCGATGGGCGGCTGCTGAGCGTCAGCGACTACTGGCTTACGGCCATGGGGTACGACTACGGCGAGGTGATCGGCCGCCCCCTGACCGATTTCATGACCGAGGCGTCCCGGCGGCTGGCCGAGCACGACATGATTCCGACCTTTTTCCGCAAGGGGTTCTGCAAGGCTGATCTTTGACACTTAATTTTCGATTCTACTTTTATTTCAACAGATTACTGCAGTCAAAAAAGGTCTTGGCACTACCGCACGGGTTTATCCGCATGGGCTCACACCTCCCGGATCGTCGGCGGCATGGCGACGCCGACCGCCTGGAAGATTTTGCCGCAAACGCCCTTGCTTCTACTCCGGATCGCGAGACGTCTATCGCCTTCTTCGATGGTCACCTGCTGCAGTGCTTTCAGGTCCTGTTTGACATCCGCCCATTCGAAGTGATGACCGGCCGCCTCGAGACGTCGATCCAGCTCCTTTCGCATCACCAGTGCAAGGAAGCTGCAGAAGACATGGCCGCGGATGGTCTGGTCCCGCTGATGGAAGATCGGCCGTGTTTCCAGCAGTGATTTGACGTCCCGGAAGACTCTCTCCACCCGCCACAGCTCCTTGTACTTGAGAGCGACCTGGGCGCTGTCCAGATCGGTGTTGGTTTTCAGCACCCATTTGCCGTCAAAGCGGGCCTCGTACTTGACTTTGTCTTCGTCGATGCCGGCACTGCCCTTTTCGAGGGTCACGTATTTTCGGTAACCCTTGTTGCCCACAAGGCTTTTGGGGCCTTTTCTGATCTGCTCCCGGAGTGCGGCGATGATCGCATCCCGGTCCCGGGCGTCCTTTCGGGCCTGTTTCGGGTTCTGGCAGATGACGTAGCGGTCGCCCTGGTGCATCACCTCTTTGACCTTGAGCGGCGCCGGGTCTTTCGAGTCCGCACCTTCGCCGCGGACTTCCCGGTATCTGCCCGGATGCGAGAGTATGACCTCCCGAATCGTCTTGACCCGGCGCATGCGGGTGCCCAGGATGTAGGGGATGGTATTTTCCGGATCCTCCAGCGTCTTCAGGGTATCGGCGCTGATCATCCCGCGATCGGCAACAATGCAGAGACGGCCGATGTTGAAACGGTTTCGCAGTCTCGCCACAATCGGCAGCAGCGTCTTGACGTCGGTGGTGTTGCCGGGCCACATCTCGCAGCAGATCGGCTGCCCTTTGTCATCGATGACCGCGCCCACAACCATCTGCTTCAGATCCGGCCGATGGTCCTTGCTGAAACCCCTTTGTCCGAGAGCTTCGCCGCCGCAGCCTTCGAAGTAGATCGAGGTGGTGTCGAAAAAGACGAGATCCAGGCTTGAAAACAGGTCTCTGCGGTGCGTGAAGAGCGATTCTTCGATCAGATCCTTGCAGCAGCGCGGCGAAAACGGGACGGCGTCTTCCTGGTCTTCGAGTTCCTCTCCCAGGAAGGCCATGGCCCGATACAGGTGATGCAGTTCGAGGTGATGCGCACCGTCGATGAGATAGTCTCTTTGCCATCTGTGGCAGGATCGATCCGAACCGGAAACCATCAAACGATGCAGTACGGTCAGAAATATGGCCCGTTCCACATCGAACTCGAATCTGCGATCGATCAAGAGTCGTTCGATAGCTGTTTTGATGCCGGTCTCCCGCCACAACCGCTCGAAAATCAGCACCGGGCCGATCTTTACGGCATCCATGGACACGTCGCTTTTGCCGGAAAGGATCAACAGTGCCCGTTCACTGAAGCGCGAAAGGGAACGAATCAGCGTCTCGACCCGGCCCTTGTCATGCAGCTGGTCCATACGACCCAATGTGGCAATCACGCGTTGTCTGACCTTACCGGTCTCTTTGCGATTTTCGACAATCTGCAGGTATTGATATCTGCCGGACTTTTTGATGCGTGCAAACATGGGAGCCTCCATTCTCAGCGTCACTCCCATGATAGCTGCTTGAAAACCATGCATCAAGCATAAAAGCACAATTCTGTGGCACTACCTTTTTCGGACTTTTCAAAAAGCGGTATCGTGATTTCGGGTGGTTATGTTCATTGAACGACCGCTCACTGTTAAAGATTAGCAAGGACATTCCCTACCGGTACGTCCGTAAAAACGGCGAGGTCATCGACATCCTCCTGTCGGCCATTGCCGACAGGGATTCGGACGGCCGCATCGTCCGCTCCCTTGCGGTCTCCGTCGACGTCACCGAGCAGAAGCAGGCGGAAAAGGCCCTCCGCCGGGCCAAGGAGGAGTTGAGCCGCTATTCCAAGGAACTGGAACGGAAGGTTCAACTCCGCACCAAGGAGATCGGCGACATATTGCGGTACACGCCGGCGGTGATCTACATCAAGGATCTGACCGGGCGGTATATGCTCGTCAACTCCCGTTTCGAGGAGCTTTTCGGCGTGCAGAACGAGGCGGTTCGGGGTAAGACGGACACGGAGATCCTGCCACAGCCGGTAGCCGCCCAGTTCCAGGCCGGGGACGCGGCGGTCTTCGAGAGCGCCGCGCCGGTCCAGGTTGAAAAGCGCATCGTCCAGAACGACGGGCTTCATACCTATCTGACCGTCAAATTTCCGCTCTTCGACGAGACCGGCAAGGTGCGCAGACTCTGCGGCATCGCTACGGACATCACTGCCGCCAAGAAGGCCCAGGACAAGCTGCGCCGCTTGTCGGCCTCCATCATCACCAACCAGGAAAAGGAGCGGGCGGTCATCTCTCGGGAGCTCCACGACGAGTTGGGGCAGGTGTTGACGGCGTTGCGTATGGACGCGGTCTGGCTGCTGGAGCGGCTCAAGGCGGCCGACCCGATGGGGGCGGAGCGCGCCCGGGACATGTGCCGGCTCATCGACGGGACGATCCAGGACGTCCGAAGCCTGGCGTTTCGTCTCCGGCCGGGAATCCTGGACGATCTGGGGCTGGTGGACGCCCTGGAGCTCTATACTTCGGATTTTGAACGGCGGACGGGTGTCACCTGTCTTTTCGATGCCGCATCCATCCCGAAGATGGACGACACCGTCGCCACCGCCGCCTACCGCATCGCCCAGGAGGCCCTGACCAACGTGGCGCGTCATGCCCGCGCTGCCAAAGTGGAGGTCCGGCTGCAGCAGGTCGACGGTCGGCTTATCCTGTCGGTGGAAGACGACGGAAGGGGCTTTCCGGTCTCGGTCCTGGATGCCGCGGAAACCCTGGGTGCTGCCGAGGCTCTGGGGGTGGCGGGCATGCGCGAGCGGGCCTCCCTGGTGGGTGGGCACCTGGAAGTCTATTCCCGGCCGGGTGAGGGGACCCGGGTCCGTCTGATTCTTCCGGTGCAGGCCCTCACACTGGAACGCAACACGGAGGTGAAATCATGATCAAGGTGCTTCTGGCGGATGATCACAGCATCGTCCGCGCCGGGCTTCGGCGGATCATCGAAGAGAGCGGCGACATGGCGGTAACGGCCGAGGCCGAAAACGGTCGGGTGGCGCTCAGGGAGGCGGCCCGGCATGCACCGGACATCGCCGTCGTCGACATTTCCATGCCGGACATCGACGGCCTGGAGGTGATCACCCGTCTCCATGAAACGATGCCCGATCTGCCCATCCTGGTGCTGACCATGCACGAGGAGCGGCAATACGTGGTGCGGGCCATCGAGGCCGGCGCCATGGGATACATCACCAAGCAGTCGGCGCCCGAGCAGTTGGTGCGGGCCGTCCGGCGGCTCATCGCCGGCCACCGTTACCTGTCGGAGGACGCAGTGGAGGTCCTCGCCCTCCGGGTGCTCAAGGGGGACAAGTCGGCCTCGCCCATCGACGCCCTCTCCATGCGGGAACTCCAGGTTCTCCGGCGGCTCGCCATGGGCCAGACCAACCGGGAGATCGCCGAGGCCTACGGGGTGAGCGTCAAGACGGTGGACACCTACCGGCATCGGCTTCTCAAGAAGCTCGACCTGCGCAACAATGCCGAGCTTTCCCGGTTTGCCATTCAGAACAAACTGGTAGAGCTGTAACTGACCGGATTCCAGGGGCCTGAAGGGTTTGACGTGCCGGCCGTCGGCGGCGGGCCTGTCGGGTCGGCGTCAAAATTTTTCTGACAGAGAAATCCGAAAAATCCGGCTGCCGGAATGAGAAAAGCTCGAATTGTTTTCCCCGGGGGCGCGGTATATCCTTGAAATAGGTATGGATAAATCTTTACACCCTTTTCAAGGAGACATCGTCATGAAAAAATGGATCGTTCTGAGTTTGTTGACCACCGCTCTCGCCTTTGGCCCGGCAATGGCTGAAACCACCAACGTCAAGATCGGCGGCGGGCCCACCGGCGGCACCTTCAACACCTTCGCCAACGCCATGGCCGTATACATCTCCAAGGTGGACCCCAACATGGTGACCACCGCCGTGGGATCGGGGGGGTCGGTGGAGAACCTCAAGCGCGTCTCCGGGGGAGAGTCGGACTTCGGTCTCTGTTACGCCGTGGATATGGATCTCGGCTACAAGGGCAAGCTGCCCATGGACACACGGACCTATCAGAATATCCGCTCGGTGGGGTATCTCTACGGCGCGCCGGCCCAGCTGGTCGTCAATGCCGACAGCGACATCAAGAGCGCTTATGACCTCAAGGGCAAACGGGTCGCCGTGGGCAATGCCGGCTCAGGAGCCGCCGCCAGCGCCGAGCGCTTCTTCCGCCACATCGGGGTGTGGGAGAACTTCAAGCCGACCTTCATGGGATATTCGGCGGCCGCAAGCGCCTTCAAGGACGGCAAAATCGATGCCTTCTGGGTATTGGTGGGCTATCCCAACGCCTCCATCATCGAAGCCAGCGTCCAGGTCAAGATCCGTCTCCTGGATCTGGGTGTCGATGCCGAGAAGAGCGGATTTTACGATGCCTATGCCTACAGCCCCACGGTGATCCCCGCCGGTACCTACGGCAAGACGATGCCGGAGTGCAAGACCTTTCAGGATTCCACCATCCTCGCCGTCAGAAAGGACATGTCGGATGAAGCCGTATACCAGATCATGAAGCATCTCTGGTCCCCGGCGGGTATGGAGGCCATGGTGGGGGCGTCCAAATCCTTCGATGAGATGAACCCGGACAACGCCTTCAACGGGGCCTCTGTACCGCTGCATCCCGGCGCCGTGAAATTCTGGCAGGAGCAGGGCAAGGAGATTCCGGAAAAGCTCATGCCGTAAGGTTCGGCTTTCCCTGAAGGTTCCAGAGCCTCAACGGGGAAGGGCGTCCGTCCTTCCCCCGGCGTATCCGTCGAAAAACGAATCCCTTTTGACAAGTTAAGGAAGAAAATCCATGTCAGAACCCGAACATGCTGCAGAACAGGCTGACCTGTCAGCGGAGAACAAAGAGAAACTGGAGAAGCTGGTCCAGAAGGACTCCCGCTCCGGCCGCGTCTTTTCCGGTTTCTGGAAATATATCACCAGCGCCATGGGCGCGTTCATGGTGGCTTTTTACATGTACTGCGCCGCCGTCCCTGTGGATACCCAGTATTTTCTGGGGGTCTACGTCGTGCTCACCTATGTGATGGTCTTTCTGATCTATCCGCTCAAGGCCTCATCCCCCGCCCACCGTCCCACCGCCGTCGACCTGATCATGGCGGCGGCGGCCGTTTTCGTGGTGGGCTATTTCGTCATGGAGTACGAGGCCATCAACTACCGCATGGGCTCCGAGACCCGCATGGACACCTTTGTGAGCGCGCTGGGGATCCTCGTCTCCCTCGAGGTGGCTCGACGGGCCCTGGGATGGTCCATGACCATTGTCGGCGCCCTCTTTCTCGCCTACGCCTTCTGGGGCGACCTGCTCCAGAATATCCCTTTGCTCAACGCCTTCGCCCACACCGGTTTCAAGATCGACCGGGCCCTCAACCACATCTACTACAAGCAGGAGGGCGTCTTCGGCATCATGGCGACGGTGCTCGTGACCTACGTCATCCTCTTCATCTTCTTCGGATCGTTTCTCAAGGCCTCGGGGGCGAGCCGTTTTTTCATCGACGTCCCCATGGCCGTTGCCGGCAAGAGCATCGGCGGTCCGGCCAAGGTGGCCGTCATCGCCTCGGGGTTCTTCGGGTCGGTCTCGGGTTCCGCCATCGCCAACACGGTCTCCACCGGCGCCTTCACCATCCCCATGATGAAGAAGGCCGGGTTCCGTCCCCACGTGGCCGGCGCCATCGAGCCCTCCGCCTCCATCGGCGGGATGTTCATGCCGCCCATCATGGGTGCCGGCGGCTTCCTGATGGCTGAGATGACCGAGATTCCCTACGTCCAGATCATGATTATGGCGATCTTCCCGGCCTTGATGTACTTCCTGTCGGTTTTCACCATGGTCCATTTCGAGGCCAAGCGCTACGGCATCGTCGGGAAGCGGCGGCCCGAAGACCCCACGGCCCTGGAGATCCTCAAGAAACAGTGGTTCATGTCCCTGCCGCTGGTCATCATCGTCGTCATGATGATCGTGGGTTTCTCTCCGGGATACGCCGCCTTCTGGGCCATTATATCCTGCATCGTGGTCAGCTGGTTCACGCCTGAAAACAAGATGGGCGTCAAGCAGATTCTCGACGCCATGATCGAAGGGGCCAACGCCACCCTCATCATCGGCGCCACCGTCGGCGTCATCGGCATCATTGTCGGCACCATCCAGCTCTCCGGGATCGGGCTCAAGTTCTCCCAGATCATCATCGACCTCTCCTTCGGCTCCCTGCCGGTGGCCGTCCTGCTGGTGGCCCTCGCCTCCCTGATTCTGGGCATGGGCGTGCCGGTGACCGCCGCCTACCTCATCACGGCGGTCCTGGCCGTCGGGGCTCTGACCGACATGATCTCCCAGAGTTACTGGGGCGTCAGCTTCCGGGAGCTTCAGCTCCCCCTGGGACAGCTCCTGGCCGACGACCCCCAGCGGCTCGAGATCATGGCCAAGGTCTCCTGGGCCCTCATCGCGTCCCACATGGTGGTCTACTGGTTCAGCCAGGACTCCAACATCACCCCGCCGGTCTGCGTGGCCGCATACGCCGGCGCCGCCATCGCGGGATCCGACCCCTGGAAGACCGGGTGGACCTCCTTCAAGTTCGCCAAGATGCTTTATATCGGCCCGCTCCTCTTCGTCTATTCCCCGGGGTTTCTCCTGGGCGGACCGGGGCATTTCATTCCCTGGTATCAGGTGGCCTCCACCGTCGTGACCGTCATGTTGGGCACCGTCGCCTTCGGGGCCCTCAGCATGGGGTATTTCCTCTGCGGTTTCACCGTCAAGGAGTGGATTATCTGCGCCTTTGCCACCACCTTCCTTTTCTTTCCCCATCTGGTGAACTGGATCGTCTTCGGCATCGACCTGCCTACAATCCTGGTGGACACGCTCGGCATCGGCATGTGGGTGATCGTCTTCTTCATGCAGAAGATCCGGATCAGAAAGGATCCCACCCTGGTGCTGCCCATCGACGAACGGCGGCGTCTCCGGCGGGAGAGGGCGGCCCAGACGGCATAGGTCGCAGGCTGTCTGTCGACCCGGACATAAGGCATTGAACACAAGTTGTATTTTCCGGTTTCTTTCGAAGCCGACATGGGGGGCGTTTGCCCCCCTTTTTCTTGCCGAGGCTGAAAAGCGCCTCCGATCATTTCCCTTGACAGACCCGGCCGATTCCCGGAATATGCCTTCCCCGACAACACCCTGGGCGACTGCGGATGCGGCGTCCGCTTTCAGACCTTGACGGTTTCGTAAAGACTCGGTATTTTTAATGCCGACCCCATTGTATTGTTGCCCGGGAATATAAACGCGATAAGCTGTTTCGAGGTTTTGCTGAAGCGACTGTTACGAATGCATCAAACCTTCGGGAGATCCGTTATGAAGTGGTTGGGGCTGTTGATGTGTCTGACGTTTTTCATGGGGGGATCCCAGGGCCACGCCTTCGTCTCGGTGGGGCAGGCCCAGATGATTTATGACGGCAAACTGCCCGTTGAACTGCAGAACCACAATATCATGGCGCTGCTCATCGATCCTGAAAGCGGTGCCATCGTCGACGCCAACAGAAAGGCGGTCGTCTTTTACGGTTACCCCCTCGACCGGATGCGGGGCATGCGCATTCAGGAGATCAACATCCTCGATCCCCGCGACGTGGAGGCCGAATACAAAAGGGCCGAAAAAGAAGACCGGAACTATTTCATTTTTCCCCATCGCCTGGCGGACGGGGAGGTCCGGACCGTTGAGGTCTACAGTGCGCCCGTGCCGGACTCCTCCGGAAAGCGGCTGCTCCTGTCCATCATTCACGATGCCACCCACAAAGCCCTGATGGAAGCGGAACTCAACCGTTACAAGGATCGCCTGGAAACCCTCGTGGCCCAGCGGACGCGTCAGTTGAGCGACGCCCACAAACGCATTGACCGGCTGTCGATATTCGGACTGCTCGTTGTCTCGGGGCTGTTGTTTTTTTTGTTGCGGCGGCACCAGAAGGCCGTCTACTTTCAGCACCGTTTTGAACTCGAACGCGAGCGGCAGCGGTCCGAGGCGGCCCTCATGGAGCGCGAGGAGCGATTCCAGAGAATGCTGGCCCTGGTGCCGGACATGATCACCATACAGGATCCGGAGATGAATATCCTGTACAGCAATTGGAACGGGATGGGCGCCGTCGAACCCGAAAAACGGATTCTGGGCACGAAGTGCCATCAGACCTACAGGGGGTACGACGATATCTGCCCGGATTGTCGGCCCATATCGGTTCTGGATACCAAGACCCCGTTTCAGGAAGAGATCCGGCTGCCGGACGGGACATGGCTGGATATGCGCGTCATTCCCATACTCGATGCGAACGGGGAGGTGGAGTGCTTTGTGGAGTGGGCCAGGGACATTACCGAACAGAAACAGGCCCAGAAGGAACTCCTGGCACAGAAGAATCTGCTCGAGGGCGTCATCGATGCCATTCACGATCTGCTCACCATTCAGCATCCGGATCGCACCATAGCCCTCTGCAACAAGGCGGCGTGCGAGGCTTTCGGCACGACGGTGGAAGCGGCCAGACATAAAAAATGCTATGAGCTGATCGGGCGGGACCGTGAGTGTGATATATGCGCCACCCGGAAGGTCCATGAAACCGGAGAGCCCGCCGAGCTTGAAAAATTCATGCCTGAACTCGGGGTGCATCTGCATTGCTGCAGCAACCCCATACTGGATCAGGACGGCAGGATCGTCTACATTGTGGAGCAGATGCGGGACATTACCGAAAATCACAGGACCCGGGAGCGGCTGGAGCGGCTGGCCACCACCGACGCCCTTACCGAGCTCTGGAACCGCGCCTATTTCATGGGGACGATCCGGAAGGAGATGGAGCGTGCCCGGCGCTACGGCGAGCCTTTTTCCCTGCTGATGCTCGATCTGGATCATTTCAAGCGGGTCAACGATACCCGCGGTCATGCAGCCGGCGATGCGGCCCTGCGGCATGTGGCGGCGATTTTCCGGAAGTCCCTCCGTCAAACCGACATCGCCGGGCGCGTGGGCGGCGAGGAGTTCAGCATCCTGCTGCCCCACACCGACCTCGCGGCGGCGCTGGTCATGGCCGAGCGTCTCAGATCGACCATTGAAAACACCCCCGCCGATTATAACGGCACGGAGATTCCCCTGACGTCGAGCATCGGCGTCGCTGTCTATGATCGGGAGATCGCCGATGAGGATGCCCTGATGCTGCTGGCGGACGAGGCGTTGTATGCCGCCAAAAAAGGGGGCAGGAACCGCGTCTGTCAACCCCCTCGGGAGAAAGGTGCCGCCTTCCCCGGTACGAGCGACGTCGGTTAGTGTGAGTGTCGTCGTTCCCGACCCTACCGGTACGGCAACCGCTACTCATCCCCGAAATAGACACCCGTGTCACGCGCGGCCCGAATGAGATCGTTCCCGGTATCGACAAAACGATTTTTTCCCGCGATCTCCGTAATGGGGATCATCTCGATCTCGTTTTTCCGAAGGGCGACCATTTTGCCGAATTGACCCTCGACAAATGCGTGCACCGCAGCCGTACCCATACGGGTGCACAAGATGCGGTCATACCCGGTCGGGATGCCCCCGCGCTGAATATGTCCGAGCACCGTGTAGCGACACTCGGTCTGGATCCGCCCTTTCAATTCTCTGCACAGCCGCTCCGCAATGCCCCCGAGCCGGACGGGTTCCGCCGAATCCGGGACGAGTTCCCGAGTGACCTGCTTTCCACCTATCGGTGCCGCGCCCTCGGACACGCAGATAATGGTGGACCTGCTGCCGCGGCTGCTGCGCTCCATGATTTTAGCGACAACAGCCCCCAGGCTGAATGGAATCTCAGGTATGAGAATGACGTCCGCGCCGGATGCCAGGCCGGCATGAAGGGCGATCCAGCCGGCATTGCGCCCCATGGTCTCCAGAATCATCACCCGGTGATGGCTGGTGGCGGTGGTTTGCAGCCGATCGATGGCGTCCGTGGCGATTTCAACCGCGGAGTGAAATCCAAAGGTTTCATCGGTTCCCCAGATGTCATTGTCGATGGTTTTGGGGACGCCGACCAGCTTGAGCCTTTTGCGCTGCCAGAATTTATTGGCAATCGCCATTGTGCCGTCCCCACCAATGATAATCAAGCCGTCCAGTTCCAGCTTCTCGACATTGGCCATCACCGCCTCCGATCGATCTTCCTCAACGATCTGTTCCCCGACGCGGACCTTGTAGGCAAAAGGATCACCCCTGTTGGTCGACCCCAGAATCGTCCCCCCCTGAAACAGAAGTCCCTTTGTCCTGTGCCAGCTCAGGGGAATGATCGCCGGGCCTTCGATCAGGCCGTCGAATGAATCGAGCACGCCGAGGCACTCGATGTGGTACCGCCCGACGGCGCATCTCACGACCGCCCGAATCACGGCATTCAATCCCGGGCAGTCTCCACCGCCGGTCAGTATGCCGATCCGTTTGATATTCGTCATATTTTTGACTCCCTGGCGAAAGCGGATGTTCCAGTGTCTTCCGAATCCGACCGGATCGATTCACAGCTAATTGTTTAATATCTCAATAAATGAACGGTCTTATTTTGTAAAGAGATTTTTCAGGTCATATTCTCTCGTTATGCTGCAACATGCAGCATAACGGAATACGATTTATAAAACGTCGGCATTTACTTGAGTACGCTCACGTAGAAGAGCTGGGCGGATTGTCGTCGCGGCTCGGGATCCCGATCCTGCCTTCCATTCACCCGGATAACCGTAACGGTGTAGCTGTAGGTTTCGTCCAGGCCTCGGCGCAGGATGACATCATCAATCGGGTAGTCAATGCGTACCTGCGCCTCGAGCCGGCTCGCCGTCAATTCGGCGGTGCCGCCGCCCTGGAACTCCACGAGAATGACGCTGATCTGTTCGTCCTCGCGGCCGGCCACCGGGGTAAAGAGGGTCGGGATGGCTTTGACCGTGATGGTGTTGAAATATTCCAGGGTGGTGCGGTCGAGGATGCTGTCCCAGACGGCGGCTGCATCCGGCAGGACCTGCACGTCCTGCAGGCTGATGCGTATTTCGGGAGGGTGCGAGCCCGGGATCGGGAATTGCGGGACGACCTTGAAATCGACTTTGGCGCCGGAGGCCAGATTCCGTATCGGGAAGGTCAATCCCTGGGTAATCGCGGGCAGGGTCTGTCCGTTCAGGTGCAGGCTGACGTTCAAGGCGTCGATCTGCAGTGGGCTTTCGATGGCATTGAGCAGCGAGACATTGTAGCCGGCATCGCTGCCCGCCTCGACGCCGTACAGGAACAGCTCTCCCACCAGGTCGTCCAGGCGGGCGGTGAAGGGGATCACCTCTTTGTTTTCACCCGGCACTTCGATCTCCATCCGTCCCAGGAACAGCGAGGCGGTGTCGCGCTGCAGCGCATCAAAGAGCACGCGAAAGTCCGGCAGTTTCATCACCAGCGAGTCTTTGATCAAATCCTGCAGGACGAGAGAGACCCCGGTGCGTTCCTCCTGCACCGACCCCCGCTCAGTGGGCCGGTCGATGAAGAAGCGCACATCGCTGGTCAGGAAAGGCTGGAATTCGACGGTGGCGGCGCCAAACCGGGGCTCAGCCAGCAACGCCGGACGCGCCTCGTCGAGGCGCTGCAGGTGGGTGTATGGTGCAACGATATAGTCAAACAGGACATCGGTGTCCTGGGTGCCGGTCCGGGAGGCCACCCGGACGGTGATAAAGGGGGTGAACGGCGCTTCCTGCCGCCGGGCAATCTTGAATTCATCGGGAAAGTAGTACACCATCTTCGGGTTGGCGCTGTCCTGCAGATAGGTGTGGAATTTCCCCTGGGACTGCAGGCGGTAGCGAATCAGGCCGCTGCCGGCGTCGGTGCCCGGGACGATGCCCTGGAATATGTAGCCGTGCAGGTTGTAGGGGAAGGTGAACGGGGCGGGCTGGACCGTCTGATCCAGCTCCCGGACCGCTTCCAGGTATTGGGGCGGCTGGGGTTTGGCGGAACGCGTCTCGACAGGGTCGGATTTGCGCACCACCTTGGTGCGCCGGTCTTCGAGCTGAACGTAGACCTGCTTCGGCAGTTTTCCCGCCGGCACCCGAAACCACAACCGGGTCAGGGTTCTGGGCGATGAGAGCGCGCAAAAGCCATATAGCCGCCGGTTGGCCGCGGCGTCGTAGATATCCACCCAGGTGCGGGAGGCGTTGGTGTTCTTGCCGCAGGGGGGAAGGTCGGGCGAGGGCTTGAAGTCATCATTCGCGTAGTCCTGCCAGTTGGTAACGCTCAAATTCACCTGGACGAAAGCGGTGCCGCCCACGGTGATGGTCTCTTTACCGAGAAAAGCCAGCACCGGCACGGGTAAGCCGCGATTGATGATCGGCGGGAAGGTGGGTGGGAAGCGGGTAAGGCGCCCGGTGACGCGATTGGTGAGGTCGGGCTGCAAGCCGGATAACCGGCTTGCCTCGCTTGTCCGCAGGTGTATGCGGTTCGGGTGGCGCTCCACGTTGCCCAACAGACTGGTGTCGACGGCGGTCAGGGTATTGACCGGGCGGCGGGTGTCGGTTGAATGGCGCGTGTTCACCGGGCGGACCACCACCGCGATATTCAGCGGATCGGGGGTATTGATCGGGGTGATCCTGCCGGCGGGAACGCGCATGCCGGCGTTGAGCAGATTGGGCTGGAGCGTTGCGGTCAGCGGTCGCGGCGGCAGGCCGGCGGTGACCTTCTTAACGCGGATGTCGTTGAAGTCGGTCTTCGGCGGGGCCGTCCGCGGCAGGGCCACTTCGATCACCCGCTTGACGATCAGGCGCGCCTGGCGGTCGGTTTGGGTCAGGGCCTGGAAGACGTTGTCCCGCTCCTGGAGCGTGGCAAAGGTCAGTTTGGCGGTGATCACCGCTCCCTGGACCGTCACCTCCTGGAAGGACAGGGTTTTCCGGGCGCCGGACGGCGGTTGAGGGAGAAAGTCCAGGGAGACGGCGATCTCGTGCGGGTATTCCTGAGCGTCGCGGCCGGCATCCTGGATGGCCGGAGCCAAACCCTTGACCAGGCCGACGGTGAGCGAAGCGACGCCACCATGGTCGGCCATGGCGATCCGGTAGCGCTGCTGCCCGGAGACGCTCAGGATGTCGAGCGAATACCGGGGAATGTACAGTTTTACGGAGGGATCGCCCGGCAGGCTGTAGAGCAGGGTATCGGTGGGTTCGGGCTGCGGGCAGATGGGCACCCCTTTCGGCCATTGTCTGACGCCGGCCTCGGCGGCTTCGCTATGGGGTTGGAGGGGTATTCGTTCCGGCCGCGGGGTCATCCGTTCAGAAAGGACCGGCATTTCCCGCACCGGGCGGGTTTCCGGCTGCCGGGGCTGGATGGTCAGGCGTTCGACCGGGTACGGGACGGTCTGCCAGGCCTCTGGCGGGCCGCCGGCGGCGTAAGGGCGGTAGCGGAACTCGGGATGGAAGGGGGAGGGGGCGAACCAGCCGTAGCGCCGGCTGGGTTGGTCGGGGGTAAAGACCAGGGTGGTCATGTTGTCAAAGGTTTCACCGGCCAGGACGGGCAGGACTTCTATGGCGTACAGGCGCTCCCCCCGGTCAAACCGGCAGGTTATTTCCACTTCGTGGTAGCCATATTCGGGGAAGGTAACCAAATCCAGGAGAACCGGCCAGGACTCGAAGGGCCGGAGTCGGAGCTGCTTGCCGGTGAAGCGATCCGCAGCCGTGCAGGTGAGGCTGACGGCTTCGCTGCCCTGGGGCAGGGACAGGCTGATGGAGGGCCGCCCGTCATCGAGGCTGAACGGCAGGCTGTGTTCCTGCCCGCCGTAGCGGTAGCCGCAGGTCCCGGTCAGGGCGGCGAGGCCGAGCAATTCGGGGGTGGCTTCTATGGTTGCGAATTCAATCGGGAACTGGTTGGGGAAAAGCCGTAGCGGCGATCCGGACCCGGAAAGGGTGGGGCCGTGAACTTCGCGCACCCCCAGGTCGTCGGCGATGACCGCAAAGGTGTTGTAGCGGTACTGCAGGCTTTCACCGGGCGACAGTCTGACCTGGGTTTGGACGAGATCGTCCGGCGGCTCGAGCGTCACGGTGATCTGCCTGCTTTGCGGGCGGTCCGGGGGGTTGGGCGGAAAGGTCAGGTTGGCGCCGATGGCGGCGACGCCGATCCGCTGGATGGGCAGGTTGCAGAAGATCATCAGGTGCGACTGCTCCAGTTCGGTCAGGGCGGCGGCCGTGTGCTGATGAATGAAAACCTCGCTGCCCAACGCCTGAAGCCGGCGGCGGACGCCGGAGAGGGCATCGAACTGCATCACGACGCTGCGGGAGGCCGGGAACGGCTGGGAGAGTGACCAAAAGATGTCCCTGTCGCCGTCATCCGGGGCCTGAAGCTGGATATCCGGGTCGTTTAAGTCCTCGGCGGCCGGCAGATAAGTGCCAAAGCGGGCGATGATCCGATCGACCATCGCTTCCCTGAAGGCCGGAGTCTGGATGAGGTCGGTCCGCCCGGTGATCTCGGCGGGCAGGCCCGCTGGATCCTGTGTGAAGAAGTTGACCAGGGTCTGCCGGGACAGGCGGCCGCCTGCCGCGGCGGCGATGGCGGGGAGCAATTCCTGTGCCCGGAAGCGGACGACGGCGTCTACCCTTGGCGAAATTCCCTGCATCCGGGCTTCGGCGACGGCGTAGACAGGCTGCAGGCTGTTGCAGAGGATCTCCTTCAGGATCAAACCGCCTTCCAACGACAGCCGGATTACCAGCCGGGCCGAGCCGAGATTGTTGGCGGCGAGCTGGACGGGCGCCAGCAACTCCGGAGGAAGGTTCAGGCCGAGGGCTCCCGGGACCAGGCGAAAGTACCAGTCGGTCAGGGCGCAATTCGACAGGGTGGCGTTCGGGTGCCGGCTGCGAATCCGGTTGAGTGCCTTATCCGTGGCGTATTGGGCGTTGAGCCGCATTTCCAGGAGCGCATAGCCCTGTGTTCCAGGCAGCGTCAGTGCCGGACGGTACAGGTCGAGGGAAAAACCCACCCGGTCGTCTGCCTGTTCGGCTACCGAACAGCGGTTGGGGGTCAGGGCAAAGGGCCCGCCCCCGAAGGGGTAGTAAATCATACCGTCCTCAAACGGGATGGGGCGATCAAGATCCGGATAGCCAAAGAATGACATCGCAATATCCTCCTGAATGATGAATCCACCCACGATCGGGGAGATAACAACACGGTTTCATCAACCCGGCGCCGTTAGGCTGACATTTGGATCCGGCGCAGCGCCTGGGCGGCGACCAGGGCGGGACAGCTCCAGACGGTGCCCCCGTAAGCGCTGCAGCAGCAGCCACGGGCGGGGGGAGCGCCGGCCGCCAGCTCCCGCAGCCGGGCGAGGGTCGGGCCCAGGTCGGTCACTCCGCATTCCACGGCATGTTCGACGGCTTCGTGCAAGCCGTGAATCGAAGGATAAAAGGGCGTGACAGCCTGCTGTCGGCTGGGCTGCCCGCCGGCCCAGGCGACGCCCTGGGTAATTGTGCCGACCGCTTCGGCGTATCCGGGGAGGCCGGCGCCGCCCACCCGGGCCATGAGCGCTGCGGCGTTGGCATTCACGCAGCAGTCGATCACGTTGCGCCGGCCCGGTTTCCCCACCCAGGTCAGGAAGGCCCCGGGCATGACCCAGGGCGGGTAGATCTCGCCCGTCCGGCCCGAAAACCGATGGGGAACCAGCACGGTCAGGACGGTCCGCAACCCGGCGCGACGGCTGATCCGTCCGGCCCGCAGCAACTCCAGGGTCAGGATGGCGGTATCATCCAGGTCGGCGGGCAGGCGGGGTGCCCAGGCGGGGCGCTGCGTCTCCGGCCGGAAGCCGAAAGCCCCTTCCAGTTGGGAAGATCGGCAGCTTTCCAGGAAGTCCAGGGCGGCGGAGTACGTCCGTGTCGGCAGGACCTCGTCCGGCAGGTGGCGCAGTTGGCGCAGCACCAGGGCCGTGGTAAAGCCGTTGCAGTCCGGGCGCCGACCTTCCCGATCCAGCACTTCGGAGGGGAAGCAGCCGTCCGGGTCCTGCAGGCGTGCGATTTCGGCCGCCGCCGGATTCACCGCTTGCCTGCCGGGGTTTTCAGGGTCGTTTCCGGCGGGCGAACACCGATGCTGAGCGCCGGTTCCCCGGTGGGCAGCAGGGTGACGCCCAGGATGCCGTGATACGTTTTCCACAGGCGGCGGCCGGCCAGCGGCGCTGTAACCCGCTGGTATTCGCGATCATCCCAGCCCAGAGCCGTGGACCAGCGCCCAAACTCCCGCCGGATGCGGGCGTCGCCCCCCCAGAAGGTACGGGCGAAAAAAAACAGGGTGGCGGTGTGCGCCGTCTCGCCCGCCTGCCAGGTATAGCTGACCCCGACCGATTCGCCCGGCAGCCGTTCGGCAAAAGCATGGCCATAGGTTTCCCGGAGATAACCTTCCAGCTCGTCGGCCAGGTGGGCGAGACCGGCGGGCGCCAGCACGGCGGCCAGGTGGTGGGGGGCCAGATCCTTGACCCGGTAATACAGTTCCCACTGGTCGGAGGCCGGAGACCAGGCGATCATACGCAGGTGGACGGGGCGATCGATCCGGCGCGGCTGCGGGTAGTCACCGAGCAGGCCTGCCGGCCCCGCCGGCAGCGAGCCGTCGGTTGCCGCCTCGAAGGGCGTTTCCACATAGAGTTTGAACTGATCGTCCGCCGGACTGTGTCGCCCGCCCACATAGGCCCCAAAGAAGAGACCGCCGGGGCGTTGCAGGCTGCGGAAGGCGGCGGCCGTTTCCGCGGAAATCGGAGCCGGGCCCAGATCGGTGACGGCCTGCATGGCGGTTTCCAGCCGCTCTGCAGGAGCTGCCCGGGGGCCGGCCGGTTCGACGGTGTAGCGCAGCCGCTGATCGGCGGTGGTAAAGGTGATCTCGACCGGAAAACCATCACCCGTCAGACGGCTGGAAGTCCAGGCGTCTTTGCCGCCGCCGGCGAGGCGTTCCCGCAGCAGGTACTGCAGCGCGGCGGCGGCACGGGCGGCCAATTCCGCCGGGAATGCAGCCAGCGCCTGGTCGAGCGCCGGATGGAGAGTGTCGACGCGGCTCGGGTCGCTATTCATGGAGCCGGATCTCGACTTCCGCCGGCTGCCCGGGCCGGACTTCGGCCTCGGCCTCGCCGACCGGTTGGCCTCGGCGGTGAGCACTGAGACCGTATGGACCCGGCGCCAGTCCGCTCAGCCGGAAGCGCCCATCGGCGTTGGTCAGGGTCGCCAGGTCGCTGGTTGGCTGTGTGCTGCTGCTGATGGTGATGGTCACCCCGGAGACCGGCCGACCGGCTGCGTCCACCACCCGTCCTGCAATGGATCCTTTGTCGTTCATCCGACCTTCCTCATCCGCGGAAGCCGGACGTTCGTCCGCCGGCCCCGGTTTTCCGAGCGCCGAGACCCGGCGTTTAAGCAGCGTCGGGTCTTGGCGATCTTCTGCATTCACGGCACCTGCGCCGTCCAGGAAACGATGTTGTCGAACACGTCCTGGGTGATGCGGGTGGCACCGTTGTTGACGGTGGTGCCCCAGGTATGGATGCCCACGCCGTACCGGCTGCCATCCGAAGAAAGCTCCCAGACCGGGGATCCGCTCTGGCCGCCATAGGTGTCGATCTCATAGGTGATCTGGCGTTCCCTGACCGTGCTGACCGCCCGGGAATTGAACCACTGGGTGCCGTCCTGGTGGGTCGGGCCGCCGTCACCAGGGTAGCCGGCCAGGTTGAGGGTCAGACCGCTCAAGTGGCTGTCGGCGCGATTGGCAAAGCCAAACCAGCCCAACTGGTCGCCCAGGCGGTGGTCTTCGGGCAGCAGGATGGCGCCGTAGTCATAGTCGCGGTCATTGTCGACCGTCCAGCCCATCACGCTGCGGAAATCGCGGGAAATCACGCTGCCGTAGGGATAGGTCGTGCCGTTTCGGCCCGGAATCACTTCGATCTGGGCGGCCCATCCGCCTTCATCCGCCATGTACACACAGTGTCCTGCGGTGAGCAGCAGGCGCGGGCTGACCAGCCAGCCGGTGCCAAGGTACATGCCGCCGGTCTGGGCGGTGATCAGCAGCGAGCAGATACAGCGCCATGGATAGACCTGAGTGTTGTTGACCTGGATGCGGTCGTCCGCGCCGATGATCATTTCGAGCACTTGCCTCGTCACGGCCTCCGGCTTGGCGGCAATCCTGATGCGTTCCTGGGCGCGTTCAGCGGCCGAGCCGAAGCTGGCCCAGTAGGCGTCCAGCGGAATGCCGGCCAGGCGCGGGGCGGCGGGGGCGGATTCCGGCCGGCCGGCGGCGCCGGCTGACGCGGCCACGACTTCCATGGTTTGGACCGCGCTGCGGCCATGCTGACCATAGGAAGGTGCGAAGATGCGCTCGGATCGGAACGGCGCCCGGTTGGCGTCGGACTGGTGCTTGTAGGCCGCCGGATGACCGGATGTCACGGTCGGGGCCGGAGACGGTTGGATGGATGCCGCTCTGCGAACCTGCTCTCTGGCGCGTTCCATACGGAAGCTTTCGCGCACGGAACCGACGGGAATCCCGAAGGCTTCCTCGGCGTGGCCGCCCCTGTCGGGAGTGGCGGCGGGCTGTTCCGCAGAGGGCGGCTGCCCGCCGGGATTGGTGGTGGTACCCGTTCCCGGCGTGGGCGTGCCCGGCGTGTAGGCGCCGCTGCCGTCGGGCTGACCGGTGGTCGTTCCGCCGGGCTGGGTACCGCCTGTGTCTCCAAACAAGATCTCCAGCAAATTGTCGAAGGTTTCCCTGGCCAGTTGGCGCTTGTCCCCATCCGACGGGTTGGTTTCGGCGCCTTTTCCTCCTTCGGTTGGCTGCTGGTATCCGTAATTCTTTCCTTCTGCCCCCTTGTAGGCTTCCGTGCCGTGGCTGGTCGTCCTTTCCATTGTTGTTCTCCTTTTGGTTATCGATTCACCGGTCAAATGTTCACCGAGAAAGATGATTGAGTTTTCCGTGGTCACGGCAGAAAGCTGCCGGACGGAGTTGTCCTTGCCGAGGATCGTGATCTGGAAGGAAATCGTGTCCACTGTCGGATCCAGGCGGGCGAAGCGCAGCCGCTGGGATTCCTGGGTCGTCCCGACGAAGCGCAGCTGTTCTTCCCGGCGGATCCGGTTGGGTGGGTCGGCATAGACCACCTTCACAAACACGGTGTTGATCGTGGAGCCGTCGTAGTTGGGGAAGAACTCGACGATCAACGGTTCTTCAAACGGGTCGTTCACGGTGACCGAGGGGATGCCGGTCGAGATGGGCCGGGTTTCCCGGGTGGTGCCGTCCTTGAGGCGGTGAACGAAGCGATAGCTGAACTCGCGCCGCTCCGGATCGCTCAATCTGAGCTTCCAGGTCTGGGTGGGGCCGGAGGGTTGAACGGTGAGGACTTTGTCTCGCGACCACTTGCCCGGGTCTTCATAGTGCAGGTGGACTTCGGTCGAGTCGATCATGCCCGGGTCCAGGTCACCGGGGACGACCTTCACTTCCATAAAGCCGAAGTCGCGGAAGGGGTTGATCAGCAGCGTGCGGTCCAGGGTGGCGGTCCTCGGCAGATCGTAGCTGAGCTTTTCGCCGTCCCAGCCGGAGAGGGGATCGAAGTGGTATTGGGGCGTGTAGCTGTAATTCAGGTCGAGCCGGGAGTTGAGGAAGAAGGCGGCATGCTCGATCTGGGGCCCGCCGGGGCGAAAGCTGACGTCTTTGAACTTGAAAGTGGCCGGTTCGGAAGGCCGGCCGTACTCGATGGCGACATCGGACTTGAGCAGCCCGATCTGTTCGAAGACGGGCGGCGCCTGAATCTCCAGGTCGAGCTTGCGGAAGAACGGACTGTCAAGGTCGACTTCAATGAAGTGCGGCGGTCCGTCCAGGTCGGCGGCCAGCAGACGGAGCAATCCCTGGGGGGCGTAACTGCGCTGCACGGTCGACTGACGGTTATAGCGGAGCGTGAAGGTTTTGTCTTCGATCTGCTGGATCTTCTTCAGGCTGAAGGCCAGCCGGATGCCCATGGGCGGCATATTGGGGATGGTGGGCGTTGGCTGACCGCCGCCCGTTGGCTGACCGCCGCCTGCCGGCTGGCCGCCGCCTGTTGGTGCCGGACGGGTGAGCGTGCCCTGGATGGAGACGGCCCTGCCCCCGGCGGAAGCGCCGCGGACGAGCACCACCCGATCGTTCGGGTCGCTGACTCGCCCGGCCTGATGGGCGTCGTCAAAGCCGTGAGCGCCGCTGGAAGTGATCTGGGCAGCGCTGCCGATGATGCCAATCGCCGCGTCGAGGCGGCGCTGGGTCAGCTCCCGGTTGTGGGCGGCTTTGGAGGGATCTCCTTCATAACTGGCATACGCATCCACGCTGACCCGCTTCGGAGAACCCAGGACGTTTTGCAGCCAGGCGCGGAGGGCGTCGGCGCCCCGCGCCCCGCCGATCGGAACGGTTGATCCGCCGGTGCTGGTTTCAAATCGCGAGTCGAGCGGGTTGGTGCGGTTGTTGAGATAGCCCTGGTAGCTGGGGCTGGGCGGCTGGACCGACCAGTTCTGGGGGCGGGGTTTGTCAAAGTCGAAGAACAGGCGGAACGCCTGCTGCACGGCGGGGGCCGCCGGGTAGTCGGCCTTGATGTCGAGGGACGCCCCGGGGGCGACATCCAGCGTCAACCGGCGTTGGTCGGTCAGGGTCTGCACAACCTGGTTGATGCGCACGGACGGAGCGGTTTCCCCGCCCAGAAAGGTCAGGGTCACCTGGTCGCTCGTGGCGAGCTGGGAAAGCTGGATATCATAACCGGGGGTGGGCGGCTCGACGCGTTTCTCCAGGCGGGCGGCCTGGCGTCCGGTCTCCAGGAAGGGGTAGGCCCACACTTCACGGACCACCGATTGAGGGGCGACGAGCCCGAGCGATTCCCGGGCAGGGGGTTTGACGGCGGCGACCGGGTTGGTGGGGGAGCGAGCGATGAGCCGGCCGCCGCCACTCTCGGGTTGTTCGCCGCCCCCGGTGGAGGCGCCGCCCCCGGTGGAGGCACCGCCCCCGGTGGAGGCACCACCTCCGGTGGAGGCACCGCCCCCGGTGGAGGCACCGCCCCCGGTGGAGGCACCGCCCCCGGTGGAGGCACCGCCCCCGGTAGACGCACCACCCCCGGTCGAGGTGCCCGTCCCGGTCGGGGTGCCCGTCCCGGTAGGCGGGCGGGTCCCGCCGTTGTCGAAGGTGACCGGAGGCAGGGTGGGCTTGAACCATTCGGCCAGGATCTGCTGCTTGAAGAAATCCAGGGCCCATTGCTCCTTCTCGGCAGCGTCGGCGCTGTTGGCGAAGTTAATCACCTTGATCTCAATCACCCCGTCCTGCCTGAGCTTTTCAAAGGCGAGGTCGATGCCCGCCTCCAGAAAGACCGGAACGCCGTAGATCACCGCGCCGGCGCTCAGATCGATGCCCATACTCAGGTGGTCGTAGATCCGTTTGTAGTTGGCTTTAATCTCGACGTCCAGGGCGGGCTGCAGGGCGGTGTATTTCAAGTCATAGATGACGCCGACCGGCATGGCCCCCTGGCGGAAGGCCTGATCGAGGATAATCGAACCCTCCTGGCTGAGGGTCAGGCTGAAGACGGCATTGTTGTTGCCGGCCAGGGAGGGTTTGGTGGCGCCCAGCACGGCTTCGACCGCCACAAAGGCGCCCGGCAAGGGAGCGGGAGCGTTGGTGCCCCCGCTGCCCTGGATGTTCAGGGCGACGATCTGGACCGTGCCCTCGTCAAAGGGAACGACGGAGAGCCGCGGCCGGCCGGTGGTCATGCTCGAGAGCCTGCTGAGGATCTCGCGTTCCACTGCGGGCAGGAGCCTGAGTTCCACCTCCATCGTCAAAAAGCCGCCTCCCTGCACGCCGCCGTCGGCGACGGCCGGGCGGTAGCGGATGAGGGTGAACTGGGAGACGTTATTCCGCCGGGCCAGCCCTACCGGACCCGGCAGGTACCACCATTGCTGCTGGTCCGCATGATCCGGGAAAACGGTGATCCCTTCGATGGTCTGTACTTTGCTGCCTGTCATTAACATAGGATGTTCCCTCTCATTCTGCGGGAGGCTGGTGCCGTTGCATGACGCCGGCGTCTATGCCGCGGGCAGGATCAACCGATCCCCATTGAGCAGGCCGAGGTCCCGCTCCCGGACCAGACCGTTGGCCATCACCAACCGCGCCTTACAGGTGTATTTATTGCGTTCGGCGGAGGTATAGTCATACTCGAAGAACCCCGTCTCCCCAGGTGACCAGAACGTGAAGCTGTCGGCAAAGCTCAGCCCGGCCCCGTCGTCGGCAAAATTCAGATCGGCTTCCATGCGCAGGATGCCGTTTGCTGCAAAATTGACCTGGGCCGGCTGGACGGTCACGATGCGATGGCCGATCATGTCGGTGCGGATAAAGATGGCCGAAGCGGCCGTGGTCGAGCTGGGAATGTTGATCAGCCGGTTGTCTTTGAGCAAAATGGCGGCGGTATAGCCGACCAGACGGTTTTCGGGATCAACCAGGTTGGCGGTGAAGGTTTTGGGCAGGCGATCCTGATCGGTATTGAAGAACGAAAGCGTCTGTCGCTCTTCCACGCCGTTGGCTTCGTCCACGTAGGTCATCTCGACGATGACCATCGAGGCAAGTTCCCAGGAGACGGCCGGGATCACCTGGACCGTGCGCCGGGTCGGCCGCGGATCGCGGATCAGGAACAATTCCTGATTGGTGGTCTGCCAACCGGTATGGATGTCGCGGTGGTCGGCGGCCAGATAGCCGATGCGCACCTGGTATCCGTCGAGAGCGGCGTCCAGGCGGAAGCGCTTCCAGGTCGCCTCGGGTCTGGCCCTGGTGAGCAGAAACGTTTCGGCCAGGTGGATGTCATTCTGATCATCGGTGTAGCGCACCTCGATCGAGACGTTCGGAAACCGCTCCCAGGGAAGCAGGTCGGCGCCGAACTGGATCTCGTCGATGAAATAGAGTCCCTCGCCGCGGGGCGAGAGGTCGAACTCATCCCCCTGGGTGGTCAGGGTGCCTGAATCGATGATCCCCGGGCGTTCCGCCGTATCGACGTTTTTGAAGAGCACCCGATACTGGTACGCCACGTCGCGCTGCATCATCCCGCCGGCGATGATGCTGTTCCATTCTTGCCGGCCGGAGGCCTCGGTCCTGGTCAGGCGCAGGGTTTTCGGCTCACTGCCGTACTTCAGGGTCAGGTTGAGCGCTTCGACGCTGTCGTTGTCAAAGTTGACCAGGGCGTGGGCTTTGACCTGCCGTTTCTGGAACCAGGGATCGTTGAGCGTCACCGATTGTAAGAAGCGCGAAGGATCGACCAGACCCTGAGTGATCAGATCGCGGATGGGCTGACCCAGACCCCTGAGGTTGGCCTGCGGATAAATGCTGCGCTTGACGCTGACCCGTTCGTTCATGGTCAGGTTGATGCGCTTCTGATCCACGCGGGTGTAGTCGATCCGCTTATACGAAAACTTGGTGACGCCGCCCCAGCCGCCCGTGGCCGCCAGGAGGGACAGTCGTTCGGCGGTGTGGGTGAACTTGTCCCAGCCGTCCTCTTCTTCCTTCACGGGTTCGATGCTGGGCGCGAAGAAGCTCTCCAGAACCATATCCTTGAAGTCGTTGACGGCCTGGTCCCGCCGCCCCACCCAGGATCCGGCGTCTTCCCCCTCAGGGAGGAAGGAATCGACGTCGATCCGGATCACCCGATCTTCGATCAGTTTGTCCACCACATTGTCGATCTCGACCGAGGAAAAGAGGTAATCAAAGCCGAAGGACTCCTCAAAGTGCGTCTGGACCCGATCCCAGTCGGCGCTGACTTTCACGGTGAACGCGGGACGCAGGGCGAAGAAGTCCAACGCGTAGATGACGCCGACGGGCATCAGTTCGCCCTGGAACAGGGCGGTTTCGATCAACTGCACGCCGTCCTGGTCCAGTTCCACCGAGAAGATGGCCTGATTATCGCCGTAGAGCGCCGGTTTGGCGGCATAGGGCGGGTTGATCCTGAGCACGAACCGGCGGGCGGCATCGTCGGGAGGGGCGGGCGGACGGCCGGCTGCGGGCGGTGGGGGCGTTGTTTCACCCAGGATGATCAGCTGAACGGTGCCGTTTTCGAGGATGACCGGGGCGGGGATCGGGTTATCGCGCAGCCGGGTGATGCGCTTATACTCGGCGGCAATGGTATCCAGGCGCTCCCGGTCGATGCCCAGGTCGACCTGAAAGGTGAGAAACCCGCCGTTTTGGGGCGCGTCACGAAACCTGATCAGCGAAATCTGCGGGATTTGAGCCCCATCCGGCCCAACCGTGGGATCAAACACGGTGGATATTCGGGGCATTGCCGGCAGATAGTAGAACTGGCGCTCGTTGGCATGGTCGGGGAAGACGGCAACCCCTTCGATGATGAGATACGGCGGCTTTAGAAAGAGCATAGCAGACTCCTGACGTCAAAATTGCCGCCGCAAGCCGGAAGGGTGAAATTCCGCGGCTTGCTTGGCAGGGTAGCTGATGACATGACCACCTCTTTCGGATCCATCTGTTCTTGCTATTCTTGCCGGGCGGCTTCCTGCCCGGCAGGCTCTGCCTGGGCGGATTCGATCGCGAAAGACTTCCAGCCGATGGTCTCCATCTGTCTGGCCGTCTTCAGCTTCACCGCCTCGACCTGGGTATCTTTGATCCTGCGCAATGGGATCGCCTCGGTATTCCTTTCGTCGGGGTCGAGGATCAGGGTCAGATCGGTGCTGTCCTTCGGCCCGATGGTTTTCTGCAGGCCGTCCATCATGAAGTAGGTGATTTTGTAGGCATAGGTCTTGTGGTCCCCGTTCTTCAGCTCGATCTTCCAGGTCTGGCCGGCGGCCTTCTGAGCGCTGAAAATGAAGTCCTTGGCCACCGAAACCCCGCCTTCCGGATCGTGGTAGCTGAGCGACGCCCGGACCAGTTTCACCCGGGTCCAATCCAGAAGCGCCGGCTCCAGGTTGATTTCCAGGAAGGCCTCGACCGGGGGCGGCAGGAGGATGGTGTCGCTGACGGCTTGCGTTTCGGGGATATGCTCGCTGGTGCCGTCCCTGTAGACCACATCGGCGCTGTAGGTGACTTTGCCCCCGGTTTCGCTGATGACCGGGATCACCCAATCGAAGAAGGTGACGGCGGCGGTCAGGGCCTGGCTGCGGGTCTGGGTGTAGTCGTTCCGGACGTCGGTGTAGGTCAGGTTGACGAAGACCGACTGGATGCGATTGGCGAAATCGCCGGCCCCGCGCACGCTGACGGTTTTGCGTCCGCCAAACACGTCGTTGATGAACAGGTTGGAAGAGCGGCTTTCCAGCTCGCTGCCCTGAACTTCCTTGCCGTTTTTCATGAAGTATTTGACCTGATATCTGTAGTTTTTGCGCATCGGCTCAAAGATGACTTTCCGCACTTTATGGGTAAGCTGGCTGGGGGAGAGCACGAACTGGTCTTCGAACGGCTCGACGTTGCGATCCTCATAGCGGAAGACGACCAGGGCGCGATCAATTTCGTTCCAGTCCAGGTCACCGGCGGAGACGCTCACATCCAGAATACCGACATCGTCGACCCCGATCGTCAGGTTGCCCTCGTTGGTTTCGACTTCCGGCGACTGATAGATGCGGCTCTCGCCGATGTAGTTGACCTGGTAGCTGTACTTGTATTTCCAGTTGTCGTTTTCGACGTAAGCGGCAAATTTGCCGATGGCGTCCGGTTTGTTGAGGACCACTTCGCCTTCGGGCTGGTTGGGTTCCAGGTTGGCCATCGGTCGTCCGTTGTACAACAGCTTGACTTCGACCGACCGGATGGGCAGATGATCGAAATCGGCGTTGACAAAGGTGTTGACCCGCAGTTGCCTGAAGAACTCGTCGTCCAGGTCAATCACGTGGAAGTAGTCCTCCCACCTGACCGGCGAGCCGTCCGGCATTTTCTGGTCCACGATGCTCTGCAGCTGCCCGGGCGGAGCGATGTTCCACTCGACGGACTGCGCTTCGCTGTAGTGGATGGTGACATTGGAGATCTGGGTGTTGGAGATATCGCGGGTGACGTCTTCAATGCCGTCCGGGGTCTTGCGTTGGTCGTCGGGTACCGGCGCAACCGCCTGGATCATCTTGCGCTCGACCGCGTCCTCAAGGGCGCGGGTGGCCCAGTCACGGATGGGGCCGCGGATCTTTTCGTCGTCCACCAGGCCCCAGTCGAATTTCAGATCCATGGCTTCGGACTGGATCAACTGCTCACGGATCGTTTCCCGGTAGGAGTCCTCCGACCAGAGGTTCCAGTCGGTATCAATGGTCTGGTAGAAGCTGTAGAAATTGGAGGCGTAGAAGTAGCCGTCCACGGTGATCTCCGGCAGCCGCGCCCAGAACCAGAGATCATAGACGACGGCAACCGAGGAGCCGCCGGGGGTTTTCATGGCCTCTTCGAAAAAGGTGGCACCGTTTTCGCTCAGCTCCAGTCCGAAGGTGGCGATGTTGTTGCCGTACAGAGAGGGCTTGCCGGGGTTGTGGAGCTTTTCCACAAACAGCCCGTCGGACCCGGCGACGATCAACTGGGTGGTGCCTTTGGCGTAGTTGATCGGGCCGAAAATCACATCCGGTACGGGAGAGATTCCCAACCGGTTGGCATCCTGAGCGACCTGACCGGCCAGGACTTCCTTGATCTTCGGCAACTTGGCGGCATCGACGACAAATTCGACATCAAACAGGACGAACCCGCCCCCTTTGCGACCATCGGGCCGGTCGACGGGGAAGCGGTATTTCATGAAGCTGAAGGCCAGCTTGCCGTCCGTATAGCGCCGGTATCTGGGCTGCTGGGGAATGAGATAAAAGACGTTGATCTTTTCGTGATCACCATAGACGGTGACCTCTTCAATGGTCTGTACTTTGTCAATTTGTAACATCGGCTTTTTCTCCTGAAAGCGTCAGAACGGAATCCGAGGAACGAAGAATCGCAGCGGATGGGGTGATGATGCTCCCATCCGTGCAAACGATCTGCCAGCGAGCATCCAGGTAGTGCTCCGGAGCCCGGGTGGGGGAGACCAGCCAGATCCATGTGGTCCAGGAATCCTTTTCAAACTGGATAAAATACTGGCGGGGAGCCGGACGGTGCGGCGGATGATAGCTCAGCCGGACTTTTACCCGGCGGACGTTCGAAGCCGCAAACGGCCGGGCATCGACGACAAGCCGGGTCAGGCCCACCGCTTCGGGACGTAACGGCATTTCAGTCTCATGCGACGGCATCAACTCCTTTCTGAATGTGGGGGACCCATCGGTATACCCGACGGTCAGGCGTAACGGTTGGTCTGCGGGACCGGCCATACGGACAGGTCCGAAAAGGGGAGGTTTGAGCACGGCATGCGCCGTTTCCCACTGCAGGCGGATCCAGGCAATGGGGGCGCCCCGCGGGTCGAAGTTCAACCGGAGTTGTCGCGTCCGGGCCTGTTTCTTCGCTTGTTTTCCGGCACCGGCCTCATGGGTTCGTGAGGCGACAAAACCAATCGGGTTTCCGGTCAGATTCAGCGATGCCAGATCCACCCGGGGATGGAAGGGTTGGAAAGCGTCCGTCGTCAGGCTCACCATCACCTGAAATTCGGTGAGCGAATCGCCGTGCCGGGTGCGGATCAGCCTGGGCAGGCGTTCGGCGGCACGGGCGAGGACCCGGTTGTAGAGGTCGTTGACCAGCCCTTCGGACGCCTGCTCGGGCAGGTCCATATCGATCATTGCCAGGCCCTCTTCAACCGCCGCCTGCAGGGCGAGGCGAAAGCCAGGCGGTCCGCTGTCGAGATATTCGGCCAGCCGGGGGAGCAGTTGAGATGAAAGGGGGATGAACCGGGCGCTGCCCGTGACCGGGGCCGCCAAGGCGACGTCGTACTCCACCGCCAGGCGCCTGGGGTTGCCGGTGAGGGCAGCGGCAACCGCGGCAAACTGCTCCTCGGTCAGGAAAAGGTTGAACAGGGCTGAGTAGGGCGCTATACCGGAGGTGGCGCTGGTGGCTATCACCTGGAACTGCCCGGCGCCGTCTCCCAGGAGCAGGTTACAGCGGGCAACCTGTGCCGGGGCCGGGGCCAGGCGGAGGGTGGTGGGGTCGGCGATCGCCTCCTGCCGGGCAATTTCGGTGCGCAGAGCGGCAAGCGACTGTTCGGAGGCGCGCCAGGCGGCGGTCAACATCAGGTAGCCGGTTTGTCCCAGGGAGATGAGATTCCAGAGCGGGGTGCCGGTTTCGCTGCGGTCGAGATCGGCGTGGAGAGGAACGAAGTAGTAGGATAGCGGCGCGGAGAGGTTGGGGAAACAGAGCAGGTCTTTAACTGTAAAACTGTTCGCTGGATGGCGCATTTTCCACCTCACTTTGACTCGTTCAACGATCCCGGATGCAACATGCCGGCATGGGTGGACCGTATTTATCGAAACTGATGCGTTTCTTCCTCCGGACGACGGGTCAAGTCCGCCGACGGCGTAACATTGTGGGGATGGCTTTGTTGATCAAGCAGGCGGCGTTGTGGATCCCAAACAGGGCGATGGCGCTTGCATAAAAGGACGGAAATTCATGGATCGGCTGGATCGGGCCGCCGGCGAACCCTTTATTCACAGGTACGGTTGACCTGATATTATGGTGCTGAAGGGATGTTCAGGAAATATTGCCCAGTCTCAAAATATGCGACTTGCACGAAACGTAGATTCAGCTGTCAGGGTTGTCAAGTCTCTATCAAAAAATTATATGATAATCTATAGGGATAATTACTTAATTTATGTGGGTATTACACATAGTTCCATTTAGGCGTTAATACCTATGCAAATAGTTATATATATTCGTAACATGTTCCCCCAACTGAGCGATTCTGTTGCCGCACAGCAAAATTCCATACAGCAACTTTCTTCGAGCGGTCGATGCCTGCGCGCCGGATGCAATGACCGGCGCGGCGACATTCGGCATCGTCGTTGTTCGTGATCAGGGTATCAAGGTATCGAGGCCGGGTTCCGTCAGAGCTACTTATACGGCTTAGGCGCCTTGGCGGTATGCGTGTCCGTGAACGTTTTCAGGTAGGCAACGATTGCAGCCTCTTCCTCCAGGGTCAGCCCCAGGTCTCCAAAACGCCCCCCTCCTAGTACGGCGCCAAAGGTCGGGCTTCCGGGTTGGAGGGGATTGGCATACGCAGGTGCCGGCCAGCAGTTGTTCGCCAGGGCATCCCTTTCCGTCTCTATGCCGTCCGGGCATCTCGTGATCCCGAAAGAGTCGGCGGTTGGTCCCCCGATCAGACCGGTGTTGTAAAAATGGACGATGCTCTCCATGCTCTTGAACCAGCCGTTGTGGGTGTATGCCTTTGTAAACCCCTCGCCTTTGCGCTTGTTCACGTTGCGAAGCGTCGTCGTCTTGTGGAACCCGCGATGATCACAATTTCTTCTGAATCCACCGGCCGTACATCCGGGAGACAATGGGTCTCCCACCACACCCGTCAGACCCGCAAGGCCCAGGTCGGGATCAATCAGCGTGCCGTCGGCATTGTACGTGGGTGGAATCTCCGGGTTCCGGGGCACGCCGATGTTATGGAAGCCGTCATCCGAATAAAGTTGTTCAGGCTCTTCACCGGTGTCAGCGCCGGGATTGTCGCTGTGACAGCCTGCACACCCTGCGGACTTGCCGTCAGGGTTCAACGCACTTTCCACGCCATAGAACAGATCATGCCCCAGATTCTCTTCATCCGTAAAGCCGTCCAGGGGAAACAGACCGTCTTCATCGTTGCGAAGTTCGATGTCCCGTCTGGAGCTGAACGAGTTGAGATCTGGCGAGGCCTGCCAGGCACAGACCGCCAGCATGATTCGTTTGAAGCTGATGTCGAACGCTTTTTCGGGAAAAAGCGAAGGATCTGCCTGTGTGTTGACGAGAGGATCCATATCCGGAGCACTGACGGCGACCGGCGTGTCGCTGCAATCGATATCAACACCCCAGACAAGCTTGTAAAGGGGTGCGTATTTTGCCGATTTGACGTGTTGACAAACCGCTTTTCTGTCGATGTTCTGTTCGACTGGATTCGGCATCGGATTCAATGCCTGATCTGCGGTTGGACCGAAATAGAGGCTGTAGGCATCCTGAAGGTCGTCCGGAAGAGGTGTACCATCTGTTTTATAGAATACTTCCTCCCCAAGATGTTTTGCAGCCCCTTCCGGAAATTGCGGAGGCCATTCGTTGCCTTCCGATCGGGAATTCCAGAAGTTGCCGCCGCACCAACCGGGTACGCCGAAGTTGCAAGGCGCGAGCGGACCGATGAAGGTTGCATAGGCGTTGGTCGGCGGCTTGAGGTTGCCGATCGTGTGCGGGTTGGCACCGGTGATCGCCACCTGATGCAGGTTGACCCCTGCAACGCTTCCCGTTCCACCGGTTTTGGGATCGTGGCAGGTGACGCACCCCATGCGTTTGGGTGAGGATATCTTGTCGAAGAATACGTACTTTCCCAATTTTTCAATGTTGGTCAGCTCAATGTCTATGTCGCCGCTTTTGTTTGATTTCGCGGTGGCATACCCAAAGACGACGCCCACCAGGCAGCCGGCGATAAGAATTGCCCCCAATGCGCTTCGCGTTTTTGAAAAAAAGGACAAAGATCCATTCTGATTCGATCCTACCCGAACTGAAACCTTGATGTGATTTGATTTCATTGTTTCACCCCTTTTTGTAGGATTCATGAACGGCTGTGGTACTCTGTTAGAAACCGATAGGCCTCACACCACCTCCTTTCATTGCCGGCCGATGCTCCGGTCCTGCGTCTGTACTGCGGAATCGGCATTTACGGTTTAAACCCTCGACAGGTACTCTATGCGGCCATTTTGAAGACAGATAAGCCATGAAACCGCTAATGCTGAACTTCTCCTTGGATTGAGAGGGTGTTATGTGCAGTCCCGATAGGGACGGATGAAGGGATTCAGCTTCAGCAACAGGCTCGGAGAGAACCATATCCTACGGATCGAAGTGCGTATGTATCAGAATTCTATTTTAGAATTTCCTACCATATCCGGGTGAGAGTCTCAATACGTTCAATCGTGTATTTCAGGGTGAAAATCCCTGCAGATACATCTTCGGTTCTTCTGCGTATCCGGTGACAGCCTTAGACGGCAACACCCAGTAATGGAGGCTCCTGAATCAGGACGGGGTCGTGTTTTCAGCGTTCCCGCATTTGGCCGCAAGACGAGGCGGGGTGTTCAAACCGGGAAGATTTTTGTGTCCGGAATCTGTGTCCGCAACAAAAAAGCCGCCCGAAGATAAGATCTTCAGGCGGCTATTACATAGGAAATCATGTAATTGTCTATTGGCGTCCCCAAGGGGATTCGAACCCCTGTTGCCGGCGTGAAAGGCCGGTGTCCTGGACCAGGCTAGACGATGGGGACGTGCATCTTTTTTTACGGCCGATAAGGCTTATGGGCCGTGCTGGGCTCGAACCAGCGACTCTCTGCTTAAAAGGCAGATACTCTACCGTCTGAGTTAACGGCCCTCAAAAAAAGACCCCGCTTCTATATCCGGATCTGTTGGGGTTGTCAATAAAAAAAAGGTCGCGTCCGCGGTTTTTTCGGGAAGCGGGTCCCCGGCGGCACGACGGTCTCCGGGGCAGGGCTTATTTCCGCCAGAACTCGGGCACCAGCAGAATGATGACGGTGTAGATCTCGAGGCGCCCCAGGAGCATGCACCAGATGAGGATCCATTTGCCGAAAAGAGGGATGTCGGCGTAGTTCTCCACCGGGCCCACCATGCCGAGGCCGGGGCCGATGTTGCCGATGGCGGCGGCGACGGCGCCGAAGGCGGTGACGAGATCGACCCCGGTCCCGGCCAGCAGGACCACGGCGACGGCGAAAAGCATCATATAGAGGGCCAGAAAGCCGAGGACGCTCCGCACGACGTCCTCGGGCACGGTTTTGCCGGCGATCTTGACGTGGGTGACCGCATGGGGGTGGATGAGGGAGAAGAGTTCCTTGTAGCAGTACTTGAAGCAGACCATGACCCGGAGGCATTTCATGCCGCCCCCCGTCGAACCGGCGGAGCCGCCGATGAACATGCACAGCAGCAGGATGATCTGGGACATGGCAGGCCACTGTTCATAGTCGGCCGTGGCGAATCCCGTTGTGGTGATGATGGACGCCGCCTGGAAGACGCTGTACCGGAAAGCCCCCGTCGCCGTCTCATAGACGGTGCCGAATATGTCGAAGGCGATGACGAGGGTCAGGAACAGGGTCGTCCCCAGAAAGAAGCGGCACTCGGCATCCCGCCAGAAGGCCAGGGTCTGCCCCTTGAGAAACTGATAGTGGAGGGTGAAGTTGATGCCGGCCAGCAGCATGAAGAGGGTGATGACCATGTCGATGTAACCGCTGTCGAAATGGGCCACCGAGGCGTTTTCCGTCGAGAATCCGCCGGTGGGCAGGGTGGTGAAGGCGTGGTTCAGGGCGTCGAAGAGATCCATGCCGCCGAACATCAGGAGCACCACCTCGACCGCCGTGATCAGGGCGTAGACCTTCCAGAGGATCATGGCCGTGTCGCGGATGCGGGGCTTGAGCTTGTCCGGCACCGGGCTCGGCACTTCGGCCTTGTAGAGCTGCATGCCCCCCACCCCCAGGATGGGAAGGATGGCCAGGGAGAGGACGATGATGCCCATGCCGCCCAGCCATTGGATGAAGCTCCGCCACAACAGCATTCCCTTGGAGACCGGCTCGATCTCCCTCAGGATGGATGCGCCGGTGGTGGTGAATCCCGACACCGACTCGAAGAGGCAGTCGGTGATGCCGCCGAACTGGCCGCCCAGGTAGAAGGGCAGTGCGCCGAAGGCCCCTACGGCCATCCAGCCGACGGCGACGATCCCCATGCCCTCCCGGGGCGAGACATAATCGTTTCGGGCGTTTTTCCCCCGGAGCGACAGAAAAAGAAGGCCGCCCACGGCAAGGCAGACGCCTATGGACAGGAAGTGGGGCAGGAGGGGCTCATCCCGATAGATCAGGGCCGTTGCAAGGGGCAGGAGCATGAAAAGGCCGAGGAAGAAGAGCAGGATGCCGACGACGTAGAAGATGTAGTGCCATCGCATTTAAAAATACTCCAGCTTGACCGACAGGATTTTTTCGACCTTCGGGATGGCTTCCCGGCGGGCGAAGATGATGATCCGGTCGTTGGGCGCCACCACGCTCTGTCCCGTTGGAATGATTACCTCCTCGCCCCTCAGGATAGTGGTGATGAGGACGCCCTTGGGGAAGGTGATGTCCATCAGGGGCTTGCCTACGATGTCGGTGGTCTCCAGGGCCACCGCCTCCATGATCTCGGCGTCCTCGCCCCGGATGGAGACGCTGCTCAACACCTTGCCCCGGCGGATGTGCTGGAGGATGGTGTTGATGGCCGACAGGCGCGGGTCCACCACCTGGTCGATGCCGATGGTGTGCATCAGAGGAAAATAGCTGAACTTGCTGATCTTGGTGATGGTCTTTCGGGCTCCCAGTTGCTTGGCCAGGAGGGAGGCCAGGATGTTGGTCTCCTCGTCGTCGGTCAGGGTGATGACCACGTCCGAATCCTGGATGTTTTCCTCCCGCAACAGGGCCTGGTCCGAGCCGTCGCCGCAGAGCACCACGGATCGGTTCAGTTTTTCGGCAAGAATGGAGCATCGGTCGGAACGCTGTTCGATGATCTTGGTGTGAACCGACTTCTCTTCGAGCCGGAGGGCCAGCCGGAGGGCGATGCGCCCGCCCCCGATGATCAGCACCCGCCGGATGGGTTCGGCGTGCTTGTCGAAGATCCTGAGGGATGCCTCCAGGTCCTTGTCCTCGGTGATGAAATAGATGAGATCGCCGGCTGTCAACCGGTCCTTTCCCGAGGGTACGATGAGACGCTCGTTCCGGATGATGCAGAAGATCAGGGGGCGATGTCCCGGGATCCGTCCGGGGAGGTCCGAAAGCCGGGCCCCGACGATGGGGGTGGTCTCGTCGAGGCGGACCCCGATGAACTTGACCCGCCCGCCGGCGAATTCCCCCACGTCCGTGGCACCGGGGACGCTCATCAGGTGCTCGATGGTCTTGACCACCTCCATTTCGGGGTTGATGACGGTGTCGATGTTGGGAGGGTTTCGGCAAAAGGCCTCGTGATACTGGTCGTAGTCGCCCCCTCGGATCCGGGCCAACTTCTTGGTGGACGGCGAAAGGATGTGGGTCACCATGCAGGCCACCAGGTTGGTCTCGTCGCTGTTGGTGACGGCGAGCATGATCTCGGCTTCCCTGACCCCGGCCTGTTCCAGGATTGCCGGGCTGCCGCCCCGGCCGATGATGGTCTGGACATCGATGTGGTCCGAGACGCGACGGATGGCCTCGGCGTTGTCGTCGACGATGACGACCTCCTTGTTTTCCCGGGAAAGGTGGCTGGCGATGTGAAATCCCACCTCGCCGGCGCCGATAATGACGATTTTCAAGAGAGACGGCTCCTTTGCGCAATCGTGCCGGTTGTTGACGGGGCTGTGAAACGGGATCCGCGGATGGTTCGAAGCCCGGCGCCCATGACCGGTTCCGGATACGAATCGTTTAGGCTTTACTATAGCGGGGAGGGTGTGTCAATTGCCGGAACGGATGGGGTCCGCACCCCGCGGAATTTCGAGGGCGGCCGGCTCGGGGCCGTCAGAAGGGGAGGGCTGCCGCGACGGCGCAGGCGGCGGCCGTGACGATCAGCGCCGTCCAGTCCCGGGAGGTTGCCGAAAACCGGGGCCCGGTGCGATCCTCGGTGTAGCATCGGGCCTCCATGGCGACGACGAGCCGTTCGGCATCTTCGAAGATGCGCCGCAGCAGGGCGATGCAGAGGGTCGCCACCCGGAAGACCGGGTTTTTCCGGCACTCGATGCACCGGGCGCGCTGGGCGTCGGCGGTTTCCCGGGCCTGGTTCAGGATCATGGGGATGAAGCGGACCAGGAGGCTGATCATGGTGCCGGCCTGCTGTTCGGGGATGAAGGGGATCGGTGCCAGAAGCCGGATTACGGCCCCGCGGATCTCCGAGGGCCGGGTGGCGGCGATGAAGATGATGCCGGCCAGAACGACGCCGGCCAGACGCCAGCAGACCAGCACCCCGGCTGCGACGCCTTCCCGGGTCACGCTGATCCCCGCGGCGGAGAAAAGGACCGACCCCGGCGTGGACAGGGCCCGTGCCGCGAAGACCAGAAAGAGCAGCACGGCGAGATAGCGCAGCTCTTTCAGCATCGAGCGAAGGGGGATGCCGAGGCGGAAAATGCCCGCAAGGCCCGGTACGGTCAGTCCGGCCAGGCCCCAGATCCCGCATTGGAGGACCGCGATGCCGATTACGGCCAGGCAGAGGAGCTTGAACCGTGCGTCGAGCCGATGGAAAAGGGAGCGGCCGGGGCGGAAGCCCAGGGTCGTTATCTCAGCCATGACGACAGGGGCATCCCGTTGCGGGAGGCTTCGGGCTCCCGCACGCCGAGGGCGTCGATGCCTTTTACCGTCTCGGCCGGGAGACCGTTCCGGGCGACGCGCCCTGCGCTGATCACCACCAGGCGGTCGGCGTGGGCCAGGACCTTTTCCAGATCGTGGGTGGTGAGGAGGATGGTGTGGCCTTGTCGGTGGAGGGCGACGATCTGTGCGAGCACTTGGCGGACCCCCGGGTAGTCCAGGTTGGAAAAAGGCTCGTCGAAAACCAGGACCCGGGATCGCATGGCCAGGATCCCCGCAATGGCCACCCGGCGTTTTTCTCCCCCCGACAGGAGATGGGGCCGCTGGTCCTCGAAACCGGCAAGCCCCACGGCCGCCATGGCCGCCGTAACCCTGCGATGGATCCGATCGGGCTCGAGCCCGAGGTTTTCAGGCCCGAAGGCTACGTCGTCGTAAACGGTTTCTCCCACGATCTGGCTGTCGGCATCCTGAAACACCATCCCCACCGTCCTCCGGGCGCGGATCGGATCGTCGGCCGTCGAAACGCCGTCCACGAGGACCCGGCCGTCATGGGGCAGAAGAAGGGCGTTCAGGTGCCGGAGAAAGGTGGTCTTTCCCGAGCCGTTGGCGCCGGCCACCACGACGAACTCACCTTCCCGGACGACAAGATCGATGCCGGAAAGGGCCGTCGTTCCGTCGGGAAACCGGTGGATGAGGCCGCTAACCTCGAGAATAGCCATCAGCCGGATGGGATGCGAGCCTGCCGACCGTCATCGGTCGGAGGGTTCGGGCGATGGGGACGGCGGCCGCGATCTTGAGGACGTCGCCGATGAGAAACGGCAGCATTCCCACCGCCGCGGCCCTGGACCAGGACATCCCGGTCACGACCTTGAGATAGGGTACGCCCATGGCGTAGATGACGAGGGCTCCCAGGCTCATGGCGACGACGTCGCCCATCACCCGGCCCCCGGCCTTCCGGCTCACGATGCCGACGATCCAGACCGCCGGCAGATAGGCCAGGAGATACCCCCCCGTGGGGCCCAGCATACGGCCGATGCCGCCGGTACCGCCGGCAAAGACCGGGAGACCGATGGCGCCGGCCAGAAGGTAGATGCCGACGCCGGCCAGGCCCCACCGGGGTCCCAGAAGCAGCCCGGCCAGGAGGACGAACATGTTCTGGAGAACGATGGGCACAGGGCCGATGGGAACGGCCAGAAAGGCGCCTGCGGCGATGAGCGCGGCGAAAAGCGACGCCTGGACGGTCCGGCGGAGCTGCTCTGTATTCGGGGTTTGCGTCATGATGCGGGTGTTCCTTTGTTTTCGTTGTCCTGGGGGGACGGGAAAAAGCAGTCCCCGTAAATCACCTTCTGCTGCGTGCCGTCGTCAAGGGTCAGGATCAGGGCACCGTCCGGGTCCACGTCGGCGGCGAGGCCCTCTATGACCTCGGTGGCGGTGGCCACCCGGACCCGACGGCCCAGGGGCATGGCCACGGTCTTCCAGGAATCCACCACCGTGTCGTAATCGACCCCGGCCAAACGCGCTTCGAAGTCGTCGAGAAAGGCGGCGATGAGGTCTTTCCGCGATATCCGTTTCCCCAAAAGGCGTGCCATGGAAACGGCGCCGGGTTCGTGGGGGGTGGGGTCATTGTTGACGTTGAGCCCCATGCCGATGTTGATGTGGGCCGTCATATCGCCGATGATCTCCATTTCCGAAAGCATGCCGAGGAGCTTCTTCCCGCCCGCCAGGATGTCGTTGGGCCATTTGGCCCGGGCATCGAGGCCGTAGCGATCCCTGAGGAGTCGGGTCATGGTGAGGGATGCGATAAAATTGACCCGGGAACTCAGCAGCAGCGGGATATCGGGCCGGACGATCACGGTCATGTAAACGCCGCCCGCTTCGGACAGCCATTGACGCTGGAGTCTTCCCCGTCCGTGGGTCTGGATTCCGGCGATGACCGTCGTGAGATGGGGCGCGCCGTTTCGGGCGAGGTCACGGGCTGCGATCATGGTGGAGGCTGTCCGGGGAAGATAGTGGATGCGATCTTCCCGCCCTGGAAATTCCCAGGGGAAGGGGGTGTCGGGGGTGTCCAGGAGCTGGTAGCCCTTTGGTCCGGCGAAGATGTCGTATCCCAGGTCCTGGAGCTTCCGGATATGTTTCCAGACGGCGACCCGGGAGGTGCCCAGGGCGGTGCTCAGCGTCTCCCCGGAGACCACCTCCCGACGGGTTCGGAGGATATTCAATATGGCGGCTTTCATGACCCCTCTATGCGTGCGCCGGGGTGTCCAACGCGGTTTGGGATGTTCTGGTTAATTTATTTTAAGGGGAAGGTTAACGAAAAAGGGGAGACAAGTCAACCGATTTTGACGGCTGCGACAGCGCGGTCCGGCACGCGTCGATGTCGCGGCATCCGGCCTTCCGACAGGGCCTGCCACGGCAGGTGGACGACCCGGCCGGTGCGAGGGTCGAAGCGGGTGATCCTGCCGGTGTCCATCCAGGCGGGGAGGAGGTGGAGATGTGCCCCGTTTTGTTCGAAAAAGGCCTCCTGGTGAAAATGGGCCGCAAAAACGCGGTCGATGCCCGATGTCCGGGCGGCCGACAGGAGATCCAGGAGCGCTTTCCGTGGGAGGTGGTTTCGAAAGGTCGGGTTGGTGTGTTTCAGCTGCTTCTTGACGATCTCGGCAATGAAGGGCCCCCAGGGGAGTCGACGGAGCATCTCCTTGACGAACCGGTTCTTGGTGAGTTTCCTGAAGAGAAGGTAGTTGCGATCGAGGGGGTTGATGCGGTCCCCGTGACAGAAAAGGCTGCCGCGGCCGTCGATCCTGAAGGCCCGATCGGTGGCCCACGAAAAGGCGTCTCCTTTCTCCTCGGCCAGGAAAAATTCATGGTTTCCCTCGATGTAGCCGATCTTCCGGTGCATTCCCTGGCGGCGGCACCACGCGAGAAACCGGGCGTGGACGCGCTGTTCGTAGCCGGGCAGGGCGATCCACAAGTCGAAGATATCTCCCATGAAAACGATGTCTTCACGGGTCCCCTCGAGGGCGTCCAGCATCCGGAAAAAATGGCGGTGGGTGCCCTTGGCGGTGTTGACGTGGGCGTCGGCGATCAGGATCATGGCGTCAATCAGCCCCTTTCGGCCTGGGATCGCGGGATCGGGAACGCTCCGCTCATGGGACGATCCTCCTGTCAGGGTAACGCCGGCCCGCGATCCCAGGGTTCATCTTGATTGTTTCATGACACTGCTGTAATATCATTATGTTAATCTCTGAATTGCATGATACCATTTCAACTGTCGATTTTCACAGGCCGGTGCCTCTATCCGGTCATCGCATGAAAGCCGAAAATTGAGATACCATATCATGTTGAATCGCGATCCGCAAAAAACGGTGTCGACTCGGATTCCCGGCGATCTGGACGAAGGCCGGGAGGAGACTGGGGGGACCATGGAAAAGCAAATGATCATTCTGGTGGCATATGACGGCTCCAATGCGGCTAGGGATGCCCTCGAACTGGGTTTGAAGCATGCCGAGGCCTTCAAGGGGAAGGTGGTCCTCATCCGGTCCCTCACCGGCGGGTCCGGCAAGGACAGCGACGACATTCAGCGGGCCGAGGATGACCTGGCCTACGCGGAACGGCGCTGCAGGGAACGATCCCTTCCCTGCGAAACCCATCTGCTCATCCGGGGATTGAAGCCCGGGGAAGACATTGTCCGTTATGCCGAAGAGTGCGGTGCCGATGAAATCGTCATGGGCGTCAGGCGCCGGTCCAAGGTCGGGAAGATGCTGTTCGGATCGAATGCCCGATACGTCATCATGGAGGCCGCCTGTCCGGTGGTGACGATAAAATAATCCCTATCCCGACGTCGGGGTTTCAAGCACTTTGAGGGCACCGGCCAGGGTGTCTTCAGCCAGCAGGAGTCGGGCATGCCGCTCGGCTTCCGCCAGGGTCAGGCCGGCAATGCGTTCGCGGAGCGCCGGCAGAAACTGCGGGCCGACGCTCAGGATGCGGATGCCGATGCCCAGCAGGAAGGGAATGTACGCCGTCTCATGCCCCATCTCGCCGCAGACGGCGATCTCGCGTCCGGCGGTCTTCGCCGCACGGACGACCCTGGCCAGTCCCCGCAGCACCGCCGGATGATAGGCTCGGTAATAGTCGGCCACCTTTTCGTTGGTGCGGTCGACGGCCAGGGTGTACTGGATGAAATCGTTGGTGCCGATGGAGAAGAAATCGGCCTCCCGGGCCAGGGCCGGCATGATCTCCACCACCGAGGGGACTTCCACCATCATCCCGATGGACGGGCCGGGGTGATGGGGGAGGTCTTCCCGTTTCAGGTCACGCACGCAGGCATCGACAACCGAACGGGCATCGCGGAATTCGTCCAGCGAGGAGATCATGGGGAACATGATCCGGAGATGCCGAGCCTCCGCGCCCGCCCGGAGGATGGCCCGAAGCTGCTGTTCGAACAGGGGGCGGTTCCGGAGGGAAAAGCGGATCGACCTGAGCCCCAGGTCGGGGTTCTTTCCGCTGGTGGCGTTTGCATAGACCAGGGCCTTGTCCCCGGCGATGTCAAGGGTGCGTATGGTGACCTCCCGGTCCGCCATTTCATCGAAAAGATGTTTGTAGACGAGATACTGCTCTTCCTCCGACGGAAAGGTCGGGCGGATGATGAAGGGGAACTCGGTCCGGTAGAGGCCGATGCCTTCGGCATTCAGTTCCTTGGCCGTGGAGAGCTCGCTCAGGAGGTTGATGTTGGCCAGGAGGCGGACGCGCGTTCCGTCGCCGGTCTGGGTGATCCGGCACACCGTGCTCGGAGATGCGGCTGCGATCTTGCCGGCAGCCTCCTGTCCGGCGAACTGGAGGAGGATCTCCTGATCCGGTCGGATATAGATGTTTCCCACGTTGGCGTCGAGAAGGACCGGCGTCTCTTCCGGCAGATGCATCAGGTGAGGATGATCGGCGATCACCAGCGGGATTTTGAGGGAGCGCGCCAGGATGGAGACATGGGAGGTGATGCCGCCTTTGACCAGGATGACGCCCTGGACCTCCTCGGAGGCCATTTTCAATATTTCGGACGGATAGAGCTCCGCCGCCACGACAATCTTTCCCTTTTCATTCTCCTGCTTTTCAGCGCCCCGCCGGAAGAGATTTTTCAGGATGCGGCCCGCCAGGTCCTCCATATCGCTGACCTTTTCACGGATATAGGCATGGCTGCTCGACGCGAAGACGTTGATGTAGTGGCGGGCCACGTTTTTAACGGCCTCCGGCGGGGAGACGCCCTCGGCGATCTGGTGGACGATCCGGTCGATGAACTTGGGGTCCTTCAGGATCATGAAATGGGCCGTGAAGATGAGGGACGCGCTTTCAGGAAGCCGCTCGGCCAGTCGGGACTGCAAATCGGCGAGCTGCCGGGAGGTTTGCCGGACGGCCTCGTGAAAATCCTCCACCGTAAAGTTTTCGTTCCGGTGGGCGTCGCCCGACAGAAAGGCGACGTGGCTTTTCTTGAAAAAGGTGATGGGACCCTGGGCGATACCTTCGGAGGCCGACTGCCCCCGGATGAATTGGAGGGATGCCGGGGCCTGGACCTCGGGGTGGGTCCCGGTGGCCTCGTAAAGATCCATGAGCAGCCGCGCGTTCTCGACGGCGCCGGCCAGTTGGGACGCCGAGGCTTTCAGCGCCATGACGTCTCTTTCGGAAAAATAGTCCGCTGTCTCGTGCTGTACCACCAGGACCCCGATCCGCTGAACGCCCCGTTGAATCGGGACGGCCAGGAAGGACTCGAAGCGTTCCTCGTCGGCCTCCTCGAAGTATTTGAACAGGGGATTGCCGCCGGCGGCGGATTCCCGGATGGGGTGAAGGTTTTCGAAGGTCGCTCCCACGAGGCCTTCGCCGGGTTTCATGCGAATCCGCCCCACCGCCTTGGGGTTGAGCCCTATGGTGGCCCTCAGAATCAGCTCCTCCGCGGATTCGTCATAGAGGTAGATGGAGCAGACGTCGGCCTTTAGATGCCGGGAAACCAGCCGGACAGCGCTGTCCATGAAGGTTTCGATGTTGTGGCTTCCGGTGACCAGTGCCGCAAGCTCCCCGATGTCGCACAGCAGGTTGAAATGATCTCGATCTTTACGGGACATAAACGGAACCTCCCCAATTTTTCCGAAGCCCTGGACAGCCCTGAACACGGCATGCACCTCCCGGCCGTGTCCTGGGATCGATCCCTGCATGAGGCTCACGGGCGGCATCCCATGCGGCATCCGGCAGGCTGTGGGCAGGGCCGCATCCACGGCAACCGTGGCGGAAACAACACGACAGCCTTACAGTAAGCCAAGTCAGGACACACTGTCAAAACAAACTTTCCCGTTTCAGAGGCTCGGGCTGAAGGCCGGGGGAATGCGCCGCTTTGGCAGGCGCGGACCCGGTCCGCGAAATCCCCCTGGGCTCCAAGCCGTCTTGAAAATGTCGAAGCGTCAGTTATTTATTGCAAAAATGTTATATTGTTAATATACATCTCAACTTTCGGCTTTTGTAATGGTGACGGGATAGAGGCTGAAGACTGGAGACTGGAGACCGAAGGCGGAAGACCGAAGACCGAAGCCGGAAGGAGGTAAGTGCACCGTTCGTCACGGATGCACCCCTTCAGTCTTCAGCCTTCAGCCTATAACCCTCAGCCTCATCATGGGACGAACCGGGGCATTATGAAGAAAATAGAAGAAATCACACTCCTTTACGAGATCAGTAAGACCCTTAACGAACATCTCGACCTGAAAAAATCCCTCTACAAGGTTCTCGCCATCCTTTCCGACGCCCTGGACATGATCCGGGGGACGGTCACCATCCTGAATCCGCTCCGGAACGAGATCAGCATCGAGGTGGCCCACGGGCTTTCCCGAACCGCCATCGCCCGGGGAAAATACAAGTTGGGGGAGGGGATCATCGGTCGGGTCATCGAAAGCGGCAAGCCGGTCGCCCTGCCCAAGATCAGCGAAGAACCCCTCTTCCTGGACCGCACCGATTCCCGAAAGGCCAAGGACGAGTTCTCCTATTTTTGCGTGCCCATCACCAAGGGGAACCAGGTTATCGGCGCCCTGAGCGTGGACCGGCACTTCGACCCGTCCTATTCCCTCAACAGCGGAACGGAGCTGTTGAGCGTCATCGCCATGATGATCGCCCAACACGTCATCAATCTGGAGAAGATCCACCTCGAAAGACAGCAGCTGCGGGAGGAGAACCAGAGGCTCAAAAGCGAGCTGGAAAACAAGTACCGCATCAACAACATCATCGGCAACTCCAACAAGATGCGGGAGGTGTTCCAGATGATCTCCCAGGTCTCCAGGAGCAACGCCACGGTGCTGATCCGGGGCGAGTCCGGCACCGGCAAGGAACTGGTTGCCAACTCCATCCATTACAACAGCCGGCGGGCCAAGAACCCATTCGTCAAGATGAACTGCGCGGCCCTGCCCGCCAACCTGATCGAGAGCGAGCTTTTCGGGCACGAAAAAGGGGCGTTCACCGGCGCTGTCCGGCAGAAGCTCGGCAGATTCGAACTGGCCCACAAGGGGACCATCTTTCTGGACGAGATCGGCTCCATCACCTCGGATGTCCAGGTGAACCTCCTGAGGGTGCTCCAGGAGAGGGAGTTCGAGCGGATCGGCGGCCACAAGACCATCAAGACAGACGTCCGGGTGATCGCCGCCACCAACAAGAACCTGGAACAGGCGGTGGAGGAGGGCGCATTCAGGGGGGACCTGTACTATCGACTGAACGTTTTTCCCATCTACATGCCGCCCCTGAGGGAACGCAAGACCGATATCCTGCTTCTGGCCGATCATTTTCTCGAGAAATACAGCCTGGAGAACGGCAAGGACATCCGCCGCTTTTCCACCCCGGCCATCGACATGCTCATGGCCTATCACTGGCCCGGGAACGTCCGGGAGCTGGAAAACTGTATCGAACGGGCCGTTCTGCTCTGCGAGGAGGGCGTGGTTCACAGTTACCATTTGCCCCCCACCCTTCAGACCGGGAAGACGTCCGACACGCTTCCGGATCTCTCCCTGGAGGAAGCCGTCGCCAAGGTGGAACGGGAGATGATCGTCGACGCCTTGAAGAACACCCGGGGCAACATCACCCAGTCGGCGGAGCTGCTCAAGACGACCGTGCGGAAGGTGGCCTACAAGGCGAGGAAATACGGCATCGACTACGCTTTCTACCGATAGCGGACGGCGTCAGATCCGCTTTTTGCGCATGATGGCGAAGATGAGCCAGAGCCCCAGGACGGCGGCGGCGATGAAGACGATGATGCCGATGAGGGAGATGCCGAAGAAGAGGGGCGGAATCTTGGCGATGACGATGATGGCCGATCCGATGATCAAAGCGGCGGTGATGATGGCAAAAGAGAGCTTGTTGCTGATCCGGTCGTGGGTTTCGATCAGATTCTCAAGGCCGTGATGCTCGAACCGGACCGTGAGCCGCTGCCGTTTCATGAGGCGGACCACCTCCAGGGCCTCCCTGGGGAATTGCTGGAAAAAGGCGGCGAGGTCCCCGGAAACGGAGAGGATCTCCTCGGCGATCCTCTCGGGTCGGAAACGGGCCATTTTCTCCCGCTTGAGAAAGGGCACCGCCCGGGCCACCATGTCGAATTCCGGGTTGAGAAGGCGGGCGATGCCTTCGACGGAGCTGAAGGCCTTCAGCATGAGGAAGAGATCCGGCGGGATGCGAAGGTGGTGCCGAGAGGTCAAGGCCAGCAGGTCCTGGAGCAGCTTGTTCACCTTGATGTCCTTGAGGGGCCTGTAGAGATACTGGCCCATCATGTCCGCCACATCCCGCTCCAGGAGGCGGACGTCCGGCTCCGTCTCCCAACTGGTGAGCCGGAGGAGCACCTGGGCCGTCCGGAACTCGTCGCGCCGGGCCGCACCGTATATCAGATCCACGAAAGCCTTCTTGGTATAACGGTCGAGGCTTCCCATCATGCCGAAGTCGAGAAGGCAGATGACGTGGCCGGGCAGGACGAGTATGTTTCCGGGGTGGGGATCGGCGTGGAAGAACCCGTAGTCGAACACCTGCCGCAGCAGCAGGTCCGCCCCCAGGTCCACCACCCGCCGCTTGTCGAGGCCGGCCGCCTCCAGTGCGCTGGTTCTGGAAATCTTGATCCCCTTGACGAACTCCATGGTGAGGATGCGTTCGGTGGTCATCTCCCGGAAGACCTTGGGAACGTACAGGGCGTCGACGCTGAGGAACTGGCGGGCGAAACGCTCGATATGACCGGCCTCGATGGTGTAGTCGATCTCTTTCTCGATGCTTCGGGCGAACTCTTCGACGATCTTGACCGGCCGATGAAACGCCGCCTCCTCGATGTTCCGCTCCATCAGGGTCGCCAGGTGCAGCATGATTTCGACGTCCACCTCGATGGTCTGTTGGATGCCCGGCCGCTGGACCTTGACCGCGACGATGTCCCCATTGCGGGTCACGGCTTTGTGCACCTGGCCGATGGAGGCCGAGGCAAAGGGTTCGGGGGCGAATGTCGCGAACAGTTCCTCGGGCGGCCTGTGGAATTCGGATTCGAAAACCGTTCGGACCTCCGCGAAGGGAAAGGGCGGAACCTCGTCCTGCAGCTTTGACAGTTCATCGATGTAGTGGGGCGGGAGAAAATCGGACCGGGTGGAGAGGAGCTGGCCCAGCTTGATGTAGGTGGGACCCAACTCCTCTACGGCCATGCGGACCCGCTCGGCCCGGGTAAGCTTGTGGTGCCCGGGCACCGTGGATCGCTTGCTGCTGGAGAGCATCTGGAGGCCGGTCTCGATGTACTGGTCGATGTTCAGGCGCTCGATGAGGTCTCCGAATCCGTATTTGATGAGGATGCCCAGGATATGACGGTACCGGTTGAGATGACGGTAGGTTCGTCCGAAGACCCCGATTTTTCGGATGCTCAGCATGCAGGCCTCGACTCTTGGGATGGCCGTCTCCACAGAGACGGTGAAGCGTATCGGCAAAGTGCCGGGGGTTCACCTCGGCCCGGTGAAGGGGCGCCGGGCCGAGACGTTTCCAGGAGCGGGAACGGTTACTTCAGTTTTCCCATGATAGCGCTGGCGATGGTGTTCTTCTGGATCTCCTTGGTGCCTTCGTAGAGTTCGCAGATCTTGGCGTCCCGGGCGAACCGCTCGACCTCGTAGTCGAGCATGTAGCCGTAACCGCCCAGGAGCTGAATGGCTTCGTCGCAGACCTCCACCGCGCAGCGGCCGGCCGCCATCTTGGCCATGGAGGTCAGCTTGGGATCGATGCGTCCCTGATCGAAGTTCCATGCGGCCTTGTAGACGAGGAGACGGGCCTGTTCGATCTTGGTGGCCATGTCCGCGATCTTGTGCTGGGTGATCTGGAACTGGGCGATCTTCCGGCCGAACTGTTCCCGCGACTTGACGTAGGCAAGGGCCCGGTCAAATGCGCCCTGGGCCGTTCCGAGCCCCTGGGCGGCGATGAGAATACGGCTTTCGTCGAAGAATTCGAGCACCTGGTAGAAGCCCCTGTTCTCCTTGCCGATCAGGTTGGCCGCCGGCACCCGGACGTCCTTGAAAACGACCTCCGCCGTGTACATGGGGCGGATGCCCATCTTGGTGCCGACGCTGGTGGCCGACACCCCCGGCCGGTCGGCCTCGACAAGGATGAGGCTCTGGCCCCGGTGGCCGGGCGAGGCGTCGGGATCGGTCTGGCAGAGGACGCTGTAGAAACCGGCCAGGGGGCCGCCGTTGGTGATGAAGATCTTGGTGCCGTTGACGACCCATTCATCCCCTTCCTTGACGGCCGTGGTCTCCATGCGGGTGATATCCGAGCCGTGGTCCGGCTCCGTGAAGGCGCCGCAGGAGAGAACCTCGCCCTCGGCGACCTTGGGCAGCCATTTGGCTTTCTGCTCGTCCGAGCCGAAATGGAGGACGATCTCCGAAGCGAAATCCGCAAGAATGAGGCAGGCCCCAACAGAGGAATCACCGCGGCAGAGTTCCTCGGCCACGAGAATGTTTTCCATGACGCCGTACCCCATGCCCGAATATTTTTCCGGAAAATGGATGCCGATGAATCCCAGTTCGGCGGCTTTTTTCCAGATGTCCACGGGATACTCGTGCTTTTCATCCATCTCCATGATCAGGTCCTTCTGAAACTCTTTCTTGACGAACTCCCTGACAGACTGCTGGATGCGCGTTTGCTCTTTGGTCAGTTCAAACTCCATGTCGACTCCCTCTCATGTGTTGTTGGGGGTTGGAGGCCTCAGGCACAGCCGCCGGTCCCCGTTTACTAAACGGCGTTTATTAATTTTGCATCATTTATTTAGCTGCCTGATTTTAAACCATAATTTTCTGAAAAAATAGCATATGGAAATGGGCAATGCAAGCGATTTCCAGCACTGAATATAAAAAAGTTCGAGCGCTCGTTAGGCAATCTGACGCCAACGGCGGAAAGGATGTCGGGAAAGCCGGATCACCGGAAAAGTGCCCTGACGAATGATTTTGACTGACTTCCCGCGCTGAAAATGATATATATATTTATATTTTGTATTAACCTTTCAAGCACAAACGAGGAATCTGAAACCATGAGTTATACCATCGCACTGGCCGGAAAAGGCGGCACCGGCAAGACCACCGTCGCCGGGCTCCTGATCAAATATCTTGTTCAAAAGCATAAAACGCCCGTTCTCGCCGTGGACGCGGATGCCAACGCCAATCTGAACGAGGTGCTCGGGCTCGAGGTGCACGACACCGTCGGCAACGCCCGGGAGGACATGAAAAAAGGCAAGGTGCCCGACGGCATGACCAAGGACGTGTTCATGTCCATGCGGCTGGAGGAGGCCATCGCCGAGGAGGACGGCTATGACCTCCTCGTTATGGGGCAGCCGGAAGGTTCCGGTTGTTACTGCGCCGCCAACAGCATTCTTGTGGGGTTTCTGGAGAAACTCGCGGCCAACTATCCTTACGTCGTCATGGACAACGAGGCGGGAATGGAGCACATCAGCCGCCTGACCACGCGGAACGTCGACGTCCTCCTCCTGGTGACCGACGCATCCCGCAGGGGCCTTCAGGCCGCCGTCAGGATTCACCAGCTGGCCGGGGAGTTGAATATCGTGGCCGGCAGGAGCTGTCTGATCATGAACCAGGCCAAGGGCGCCCCCGACGCCGCCGCCCTCGAGATCATCCGCGATGCCGGCCTGACGCTTGCGGGCGTCATACAGGAGGACGATACTGTCTATGAATACGATCTGAATGGGCGCCCGACCGTGGAGATTCCCGAGGACAACCCCGCGGTTCGCGCCGCCTACGAGATCTTTGAAAAAATCATCGACTAGAACGCTTTTGAGTGATGGGGGATGGTTATGAAAAGAACGGGCTTTCTGTACGACGAGAGGTTCCTGCTCCATGACACCGGCCGTATGCATCCCGAGTCGTCCGATCGGCTTCGAGCGGCCTACAAGGGGCTCGAAGCGGCCGGTCTTCTCCCCAAACTGACGATCATACCGGCCAGACGCATGAATCAGAAGTACATCGAGCAGGTGCATCACGTCAACTACATCATGCGGTTCGAGGAGGCCTGCATCATGGGCATGTGCGAGCTCGACTACCCGGACAATCAGATGTGCCGGGAAACTTACGAGGTCGCCACGCTGGCCGTGGGCGGCGTTATCGACACCGTGAGGCGGGTGATGGAAGGGGAGATCGACAATGCCTTCTGCGCCGTCAGGCCGCCCGGACATCACGCGGAGATCAGCAAGGCCATGGGGTTCTGCTATTTCAACAACGTGGCCATTGCCGCGCGATATCTTCAGGACGAATGGGGGGTGAGCCGCGTGGGCATCGTCGACTTTGACGTCCATCACGGCAACGGCACCCAGCACATCTTCGAATACGATTCCACCGTTTTTTACTATTCCATCCACGAACACCCCTCCTTTGCCTTTCCCGGCACCGGCAGGGAGTTCGAAGAGGGGGTCGACGCCGGACACGGCTACACCCTGAACACCCCGATTCTCCCGGGACAGGGAGACCAGGAGTACATGGCCGCCATCGAGCGGGATCTCCTGCCCGCCTTTTCCCGGTTCGAGCCGGAATTCATTCTGGTCTCCACGGGATTCGACGCCCACAAGGACGACGACATGTCGGGCATCAATCTCTCCACGGAAGGTTTTTCATGGATCATGGAGACGCTGATGGGCCTGGCGAACCGTTATACCGGCGGCCGGATCGTCTCCATTCTGGAAGGCGGCTACAATCTCGACCGGCTGCCGGAGCTCATCAGGAATCATGTCGAGATCCTGCTGAAAGGGTAGGCGCTCTGCGGCAGGCCCTTCAACCACATCCAATTATCGGAGGCGAGGTATGTTTGTCGACAAATCGATGACCAAACGTGTGATCACCATCAAGCCGGAAACCAGCCTCATCGAGGCAAGAGCCCTCATGGACGAGCACAGCATCCGCCACCTGCCGGTGACGGACGATACCAACACCCTGGTGGGCATCGTGACGGACAGGGATCTCAGAAGCGCCACCCCTTCCATCCTGCTGGACGATTTCGACAGCGCCAGGGAGCGGGACCGGCTGAGCAGGATCAGCGCCAGAGACATCATGAGCAAGACCCCGGCCGTCCTCAAGCCCATGCACACGATCCAGGACGCCCTTTTGATCATCCAGCAGCGGAAGGTGGGGGCGCTGCCGGTGGTGGACGAAAACAACAAGCTGAAGGGCATCCTCTCCGTTCGGGACCTGATGCGCGCGTTCACCAATGTTCTGGGCATCGGGGAGCCGGGCACCCTTTTGGGGATTCTCGTGGAGGAGAAAGTCGGTCAGCTGAAGCGGATCGTCGACGCCATCACCGAGGAGAACATCTCGTTCGGGAGCGTGTTGGTGGCCCGGCACTGGGACGCCTCAAAACGGGCCGTGTTTCCTTACCTGCTGACCAACAACGTGGCCCGGATCAAGAAAAAACTGATCGGCCTGGGCTACACCCTCATCGATCCGATGGAATGGCACCTCGACCGTCTGCCGAAAGATGAGTGATGTCGCGGCCCCCGGTTTGGGCGGAAGTCCCTATCAGGATCTCCACATCTACTATGTCGAGGGGCGCGTCGATGTCGCCCCCGGGGAGGTCGGCGCCTCATATATCGGCAATTGGGTGGAGGATGGGTATTCTTTCCTTTTTTTTTCCCAGCCGGCGAGGGAGAGTGTCGAAAGGATTCTGACGACCCAACCCGGCCGGGTCCTCGTGGACGAATACCGGATGCGCTATGAAGACTGGCTCGGTGAACGGTTCAAACGCTTTTCCGTGGGGAAGTTCCTGATCGTCCCGCCGTGGGACCCCTCGCCGGATGACGGGGGGGCGACGGCGCGGATCGTTCTGGATCCCGGGGTCGTTTTCGGCACGGGAACCCATCCCACCACCCGGGATTGCCTCGAACTCATCGAGCAGGTCTGTAAAGGGGATACGATCCGAACCGCCGTCGATGTGGGCACCGGGACCGGACTCCTGGCTCTTGCCGCGGCCAGGGCCGGATGCCGAAGGGTTATCGCCTTCGATTTCAATTTTCTGGCGGCCCGGACCGCGATTCGAAACGTCGCGCTCAACGGCCTCTCACGGAACGTCCTGGTGTTTCAGGGAAAGGCCGAAGAGGCGGCCTGCATTCCGGCGGACCTGATGATCGCCAATATCCACTTCGAGGTGATGATGGGGATGTTGGCATCCGATGCCGCTGATGGGAAGCGATGGCTCATTCTGTCGGGACTTTTGCGGAGCCAGGCCGCCGAGGTCCGGCGACGGCTTCTCGCCGAATCCGTCGAGATTGCGGCCCATCGCGAACGGGACGGAATCTGGCATACGTTTCTGGGAAGGGTCCGCCGTTGAAAGACACGGGTTGGGATTTGAGAATTTTTGGGTTTGTGCGAGCCGTCAAGGGATATTATGCTGATCAGATGCTGGGGCTCCAGAGGCTCCATCCCTGTTTCGGGCAGGGATTACATCAAATATGGGGGGGACACCACGTGCATCGAGATCCGGGGCCGTGCGGGGGACGTTATCATCGTCGACGCGGGGACCGGAATCCGGCGGCTGGGGCATCGTTTGGCGGCCGAGGGACTATTTGATTACCACCTGATTTTCACCCACGCCCACTGGGATCATCTGATGGGTTTTCCGTATTTCAAGCCGGTCTACAGCTCCCGGACCCGACTTCAGATGTATCGCTGCCCCTATTCCAAATTTGTGGAGACGATGCTGTCCAAGGTCATGGCCCCGCCCTATTTTCCCGTACCCTATGGCGACACCAGCGCACGGATCTCCTACGCGGACGACATGATGTGCAGCACCGCCTTTCAGATCGGATCCGTTTCCGTCCAGTCGATCCCGATGAACCACCCGAACAGCGGACGGGGGTACAAGTTTTCCGAAGACGGCAAAAGCTTCGTATTCCTGACGGACAACGAATTGCGCCATCGGCACGGCGGCGGCGTTTCCTATGAAAGGTATCTGGAATTCGTCCTTGACGCGGATCTGATGATGCACGACGCCGAGTACACCCCCGAGGAATACGGGCGTCGCTGCGGGTGGGGGCACTCCACCTATCTGGACGCTCTCGCGCTGGCCATGGATGCCGGGGTGAGGCGCCTGGGGCTGTTCCATCTTAACCAGGACCGGACGGACCGGGAGGTCGACGAGATCGTCGCGGCCTGCCGGAAGGTCGTTTCCGACTGCGGAAAATCCCTCGACTGTTTTGCCGTGGGCGCGGATATGGAGTTTACGTTATGAAGGATATGATTCGACGTGCGGCGGAGAATCTGATGGCGGCCAAACGCGTCGTCGCCCTCACGGGCGCCGGCATTTCCGTGGAGAGCGGCATCCCGCCTTTCCGCGGCAGGGGCGGCATCTGGGAGCGGGTCGATCCCATGGTGTTCGGACACATCGACACCTTCGAGAAGGACCCGGAAACGGTCTGGCGTGTTTTGATCCGGGATCTCAAGACGATCATCGACCGGGCCGCGCCCAATGACGGGCACAAGGGACTGGCGCGCCTGGAGGCCATGGGGCGGCTGAAGGCCGTTATCACCCAGAACGTCGACGGGCTTCACCAGGCGGCGGGCAACACGGAGGTTCTGGAATTCCACGGCACCTGTGCCCTGCAGCGGTGTATGGACTGCGGGGGCAGGACGCCGACCCGCGACGTCGATATCGCCAGGCTGCCGCCGAGATGTCCGTGCGGCGGCGTCCTTCGGCCCGACTGGGTCTTCTTCGGAGAGGCGATCCCCCCCGAGGCCCTTCGGCGTTCCCGGCAGCTCGCGGCGGAATGCGACCTGATGCTCGTGGTGGGGACCTCCGCCGTGGTGCATCCCGCGGCCTACATGCCCGTCATCGCCAGGGATGCCGGGGCCCTCGTCATCGAGATCAATCCGGAGCGGACGCCGCTCACCGGCGTCGTCAGCGACTACCTGATCAAGGGGGGCGCCGGCGAGGTGATGAACGCCCTGATCTCCGAACTGGAGGGAATGAGATGACCGCGGATAGGAGGGGCGGCAGCCGCCGGGTCGCGACCGTCACGCTGACGCCGCCCAGCCTCAGGGACAACACCGCCGACGCCGACCGCCTTGTTCAGGCCCTCAAACGGGATGTGGGCGCTGAGAGGGTCCGGATCGATCTCCCCCTCCTGAAACGGATCCCCGAGCAGATCAGAGAGTGGCGCTACACAGCCCGCTGTCTCCTCTTCAAGGACCGGGACGCCCATCTGCTTCTGGCCGCGACCGATCCGTCGGCGCCCGGCGTCATGGCGGGCCTGGCGGTGGATCTCGGCACCACCCGCATCGTCCTTCGGCTGGTGGATCTGGCCGACGCCCGGATCCTGGATGAGGACGCCTTCAACAACCCCCAGATCGCGGTGGGGCCGGACGTTCTGGCCCGGATACACCACGCCGATACGCCCGAAGGGCTGGCCGAGCTTCAAGCCATGGTCGTCGACGGGATCAACCGCACCGTCTCGGGGATGTGCACCCGATCGGGCTTTTCCACCGCGGACATCCACCTGGCAACCATCGCCGGAAACACGGCCATGAGCCACCTCTTCATGGGGATTCCGCCGCGCTGGCTCATCCGGGAGCCGTATATTCCCGCCGTCAACGCCCCGGATCTGCTCACGGCGGCCGAGCTGGGCCTGGCGCTCAGCCCAGGGGCGCGGGTCATGGTCTTCCCCAATGTCGGCAGCTACTTCGGCGGCGATCTCATCGCCGGGATTCTTTTCTCCGGCATGAACGAGATGCCGGAGACCGCCATCCTCGTGGATGTCGGCACCAACGCCGAGGTGATCCTGGGCAACCGGGACTGGCTCATCGCCTGCGCCGGCGCGGCAGGGCCGGCCCTGGAAAGCGGGGTCGCCCGCATGGGCATGATGGCGGCTCCCGGGGTGATCGACACGGTGACCGTGGATCCCGCAACGCGCCGGATCCGCTACGAAACCATCGGCGGGCTGCCGCCCAGGGGCATCTGCGGCTCGGGTGTCATCGACCTGGCCGCCCACCTCTTTCTGTCGGGGATGCTCGATATCCGGGGGAAGCTGGTGCCGGAGAAGTGCGGGGAACACCTCGCGGTCATCGACGGCATGAACCATATCGTGGTGGTGCAGGCCGAGGATTCGGCTACGGGCCGTCCCCTCATGATGAGCCAGGCCGACATCGACAGCCTCATCCGGTCCAAGGCCGCCATGTACACCATCCTGGAGACCATCACCCTCTCGGTGGGAATGACCCCCCGGGACCTCGACCGTTTTTACGTAGCCGGAACCTTCGGCTCGTTCATCAAGCCCCGGTCGGCCATCACCATCGGCATGATCCCGGATCTTCCCATGGAATGCTACCGCCCCCTGGGCAACAGCTCCCTGGGCGGGGCCGCCATGGCCCTGACCCTGGACGACCCCATGGCCGAGACGGCGCGCATCCGGGACCGAATTACCTATCTGGAGCTCAACGTCAACCAGGAGCTCATGAACCGGTTCAGCGCGGCCAGGTTTCTGCCCCATACCGAGCCCTCCTTATTCCCCTCCGTCCGCGTCGGCGACGGGAGCGCACCCCCGCCCGCGTTATCGCTCGTCGAGGTACAACCGCATACGCCTTCCTCGCTCTGCCTTGCCGGGGCTCGAACAGCTATCCCAGGACGTTGACCATGAGGGGGATGGCCACGAAGGTTCCGACGGTGCTGCCCAGGTTGGTGAAGACCACCACGAGGAGCACGCGGGTCACCTTGTTGCGCCAGAAGCCCCGGACGGAGAGGATGTCTTTGGGCAGATCCTCGAAGTCCATGACCCGGGGCTTTTTCACCAAAGCCTCCACCAGACCCGAGACCCACCCCGCCGCCACCATGGGGTTGAGGGAGGTCAGGGGCGCGGCTGCGACGGCCGAGACGACGGTCGCCGGATGGGCCAGGGCCGCGGCAGCGCCGAGCCCCGCGAAGACGCCGTTGGCCACCACCCACGAGAAGGCCATCCGGGCCCCCGCCTCGGCGCCGCCTCCGAAAAACCCGACGAGAAAGATCGCCGCGATGAGGAGGGGCAGAAGCCACTTGAGTGCCCCCGAAAGACGGCCCTTGGGCGGGATCTCCTCCAGGGCCGCGATGTCGATCTCCTTCTCCCAACCGGCGAGGATGCCGGGCACGTGACCGGCCCCCACCACCGCGACGATCTTCGATCCGGGTGCGGTCCGGATGCGGTGGGTCAGATACTGGTCCCGCTCGTCGATGAGGATGCTTTTGAGAACCGGGAGGGATCTGCCGACGTCATCCAGGAGGCTTTCCAGGATGTCCTGCTCCTTCATGCGCTCCACGTCCGCCTCGCTGATCTCCCCCAGATCCCCCATGGAGAGAATGAGCTGAAAGAGGAGCTTCATCCTGTCCCGGAATCCCATGATCCGCCAGGTCCGCGACAGGGTCACCCGGATGTCCCGGTCAGCCAGGTGAATCCGGGCTCCCACGGCATCCGCCGTCTCCATGGCCGTCAGCATCTCCTGTCCGGGGACGACGTCGAGTTTCTGGGCGATGCGTTTCTGGAAGGCCGCCAGCATGAGGTTCGAAAGGAGCAGAAAGGCCTTCTTTTCCCGAACGACCTTGACGATATCCATCTCCCGCCACTGGTCCTGCTGCCGGATGGCCTGGTATCGGGATGCGCAGAGCTCCACACAGACCGTGTCGGGTTTTTCAGCCTCGATGGTCCTTCGGACGAGCTCGGCGCTCTCCCTGGAGACATGGGCCGTTCCCACCAGGATGATCTCCTTCCCGCCCGCCCGGCAGCGGTGGACATTCGGGTTGTGGTTTGTTTCCATTATGCTATAATTCCTTAATTTGTCGTATGAAACGGGCCGGACATTCCGCCCGGCGCGCCCGAAGCGGATGTCCGCGCCGGGCGTGATGGATATAGACATGTTTGCCGATGCAACGCAAGATCAATTGGAGGACGACGGAATGACGGATGGTACCATGGCGGCGATGAGGGAGTGCTACCGGATCAGACAGGCCCCCTACTATCTGGAGACGGGAGACGAGGTCGCCGTCTTCGAGGCGGCCTACGCGGCACGGCTGCCGGTGATGCTGAAAGGCCCCACCGGGTGTGGGAAGACTCGTTTCGTGGAGCACATGGCCTATCGGCTGGATCGTCCGCTGGTGACCGTTGCCTGCCATGAAGACCTCTTTGCTTCCGATCTCATCGGACGGTATCTCCTGAAGCGCGATGAAACCGTCTGGGAGGACGGCCCCCTGACCCGGGCCGTCCGGATGGGCGCCATCTGCTACCTGGACGAGGTCGTCGAGGCCCGGAAGGATACCACGGTGGTCATCCATCCCCTCACCGACAACCGGCGGACCCTGGCCATCGATAAAACAGGAGAGGTTCTGATCGCCCACCCCGATTTCGTTCTCGTCATCTCCTACAACCCGGGCTATCAGTCGGTCCTCAAGGACCTGAAGCAAAGCACTCGACAACGCTTCATCGCCATGGATTTCGACTATCCCGCCCCCGACCTGGAGACCGAGATCGTTTCCCGGGAGGGGGAAATCGACCGGGAGACCGCCGCGAAGCTGGTGACCCTTGCCGGAAAGATTCGGAATATCCGGGAACACGGTCTCACCGAAGGCGCCGGGACCCGCCTGCTCATCTACGCGGCAAGGCTGATCCGCCTGCATGTGCCCGTCCGGGAGGCATGCCGGTCGGCCGTCTGTCTGCCCCTCACGGATGACGAGCGTCTCCAGGAGACACTGGGGGATCTGATCGATGACCTCTTCTGACGTCCCTTCCACGGGCGGTGACGACGGCACGGCGCTTCTGAGCGAGCGTCTTGCCGTGGTGGATCCCGAACTGAGCGCGAAGGTGGCGGCCATTCTTTCTCCCAAGCGCTCCCGCGTTTCCAGGGACGATCTCGACCTGCTGGAGGAAGAGACCCTCTGGGCCATGGTCAGGGACATCGAGCTGGGGTATCTGACGGCCGAAGGCTACGCCCGGCTTCTGGGTGAGGTCTCCGCAGACCGCATCGCCGCATATCGCGGGATGATCCGGTATGTCGGGGAAAAGGGCGTCAATCTCGGCCGGATGCTCGCCCGTTACTGGGTGCCGGTCCTGAGGCACGGCGACGACGATTTGATCGATCGCTTCTCCCGGGCGGTCGGGGTCATGCGGAAAAAGGGGGAGTACACCCTCAAAAAACCCTTCGACTACCTCGCGACCCTCCTGGAGGCGGGGCACCCCGGCGCCGCCGCCGCCTTTCTGGGGCTGCTGCTGGAGATCTTTTCCCGGGACCTTCCCTATAATGAATGCCTCCACCTCGCCAGGGCCGTGCCCGAAACGACGGCCGCCCTCCCCGAGGCGAAACGGAACGCGCAGATATCCCAGCTTCGGCGGGTGGCGCGTGCGGACGTCCGCCTCGTACGTCCCTTCATGACCGCCCTTTCGGAAAAGCTCTGCCGGCTTTCGGAGGACGGCCTGCGCCGATTCGTCACCGCGGGTCTCGAGGCCTTCGGCCGCAACGCGGATGAGGGCCTCCGTTTCCTCTCCCTCGCCTCCCGGCAGGGCATCGATGCCTATCGGGAGCTTCTGGTCACCGTGGCCCTTCCCGAAATTCGGGGGCGGCTCAATCGGTATCTCAAGGCCCGAACCGGGCTGAGGATCGCCCTCCGGCCCATGTCGGCGACGGCTGCCGGCGCCCTCGAGGGGGCTTCCACGCCGCCGTTGGTCCTTTCCGACGGCCGGTGCATCTATCTCGCCGACGAGATCGGTCGGTTTCCCTCCCGTGACGAGAATCGGGAGATGTACACGTGTCTCGTGCGCCTCGAATCGGCGGTTTACGAATTCGGCACCTATGACTTCGATCTGGAGCGGACCCTGGAGGGGCTGCACGTGTCGCTGCCGGAGTCGGACGCCGCGCATCGATCGGATCTCGAGCCGGATCTCGAGCCGGATCTCGAGCGGTTTTTCGGAATCTTCCCGGAACCGGCACTGGCCCGAGACCTCTTTACCGTTTTCGAACAGGGTCGTCTGCGGGTGATCCTTGGCCGGGTGTATCCCGGGGTGGTGAAAAGGGCTTTTCCCTTTCTGGTCCGGGCCGCCGGTATCGCACCCCCCGAGGAGCGGCCCCGGGAGCTTCTCTCCTGGCTCTACCGGCGGATAGGGATGGGGGAGACGCTCGATATCCGCGACCCCGGGTTTCGTCGGTCCCTCGAAGCGGTGGAGCGGTGTTTTGAAGGCCGGATCACCCCGGAAAGCGACGTGAACGCCGTCGGGGCTCTGGTTTTCGAGAGCTACCCCCTGGTCCGGCGCCTGATCGCCGGGGACGGGCACCCCAGCCCCCTGTCACCGCCCTTCGGCCGTCGGTTCCGATCGGATCTCCATTTTTCGGCCCACATCGATCACCATCGTACGGCCCAACGCATCCAGACCCTGCTGAAGGCAAAAGGCGTCAAGGTCTATCGACAGGACCTGCTGAAGCGCCTCGTGATGCAGCAGGGCGCCCTTTCTTCGCAAGACCTCCGGGAAATGACCCTCTCCCCCGATGCGGGGAAGGGTTTACCGCCCGATCCGTTGAACGCCGGGCTTCCGGCCGAGGTGCTCGCGGCGGTTCTGGGCGAAACGGGCACGGCGGCAGGACCGGCGGAGGATGTGCCCTATCCGGTCTACTGGTACCGGGAATGGGATCATCAGCTGGGGGATTATCTCCATGATCACGTCCGGGTGCTGGAACGACCCCTCGGTGCGGCTGCCGACGATGTCTACCAGGAGGTCCTCCGGTCCCGCCGCGGCCTGGTCCGGAACATCCGCAGGGCCTTTGAACTGCTCAGGCCCGAGGGCCTCGTCCTGCTGCGCCGTTGGACCGAAGGGGACGATTTCGACTACCGGGCGCTCATCGACTTCGCCGTCGAACGAAAGGCGGGGATTCTTCCCTCGGACCGGCTCTATATCAAGCGCGTCAAGCAACAGCGGGACGTGGCGGTGCTGCTGCTGGTGGACCTGTCCCGTTCCACCGCCAATCGGGTTTTCGAATCCGCCGCCACGGTGCTTGACCTGGAAAAGGAGGCCGTCGTGCTCTTTGCGGAGGCCCTGACGGTGGTGGGGGACAATTTCGCGGTGGCGGGATTTTCCGGGACCGGGCGCCTGGGGGTCGACTACTACCGGATCAAGGATTTCGACGCGCCGGTGGACGATGCCGTTCGAGGGCGGATCAGCGCCGTGACCCCCCAGCGCAGCACCCGAACGGGCGCGGCCGTCCGCCACGCGACGGCCCAGCTGGCGGCGACGGCGGCCAGGGTTCGGCTGCTCATCATTCTGGGGGACGGTTTCCCCAACGATACGGGCTACAAGCGGGAATACGCCATTGCCGACACCCGGAAGGCCATTGCCGAAGCCCGGGCCAAAGGCGTCCATGCCCGGGCCATCACCGTCAATATCCTTGGCGACGAGCGGTTGGACGACCTCTACGGCAGCTTTCACCACAATGTCATCTCGGATGTCCGGGAACTGCCGGCCAAGCTGCTCAGGATCTACGGCACGCTGACGCGATAGGTCTTTCGTGGCCGGGGGCGTCCTGGAGTCCGGGATCCCGAAAGAGGGAGAGGCCCACCGGCCGGGAAATGATCCTTTCGGCATAGAGCCCCCGAAAGAACGCGGAGAGGCCCGCCATTTGGGCGGAATCGAGGGTGTAGCGGAGCCGGTGGTAGTAGCGCCGGCACATCTCCGGCGAGATCCCGAGGCGGTCCGCCGCTTCGGGAAGGATCCGGGAGAGGTGTCCGGCTCCGGCGCTCCTGGAGCGGTAAAACTGGTGGAGGACGGCCGACACCCGGTCCGGATGGGCTTCGGCAAAGGATTTCCGGACGACCCAGAGGGCGAAGACAAAGGGCAGACCGGTCCGTTCCCGCCACATCGCTCCCAGATCCCAGACGTGGTCGAACCGGGCGGCCCAGGGCTCCCGGAGAGCGGCGTCGCCGATGACCAGGGCGGCGCCGGTGTCGTCGGGCAGGTCGTCCGCTCTGCGAACGCGGCCGACGGTGAGACACGGGCGGATGCCGTCCGATGCCAGGAGGTATCGGGTGAGCGCCGCGGCCGTTGCGGATTCACGGGTCAGGACGACCTTTCTGCCTGCCAGGCCGGCGAAAGGGTGGCGGCTCACCAGCAGGACGCTCATGACCGGCCCGAAACAGGCGATGGAGAGGTCCGGCAGGATCAGCCATTTGTCCTGATGCCGGGCATAGGCCGCCGATGAGACCGGGCTGACGTCCAGTTCGCCCGCCGCCATCATGGCGTTCAGGGCGGCGGGCGGTGCGCAGGTCATCGCCATCCAGTCGGGTTTTTGCCCGTTGTTGAGACCGTAGTAGACGGGGGCCACGTTCATGTAGCTGATGCGGCCGACCCGAACCGGTTCGTATGAGCGGCTCCCGGTGTCTTCCGGAGTCCCGCCGGGGAAACAGGGGTCATGTCGTGGGGTCATGGACAATGCGCTCCATCAGGGCGGACGGGGTGGGTGCGGTGGCGGGCAGGTACTGGATGCCTGCCGATTTCCCCGGCGCGAGGCTGCCGAATTGATCCGACAGGTGCAGGGCGGCGGCGGCGTTTCGGGTCGCCATGGCCAGGATCGTTTCCGGCGGCACGCCGGGATAGGCCCGGGCCGAGAAGGCCATTTCGTCTCGGATCGAAAGGGATTCGGTGCCGGCCAAGCTGTCGGTTCCCAGGCAGGGAGCGAGTCCCGCGTCGAGCATGCCCGGCAGGTCCGGCAGTCTGCCGTGGAGATTCCGGTTGCTCCGGGGGCAGAGGCAGACGTGGACCCCGCGCTCCCGAAGGATGTCGAAATCCCCCGGGCCGGCATGGATCAGGTGGACGGCCAGGGTTCCGGCGTCCAGAATCCCGAGACGGTCCGCATAGGGCACCGGCCCGTCGGCCGGGAGGGGCCACCCGGAGAAGTCGATCCCCCGTTCCGTCAGAAAGTCGGCCCAGGCCCCCTTTCCCGTCGTGAGAAAATCCTGTTCGTCCTCCGATTCCCCCAAATGGATCGAGAACGGCCTTCCCCCGCGGCGCGCCGTGGTCTTGAGGCGCCTCAGAAAGGCCGGGTCGGTGGTATGGGGGCCGTGTCCGGCTGCCGCGGCGGTCAGAAGCGGCGTCGAATCGGGGAGGGCCGCCTCGGTTCCAGCTGGGGGGTTTCCCAGAAACTCTCGAAACCAGACCCCCGAAAGCCCCGAATCCCTGAGCGGTTCCCAGGTGAGGCCCAGGGTCGACACCTCCGCCGTCACCCCGCATCCCCCGGCCGCAAGGGCATCGATGCCCTCTTTCGCAGCGTCGACCAGGGCCTTGGGGCTCAGGGCCGCGCGTTCCGCCATGAGCCGGCGCACCCAGAACCGGAACCCCCGGTCCAACGGCAACCTTCCGGCCAGGGCCGACAGCTCGAGGTGGGTGTGGGCGTTGATCAGCAGCGGCATGAGCGTCCCGGGACCGTGGTCCTGAACCGGGAGGCCCGCAGGCATGGCGGCGCGCGGTCCCACGGCGATGATGCGGCCGTCCGCCGCGGCGACACAGCCGTTCCGGATGATCCGATCGGGAGCCGCGACCACCCAGCCGGCCCGGTGGGTCGCAGCGTCCTGTCGGGTGTCGAGGACTCTGGGGGCTGCGGCATTCATGGGGACGGGGATGCCGTCTTCAGGTGGGTGTAGAAGCAGTCCCGCTGAACCGCCTCAAATCCTGCCGATCTGATGAGCCGGACCATCTCGGATTTGGGGAGCCTGAAGGCGACGCCGGCGGCCGCCACCACGTTCTCCTCGATCATGGTGCTGCCCAGATCGTTGGCGCCGAAGGCCAGGGCCGTCTGGGCGATCTTGGGTCCCTGGGTCACCCAGGATGCCTGGAGGTTGGGGACATTGTCGAGATAGATCCGGGAGAGGGCCAGAACCTTCAGATACTCCGCCGATGTCCTGGGGGCGACGGAAATGGCGGTGTTGGCGGGCTGGAAGGTCCAGGGGATGAAGGCCGTGAAGCCGCCTGTCCGGTCCTGGAGCCGCCGGATCTCGTCAAGGTGGCGGACGATGTCCCGGGGACGCTCCAGATGCCCGAACATCATGGTCGCCGTGGTTCGCAGCCCCAGCCCATGGGCGGTTTCCATCACCGCGAGCCATTCCCCCGCCGAGCACTTGTGGGGGGATACCCGGGCCCGGACCTCGTCCACGAGGATCTCGGCGCCGCCGCCGGGAATGGAGCCCAGGCCGGCATCCATGAGGGCTTTCAGGGTTTCCGCCAGGGTGAGGCCGGCGCTTTTCGCGATGAAGGCGATCTCCGGCGGGGAGAATCCGTGGACGTGGATGTCGAACTCCCGGTGGATAAATTCGAGCAGGTCCCGGTAATAGTCGATCCCGAGGTCCGGGTGCATGCCGCCCTGCAACAGGATCTGGGTGCCGCCCAGATCGAGGGTCTCCCGGATCTTTTCCCGCAGCGTCTCCCGGGAGACGACATAGCCCTCGGCGTGGCCGGGGGGCCTGAAGAAGGCGCAGAACCGGCAGCCCGAGACGCAGATATTGGTGTAGTTGATGTTGCGGTCGATGACGAAAGTGACCAGCGGCTCGGGATGGTGGAAAAGCCGCGAACGGTGGGCCAGGCGGCCCAGGGTCAGCAGATCGGCCTCTTCGAGGAGAAGGCGGGCGTCCTCCGGGTCGAGGCGCGTTCCGGCCTCGGCTTTTTCGAGGACCCGATGGAGCGCCGTCATGGGGCGCCTCCGGCCTCGGCGGCCACCGGCCGATAAAAGGAATCCCGCTCCACCGGGGTGAAACCGGCGCCGGTGATGAGCCGTTCCATCTCCTCCCGGGCCAGACCCTTGGGGGAGGCGGCGCCGGCCATGTGGGTGATCTTCTCCTCCACGATGGTGCCGTCCAGGTCGTCGGCGCCGAAGGAGAGGGCCACCTGGGCCAGTTTTTCGCCGATCATGACCCAGTAGGCCTTGATGTGGTCGATATTGTCGAGCATGAGCCGGGCCACGGCCACGGTCTTGAGGTCGTCGAACCCGGTGGTGGCGGGCAGATGGCTGAGCCGGGTGTTTTCGGCGTGGAAGGCGAGGGGGATGAAGGCCGAGAACCCGCCTGTCCGATCCTGAAGCTCCCGCAGGCGGACCAGATGACGGACCCGCTCCTCGATGGTTTCGATGTGTCCGTAAAGCAGGGTGGCGTTGGCGCTCAACCCCGCCCCGTGGATGTCCGCCATGACCTCGAGCCACCGTTCGCCGTCGATTTTGCGGGGAAAGAGGGCCGACCAGACCCGGTGGTTGAGGACCTCCGCGCCGCCGCCGGGGACCATGCCGAGGCCGGCATCCTCGAGCGCCGCCAGGGTACCTGCCATGCCGAGGCCGGAGATCCCGGCAAGGTGGTCGATCTCCACGGCGGTGAAGGCCTTGATTACGGCATGGGGACGGATCTCCCGAACGGTGGTGAGCAGATCGAGGTAGTAGTCGAAGGGCAGGGCCGGGTTGACGCCGCCCACGATGTGTACCTCCCGGATGGGTTCGTCGATGCGGGAGAGCAGCCGCTCCCGCACCTCAGCCGCCGTGTAGGTATAGGCGCCCTGCTCCCCCGCGTCCCGGGCAAAGGCGCAGAAGCGGCATCGGTTGCGGCAGACGTTGGTGTAGTTGATGTGCTGGTTGTAGACATAGTAGGCCCGGGAGCCGTGGCGACTTTGACGGACCCGGTCGGCCAGCCGCCCCACCCCGACGAGGTCGGAACTGGCATAGAGGGCCATGCCGTCCTCGACATCGAGGCGTCGGCCGGCCTCGATCTTGTCGAGAATAGGGGCGAGGGCTGGATCGCAGAACGACATTTCCATGGATTCTCCTTGAAGCGCCCGCGGTCGGGGCGTGATCGGCGCATGGGCCGGTTGAAATGACCATGTGGTCATATTCATAGATCGAAAAGGAATCCCATGGCAAGTCTTTTTTCGCCGGGATGGATTTCGGGGCTATGGCCGGATGAAGAGCAGGCTCAGGCGGGGAAAATAGGTGATGATCACCACGGCGGCGAGGAGGACCGCCATGAAGGGGAGAGCGGCTCGGTAGAGCTCGATCACCGGTTTCTTGAACCGGTAGCCGGCGATGAAGAGGTTCATGCCGACGGGCGGGGTGAAATAGCCGATCTGCATGTTGGCCAGAAAGACGATTCCCAGGTGGACCGGATCGATCCCGTAGCTCACGGCCACCGGCAGGATCAGGGGCACCATGATGATAACGGCCGAAAAGATATCGAGGAGCATGCCGAGTACGAGAAGCAGGATGTTGAGGAGGATGAGAAAAATCATCGGGTCGGTCACCCGGGCCTGGATCGCCTGGAAGAGGCGGTCCGGGACCTCCGCGTCGATGAGGAAATTGGTGAAGGCGAGGGAAACCCCCAGGATCAGGAGAATGCCGCCGACCATCACCATGGATTCCCGCATGATGCCCGGCAGGGCTGAAAAGGAAATCTCCCGGTAGACGAGGACCTCCACCACCAGCACGTAGAGGGCCGTCACCGCTGCGGCCTCGGATACGGCAAAGTAGCCGGAATAGATGCCCCCCAGTATGAACAGCGGCAGCGGAACCTCCCATGCGGCCTCCTTCAGGGCCGCCCACGCCTCCCGACCGGAGAAGCGGGTGAGGGGCGTCGGGGAGTGTCGGTTCGCCCACAGGCTGTAGAGGGACAGGAGGAGCACCATCAGAATCGCCGGCGGGATTCCCGCCAGAAACAGGTCTTCGAAGGTGACCGTCCGGCCGACGTCCAGCTGCTGGGCCACGATGCCGTAGAGAATCAACGGCAGGGAAGGCGGCAGCAGCAGCCCCAGGCTGCCGGAGGCGGTGACCAGGCCGAGGCTGAATTTTTCGCTGTAACCGGTTTCGCCGAGGGCGGGCAGGAGGAGCCCTCCCAGGGCCACGATGGTGACCCCGGATGCCCCGGTGAAGGCGGTGAAAAGGGCGCAGGCCGTGAAGGCGACGACGGCCGGTCCTCCCGGCATCCACCCGATGAAGGCGCGGGTCAGCCGGACCAGGCGCCGGGAGGTCTTACTTTCCCCCAGCAGATATCCGGCGAAGGTGAAGAGGGGCAGCGCCACCAGCACCGGTGTTTCGGCGATACGGTAGAGCTCGATGGCGATGACTGAGAGGTCGACCTCGAGGTAGTGGAATCCGACCATGGCCGTAGCGAGGATGACGGCGAAAATCGGGGCGCCTGAAAGCGTCAGAAGCAGAAGGCCGGGAATGAGAAGATAGAGCGACATCGCGATATCCGGCTCAGGGGTGCTTCGCCGGTGTTCCGCCCCGGAGATTTTGAATCGACAGCGCCAGGTAGCGGATAGCGATCACGAAAAACGCCGTCGGGATGATCGCTTCGCAGGCCCAGGCCGGCACACGGGCGAAGGCCGTCTGGCCGAAGACGGCCTCGGAGCGGACGAACCGGAAGGCGGACACGGCCGCCGCGGCGCAGAGAAGGGCGGTTGCCAGCTGCACGGCGCCGTCGACGAAGGTCTGAAATCGACCCGGCATCAGGCGGCCCAGGAGGTCGATGCGGATGTGCTCCCCTTTTCGAGCGGCGATCATGGCCCCCAGGAGACCGATCCAGAGGACCATGACCCGCACCATGATGTCCCCCCACACGATGCTGACGCCCAAAAGGTTTCTCAAGACGATCTGAAACGTCGCCGTGACGATCATGGCAAGCAGCAGGCCCACCAGGAGGGCGTCCTCCAGGCGGCGGATCATATCCAGGATAGTCGCGATCCGGCCGCGGGGGGGTGTTGTCCTGGGCACGGCGCCGATCTACCGTCGCCGGAAGGCGTTCAGATGATTGTCAAGGACCTCCACGAGGCGGGGGGAGAATCGACCTGCCGCCACCAGGCGCCGAGGCACCTTGTCGGAATGGTTTCGCAACTCCGCAAGGGCTTCGGGGGAGGGAGTGATGAATTCGATTCCCTGGTGCCGCAAGGCCGTCATGGCCTTGATGTTGTCCTCCCGGTTGCGCCGGTCGATATCCGCGAACATGCGCGTCAAAACCTCCCGGACCACGGTCTGGTCTTCGGAGGGCAGCCGCAGGAAGGCTTTCTGGTCCGCCACCAGCAGCGCGTAGATATACATGAACGGCACGTCCAGGAGATAGTTGACCCGGGTGTGCCACTGGAGCGCCACGGCGCCGATGGGGGAAGTGGTGACCGTATCGATGAGCCCGGTCTGGAGGCCGGCGAGGACGTCGGAGACGGCAAGGGGGATCGGCTTGAGTTCAAAGGCCTTCACCCCCTCGAGGACATTCGGGTCGTCGTCGGGGATCCACATCTTCCGCTGACGAAGATCGGCGAGATTCCGGATGGGTTTTTGGGACAGGATGTAGGCGAATCCCCCCTCGGCGATGCCGAAGGCGATCAGCCCTTTCTGTGACAGGGCGTCGAGAAGGAGGGGATCCATGGTCTTCCGGACGTGGTCCACCTCCGGAAGAGACCGGAACTTCATGGGGAGACTGTAGATCTCGATGTCCGGATAGATCTCCGAAAGACTTCCCGCCATCACCGTGCCGCCCTGCAGTTGGCCGATCCGCATTTTCCGGAGTACGGCGTCGTCGTTGCCCATGACGCCGCCGGGATAGTATTTGAGTTGGACCCGCCCTCCGGTTTTCGCCGCCACCTCGGCCGCGCCTTCCCGCATGCGTTCCATCCAGGCGGAGCCGTCCGGCGACAGCGTGGCCAATTTGAGGCGGGCGGCCTGGGCCGTCGGACCGGTCAGGATGACGGCAAGCGCCAATGCCAAACAAAGCCTGTGATACAATGCCATGGGAATCTCCTTGTCGATTCTAATTCGGGTGCCGATGGGCCGCGCTTCGCCTAAAAGTAGTCGTCGGCGTTGTCCAGGAGGAGACGGGCCTCCTTCTGGGCCATGGTGTTCACGAGGGTGTGCCCCGCCACCTCGGGGTCCGCTTCGATCACTTCGGTCAGGAGGCGGTCGTGGAGCCCTCTGTCGAAAACCAGCCGGGCATACCGCCGGGCGTAGGTTACCTTGACCATCAGATTTTTGCCCTCGCTGAGGGCGACGGCCCGCTCGAAGTGGTGCCGGCCGATTTCCGGCCGCCCCCCCAAAGCCGGCGGCAGCAGGGTTGCCAGAATAGCCAGATACTGATGGGCTCCGCCGTCCCGATACCCCTCGTCGAGGGCGATCACCCGGGTCATCAGGGCATCGACGCGGGAGATTTCGGCCACGGCGTCCCAGTCGTCCCGGTGGGCCTCGATCCATGCGGCCCACGTCGCCCCGAGGGTATAGATGACCGGGACGTCGGCCGTCTTGGCGGCAGCGACGGTCTTCCGGAAATCCTCGAAAGACGCCTTCCGAAGATCGCACCCTTTCCGGTTCCGGATGCAGAAGGCCGTGAGAGCGTAATCGAGAGCCTTGTCCGTCAGCTTTCGCTTCCTGGCCGGATCCGTTACGTAGAGGCCGGCATAGGCGGCGTAAAGGTTGGCGGCCGAAAGGAGAAGAGATTCGTCATGGGGGTCCTCCCGGAGAAAACCGTCGATCATGAGCAGATAGGCGGGTCCGCCGGTCTCCACCGTTTCCAGGTCGTTGGCGTCGAGGATGGCCGCCGAGAGGCTGTCGGCGAAGCGTCCGGCGACGGCGGACGCGCACCCCGTCCACACCAGGGGCAGGAACAGCAGCACCGTCCACGGCAGGATCCAATAGGGGGTGCGGGGGCGGTAAGGGTGCATTGAAACCTCCATGTGCATGAATGACCGGGGGGAAAGCCCCCCGCAACAGGGTCGACATCGCCATTTGGAATCATAGGAAAAAGCGATTGTCGTGTCAAGATTTGTGCATCTGTCTAAAGAAGATCTTCAGGCGGTTCGAAAATGCGTTCGGGATCCGTTATTGCGAATATCAAGGAATGATAGTTAGTTACTTCGACTTTCATGATGGTGACCGGAAAGCGGGGCGCGGGCCGTATCCTCCCGGCACCGCCCTATGAAATCGAAAGTTGAGTCAGTTGCCTTATGCCGCAGCGGCGAGGATCCACGCGACGCGGATCGCGGAGGGTTTGTGGTGCCGTGGCGATTTCGTCCGGGCGTTCGGTCGCGTCATATCCGGCTTGACCCGATCCCCGGTGTCACGATAATGAGATGACGGCACGAGCGAGTTTGAAGAGCGCATCCCCATGAAATGGTTCTTAACCGATAGAGAGGAGTCCCAATGCAGGTCATCGAATTGAGGTCCGACACCCTTACCCGACCCACCCCCGCCATGCGGCGGGCCATGGCAGAAGCCCCGGTGGGGGACGATGTTTTCGGAGAGGATCCCACGGTCAACCGCCTCGAGGCCATGGCGGCCGAGTGCACGGGAAAGGCGGCGGCGCTTCTGGTGCCCAGCGGCACCATGGGGAATCTGGTGGCCCAGCTGACCCACTGCGGCCGGGGGTGCGAAACGATCCTGGGAGACCAGTCCCATGTCTTTTACTATGAACAGGGGGGCGCCGCCGCCCTGGGCGGGATTCATCCCCGGACGATCCCCAACCGGCCCGACGGGACCCTGGACCTCGAGGCGACGACCGCGGCGATCCGGCCCGATGACCTCCATTTTCCCAGGACCCGCCTGATTCTCCTGGAAAACACTCATAATCGGTGCGGCGGCGCGCCCCTGACCCCGGCCTATGTGGCTGCGGTGGGCCGACTGGCCGCGGCGCACGGATTGAAGCTCCATGTGGACGGCGCGAGAATTTTCAATGCCGCTGCGGCGCTGGGCGTCTCCGTTCGGGAATTGGCGGCGCCGGCGGATTCCATCTCCTTCTGCCTCAGCAAGGGGTTGGCCGCCCCCGTGGGGTCGCTCCTTTGCGGCAGCCGGGAGTTCATCGCCGAGGCCCGGCGCAATCGGAAGGTCCTGGGCGGCGGCATGCGGCAGGCGGGGGTGATCGCGGCGGCGGGCATCGTGGCCTTGACGGAGATGGTCGACCGCCTCCCGGAGGATCATGCCAATGCCCGGAAACTGGCCGAAGGCCTGGCGGAGATTGCAGGGGTGGCGGTGGACCCGGCCGGGGTGCGGACCAACATCGTCTATTTCGACGTCACCCGGCCGGACATGGACGCTCAGGCTTTGGCCCGGCGGATGAAGGCTTCGGGAGTCGCCCTCCTGGCGGCCGGACCCCGGCGGATCCGGGCGGTCACCCACTACCAGGTGTCGGCCGGGGATATCGAGGCGGCCCTGTCGGCCTTCCGACGGGTCCTGGCCGGCGATGCCTGAACGGTTTCACCAGGGGCCGGCGGCGGGTGCTTCCGGTTTTCGGATTGTCGCTTCCCGGTCAGACGATCAGCACCAGTCCGGCAATCCATGACATGCCGTCTTCGGTTGCCTTCGGGGAGCCGAGATAATCCCCGGGCCATCCGGCGGCCTGCATCAGCCGGGAGACATCGATTCCGAATCCGGACATGGAGGGACGGGCCCGGTCGGGGTTTCGGCAGGTCCCTTTTCCCGACAGGACACGGCATTCGGTGTGGGCGCCGCAGAAGATCCTTTTGCATGCGCCCCCGGCAAAGGCACGTGCCCCGGGGAATCCGATTTCCACCGCCGTACGTTCGACATCGGCGACGATGTCGTGGAGCATCGCCATGACCGCGTCGCGCTCGGAAGAGAGCAGGGCTGACGCGGGAACATCGATTCGGACCGCCAGGGCCAGGCGGTAGTCTTTCAGGAGTCGGCGAAACCCCGAAGGCCCTGAGACATGGGGCGGACAGCCGGCCGATCGGCCGTAGTTCTCGCACCGGGGCGCCCAGCAGCACCGGGCCAGATCGTCATCCACGACGACGACGGCGGCCGGCACCACTGCGGCGTCGGCGGCGCCCCATCGGCGGACGCGGGCGATCAGCGCCGTCAGGGCGGCGGACATTTTCGTCATAAGGTTTTCATCATGGCGATGCCCTCGCAGTCCGGGAATTTGATGCAGAGCATGCAATCCGCCCATATTTTGATGGGCAGCTCGGATCGTGGGATCTCCACGAAGCCGAATTTGCCGAAAAAATCGGCCTTGAAGGTGAGGGAGAAGAGGCGGGTCATGCCGAAGTCACGGGCTTCGGCCATGCAGCTTTCCACCAGGGCGGCGGCCACGCCCTGATTCCGGTGGGACGGCTCCACCACCAGGGAGCGGATTTCACCCAGATCCTCCCAGCAGAACTGCAGGGCGCAGCAGCCCACGACCCGGCCTTCGGTCTCGTCCACGGCGACGGCGAAATCCCGGAGATGGTCATAGAGCTTGCTGAGGGGCCGGGGGATCAGATCCCCCTCGTGGCTGTGCCGATGAAGCAGGCCGTGAATGGCCGTGATGTCCTCGATGGTCGCTTTTCTGATGTGCATGATCGTTGTCCGTCAGTCCAAAAAGAGTTCCAGTTCCCGGGCGCAGTTTTCCCGGGCTTCCGCCGGACCGTCGATGTCGAGGATGTGGTTGTCGACATCCATCTCCAGGATTTCGCACCCGTGCTTGGCGACGATGGTGCTGATTAGCTGGATGGTCTGTTCTCTGCTGAGTTCGGTCATGGTTTCTTTCCTGTGGGTAAGGTTCGACATATCGGTTTCAACCGGTTTTACGGTTATGGTAATACCCATGGGGTCTTCGGTCAAACCCGACGGGGGAATTTCTTCTCCCGACACCTATGGGGCGCCGGTCGCGGCTTCGCCGCGTCAGAAGCCGACGGCGCATCCGTCCTTGCGGTGGTCCGACGCGGCGCAGTAGCCCTTTTCGAGGCGGAGGATCAGTTGGGCGCCCCCGAAGCCGAAGGGGGGCAGACCGCCGGTGATGCGGTGGCCCCGGGCCTCGAGGTCGGCCGCCGTCCCGGGGGAGATGCCCTTTTCAAGGGCCAGGGTACCGTCCTCGAGGACTTGCCAGCGCGGCGCGTCCGAGGCGGTCTGGGGGTTCTGTCCGTAGTCGAAGATCCGAACGATCATCTGGACATGACCCTGGGGCTGCATGTGGGCGCCCATGACGCCGAAGCTCATGAGGGGGGCGCCGTTTCGGGTGACGAACCCCGGGATGATGGTATGGTAGGGGCGCTTTCCGCCGGCGACCCGGTTGGGGTGGCCCGGGGTGAGGCAAAAGCCGCGCCCGCGGTTGTGGAGGCTGATGCCGGTTCCGGGCACCACGATGCCCGAGCCGAATCCGGCGTAGTTGGACTGGATGAAGGAGACCATCATGCCCGTCCGATCGGCGGCGGCAAGATAGACGGTGCCGCGGTCCGGCGAAGGCGCGGGGCTCGAATCCAGTGCCCGGCGACGCTGGATCCGGGCGGCGAGCTTTCCAAGGAAGGCGGGGTCGAGAAGATCTCTGGGGGCGACCGTCATGCCGTCGGGATCGCCGACGTGGGCGTGGGCCGTCCCGAAGGCGAGCTTCATGGCTTCGATCTGAAGGTGGAGGCTGTCGGCCGAGTCCGGCGGATATTCCCTCAGCTCGTGGTGTGCCAGGATGCCCAGCGCCATCAGGGCCGCCATGCCCTGGCCGTTGGGGGGCATCTCGTGGAGCCGGATGCCGTGGTAGTCCATGTGAAGCGGCGTCGTCCACTCGGCCTGGTGGGCCGAGAGATCCGACAGCGTCAGGGCGCCGCCGTCGGCCGCGGCGCAGGCGGCGATCTTCTCGGCCAACGTCCCCCGGTAAAAGTCCTTTCCCCGGCTCCGGCCGATGCGGATGAGGGTGTCGGCCATCTCGGGGCAGGTGAACCATTGCCCCGGTTCGGGGGGCCTGCCGCCGGGCAGAAAGATGCGGACGAACCCCGGCAGATGGGCGTATGTCGGCGCGGCGGCGGCCCAGGCCGCGGCCGTGACGGGGGATACCGGAAACCCCTCCCGGGCATACCGGACGGCGGGAACCAGGAGGTTTTCGAAGGGGAGCCTCCCGAACCGTTCCCACAGGCGGACCCAGAGATCCACGGCGCCGGGTACCGTGACCGTATCCCACCCGACGGCGGGCATTTCCCGGAGGCTGTTGAATCGGTCCGGGGTCCAGGCGGCGGGGGAACGGCCGGATCCGTTGAGGCCGTGAAGGTCGTGCGTGTCCCAGACCAGAGCGAAGGCATCGCCGCCCAGGCCGTTGCTGGTGGGCTCCACCACCGTGAGCGCCGCAGCAGCGGCGATGGCGGCATCCACCGCATTGCCGCCGGCAAGCAGCATGCAAAGACCGGCCTGCGCCGCCAGGGGCTGGGACGTGGCCACGACACTCTCGGCCATGACCGGCATCCGACGGGACGGGTAAGGGAAATGCCATGTCATAGGGTTCATGCGGCTGCTCCGGAAAAGGTTTCGGCAAATGGTTCGGGCGTGCGGCAGCACCGCTGCCATAGGCTTGACGAATCTTCACAATATCGTTATTTTGAATAAAATTCAAAGCGTATTTCAGTGGAGCGTCCAGGCGCCTGCAGCACTGACGGCGCCGCCCACAAGCCGGCGGCGTTTCATCCGGCGGACGGATATCGACGACGGGAGCGGACGACGGATACCCCCACCCACATGATCAGCCAAAGGACAGCCGTCATGAACAAAAGAATCGTCGCTCAGGTGGAGATGGCGCCGTACATCCTGAAGCGGGCCCGTCTGCGCGATCGGCTTCTCTGCCGGATGGAACGGTATCATGCATTGCGCCGGGGGCGGGGATGGCGGGCGGTCCTGCTGCTCGCCCTGTGGATGACGACGGGCCTCGGGTGTTCCCCCAGAATCCGCCTCTTGTCCCATGGAGAAGATCCGCTTTGCGAATACACCCTCGAGGGGACAGGCCGGCAGAAGGTGCTGGTGATCCCCATCCGGGGGGTTCTTTCGGACGTCCCCCGGCGGGGATGGGTCGGGACCCGCCCGAGCGTCGTGGCGGAGACGGCGGCCCGGCTCCGGAAAGCGGAAAAGGACGACCGGATCCGCGCCGTGGTGCTCAAGATCGATTCCCCGGGAGGCGCCGTGACCGCGGGAGACCTTCTCTACCATGAAATTCAGCGGTTCAAGGAACGGACCGGCGCCGGGGTCGTTGTCGCCATGATGAACGTGGCCGCCTCGGGGGCCTACTACATCTCGCTTCCCGCCGATCACATCCTGGCCCATCCCACAACGGTGACCGGATCGGTAGGGGTTGTTTTCCTTCAGCCGGAGATCACCGGGTTCATGGACAAGATCGGGCTGGACCTGGATGTCTACAAGACCGGCAGGAACAAGGATATGGGGACCCTGTTCCGGAAGCCCACCGATGAAGAGCGCCGCATCATGGAAGGGCTGATCGATCATCTGGGCCATCGCTTTCTGGCCCTGGTGCGGCGGCACCGGCCCATAACAGACGCGGCTTTGGACACCATCGCCACGGCCCGCATCTTTCTGGCGGAAGAGGCCCTCGCCCTGGGGATGATCGATGAGATCGGCTACCTGGACGATGCGCTCGCACGGGCCAGAACACTTGCCGGCCTGCCTTCCGACGCCCGGGTCGTGGTCTACCGCCGGAGCGAGATCGCCGACGACACTGTTTACGGCGCCGGCGCCGCTTTGTGGGGCGGCGGACGCAGCTTCTCCATTTTTCCGACAGGGGCCCCGGAAGCTGCGGACTGGGGACGTTTCGAGACGGGCTTCCACTATCTCTGGTATCCCGGAGCCGCCCATGAATGACCGATCGATACGGGCTTCGGACGCCCCGGCAGCGATCGAGCGCGCCCTTCACGACCTCAACCGGCGATGGAGCGCCCACATTCTCTCTCTCTGGAAAGGGGAGACGCCCGAAACACCGCCGTACGCCATCTATGACGGATATGACGCCCTGCTGAGCCTCGAGACCCTTGCCGGGCTGGACGGCGTTGGGGATCCGGAGCGGCGCCGATGCCTGAGGCACGCGCTCATGGACCATTATCTCCAGCGGCTCCTCCTGCCCCACGAGCTGGAGATGCGGACCTGGATGCGGGGGGCAAAAGCGGAGGTGGACGGTGAAAAAATCGGGTTTCATGAGGTGATTCCCTGGTGCCAGGCCGACCATTCCTACGAAAAACGCCAGATCCTCCAGAAGGAGACCGGCGCCCTCTGCAAATTTCTCAAGCCCTTTGTTCTGAATCACTGGGAGCTCCTGCTTTCGGCGATCCGGGACGATCTGGGCTTCGACGGATACGTCGACTACTGCAGCCGCAAACACGACATGGATTACGGCCGCTGGTATCCGGTTATGCGGGACTTCCTTCACCAGACCGACGCCCTCTATTTCGACCGGATGGCGCGCTGGTGCGAAGACCGTTTCCACCGTCCCATGGCGGATCTGACCCGTTTCGACAGCATCAACCTCCTCAGCCTGGCGGAGTTTGACGGGGGGTATCCCTCCACCGCCCTTGAAGACACCCTCGAATTCTTCTCCCGATGGGGGTTCCGTCTGGAGGATCTCCCGGGGCTTCACCTCGACATGCGGACGGATAAACAGAGCGCCCAGGCGCTCTCCGTTTTCGTCGATATTCCCGATGCAATACACATCCTGATGCGCCCCCAGGGGGGATGGATCGATCTGGAAACTCTCTGGCACGAGCTGGGGCACGGCCTGTCGGCGGTCTTTACCGACAGCGGCCTGTCGGCGGTCATCCGGAACATGAGTACGAACTACAGCCTGTCGGAGGCTTATGCCTTCCTGCTCCAGAACGCGGTTATGTCCCGCCCGTTCCTCACCGGATACCTGGAGATCTCTCCGGCAGACGCCGACATCCTCCATTATTACAAGTCTCTCCGGGATCTTGCGGCGTTCCGGCGATACGCCGCCAGGTTTCTGGCCGAATATGAGATGTTTTCCGGCGGCAACCTGGCCGACGGCGATCCGTATGCCCGGACCATGCAGCGATACACCGGGTTTTATCATCAGCCCGAGAGCCATCTTTTCGATCTGGTGCCGGAGTTCTACAGCCTCAATTATCTCCTGGGGTGGATGGGGGAAGCGTCGCTGGAAAAAACCCTGCGGGACCGGTGGGGGGCAGCGTGGGTGTTCCGGAGGGCTTCGGGAGACCGACTGAGAAAATGGTGGCACCAGGGGAATCGATATGATATTTTTCAATTTCTGGCCCGTAACCGGCTGGCGCCGGTTCACACGAAACCGCTCCTCGAGCGATGGCGCGAGGCGCTTCAGCCGAAGTGACGCGGCCGGCGGGGGAAAAGCTTATGGACAAGAACATGCATGAAACAGCACTGAAAGCATTACAAGATAAGGTCCGGGTGCGTATCGACGCCGGACGCGATCCGGGCGTGGTTCTCTGGCAGGCGGCCCTGGAATCGATGCTGACGGCCGTGTCGCCGTACCTGTCCCCCGGCGAGGTGGTCCCGGCTGCCGCCATGGACAACGATGCGTCGGCCCGGTTTGCGGAGCTCCAGCGGATCCTCGACATTTCCCCCTTTGTCTGGGGCGTCTTTCTCCCGTCCGCGTTGGCCGACACCTTGACCCCGGCAGAGATCGCGACGCCCCTGGTTCGCACCGCCAAAGGCTCCATGAAACTCCTTCTGACCCGGGTCGGCGACGTCGACCGGATCATGGCGGCGGAACTCGCGCCGGACAGACCGGGGATCGATATCTTCGAGGCGGGGGCTCTCCTGGGCAGCTACGAGTACGATTCCACCGAGGCCTGCATGGCCGGCCTGTCGAAGGCGGTATGGATCCATCTCAAACGCAAGGGGCCATGGGCCGCGGAGGACTGCATCCGCTATACCGAGAGATGGTTCCTGAAGAGCGTCGCCTTCCGGGCCTCGGATCTTCCCGTAAACCCGAATCATTCCTATATCCATTCTCCGACCCTGCTCAGACTCAAGCCGGTGGACGCCCTTTTCAAACTGATGGGCAGCGCACTGGCCGAGTGCGCCGGGGACATCGAAGCGGTTCTGGGTTGGGCCAATGCCGCGGCCCGTCTCCGGGGAACGGGGATTTCCGTATCCCGGGACGACCTTCTCCGGAATGATGAAACAGCGCTCAAAACGCTGGAGATGGGAATGACGGATCAGCTGCTGGCCCTTCTCACAATAATCCGGGGGTATGACATCGTCGACTTTAACGCTTTTTCCGCCGCCGACCAACGGGCGTTCAAGGACGCGTTCGCCCGGACGGTCGAGGACGCCTGCGAGCGGGTCGTCCAAAGCCTCCGATAGACCGGGATCGCGATGTTTCAACCGGCGCTTGCCGATCTTCCCTGCAAATTCTTCCGGCCGAGGCCGACGCATCCGGAGATCCGGCTCTTCGGAGACAGGAGGCGGATTTCCTGAACGCCTTTCATCCGAAAGGTACCGCCGATTTTCGACGCCGTGCGAATGCGTGTGATTTTGCTACAGGAAGGAAGAAGAATGAACGACAACACCATCGACAAGACCGTGTCCATTGTGTCGGCGGTCTGCTGCCTGGCCTTCGTTTTTATGACCATGGCATCGCCCTCTCAGATGAAAGCGGTTTTCGACCACATCTTCAAGTTTTTTATCGCCAATTTCGGATGGGCCTACATGATTTGCGTGGCCGGGTTCGTGCTGTTCTGTTTCGTGATGGCTTTTTCCCGCTTCGGCAGGATCCGGCTGGGCAAAGATGAGGAACACCCCGAGTTCAGTCTTCCCGCCTGGTTTGCCATGCTGTTTGCCGCAGGCATGGGGATCGGTCTGGTTTTCTGGGGGGTTGCCGAGCCCGTCTATCACTTCGCCGGCCCCCCCTTTGCCGAACCTAAAAGCGTCGAAGCGGCCGCGGAGGCCCTCAGGACGGCGGTCTTCCACTGGGGGCTCCACCCCTGGGCGTGTTACGCCGTGGTGGCGATGGTTCTGGCCTACTTCCAGTTCCGCAAGGGATATCCCGGCCTCATCAGCGCGACCCTGACGCCGATTCTCGGCGAGAAGGCCGTGAGCGGCGTGACCGGGAAGGTCATTGACGCCGTGGCCGTCGTGACGACCCTGTTCGGCGTGGCCACTTCCCTGGGCCTGGGAGCCATGCAGGTCGGCACCGGCCTCGACCTGCTTTACGGGGTCGGCAGCGGCGTATCCGTCTCCATCTTCGTCATCGTCGCGGTAACGATTCTCTTCATCACATCCGCGGTGACCGGCATCAACAGAGGCATCAAGTGGCTCAGCAACATCAATATGATCCTGGCTTTCGGACTCATGCTGCTGGTGCTTTTCCTGGGGCCGACCCGTTACATCCTCAACAGCGCCGTCGAGTCCCTGGGCAATTACCTGCAGAATATCGTCTGGCTCAGTTTCTTCGTGGACGCCAACGGCGCCGTCGCAAAGCACACCGGGTATGACTGGTCCGGTGCCTGGACCCTTTTTTACTGGGCCTGGTGGCTCACATGGGCTCCCTTTGTGGGGGTCTTCATCGCCCGGATCTCGAGGGGCCGAACCATTCGTGAATTCGTTCTGGGCGCGCTCCTGGCACCGACGCTGCTCTGCGCCGTCTGGTTCAATATCCTGGGGGGATCCGCCGTTTTCATGGAACTGAACGGCAGCCCGGGCATTGCCGACGCGACCTTCAAGGATGTGACCACCGCCATTTTCACGCTTTTCGACAATTTTCCCATCGGGGCGTTTTTGTCTCTGCTCTCCATGGTCATCGTTTCCATCTTTTTCATCACCTCGGCCGACTCGGCGACCTTCGTCGTGGGGATGATGACCTCCGGCGGCAGCCTGGAACCCAAAACCGGCTTGAAGGTCTTCTGGGGGCTCGTCTGCTCGAGCATCGCGGCCATGCTGCTCCTGGCCGGGGGGCTGAAAGCGATTCAGACCGTTGCGTTCGTGGTGTCGTTCCCGTTTATGATACTGATGCTGTTCATGGCCGCATCCCTTGTGAAGGATATCGCCGGGGTGCCGGATACGGCGGACAAGCCCCCGCGACAGTGTTCCTCCACCCGCGTTGCCGCGGTGGAGAGCGACGCTTCCGAAGCGTCCATGCCGTAGACGGCCTGAGGTTTCTCAAGGGGATGGGAGCAGCGGCGGCCGGACCGTCAGCCGGTTTCGCCGCTGACCTGAAATTTTTTCATGAAGTTCCTGTCGATCCAGTCTTTTATCCGGAAGGCCCACCTGCCGCGCCATGCGATACCGTTTTTGAATAGGATCCCCCGGCCGTCGCCCATATTGAGGATCAACAGACAGGACCGTTGGGGCTTGTAAGGCTGGAGCGCGCCCCGGTCCATCAAGGCGGCGGTCAGGTTGTTCAGCAGGACGGGATTCTGACGGACCGCATGGACGCCGATCCTGGGAAGGGGTCGGGGGCCGAAGGCGATGCAGTCGCCGCCTCCGAAAATTTCGGGATGGTCGACGGCCCGGAGGGTGTCATCCACCAACAGGCCGCCGTCGTCGCCGACAGGGAGGCCCGAGTCCCGAAAAATGCGCGACGGTCGCGTTCCCGTTGCCAGGAGGAGAAGGTCGACAGGGCGTGTCGATCCGTCGGAGAGCGTCACCGATTGGTCGTCCAGGCCTGCGAGACGAAGACCTTCCACCATGGTGACTTCCTGTCGGCGGAGTTCCTTTTTGACGCACGTCCTGAGTCTGCGGCCTGGGAAATGGGAGAGAAGCCGGCTTCCGGCCAGCAGCACGATCTCGGCCTCTCCCCCTTCCCGACGGACCAGGCTTCTCAGATTGGCCGAGAGCTCGATGCCCGCCGGACCACCGCCGGCCACGCAGAGGCGCAGGGGGCCGCTCTTGAGACGTCTGCGAACAGCCTCCCGGGCGGCCAGAAGGTTCTCGATGGGTTTTACCGGAAAGACCGATCGGGCCTTCAGGCTGCGGGCCGCGTCGAAGTCCACCGAACTGCCGGTGTTGAAGGAGACGACGTCATAGGCGATGGGTGCCCCGTGCCGCCGGTACAGGAGCCTCGCCCCGGGGTCCACCCGCGTCACCCCGTCTTCGACAAACCGTCCCCCGCGATCCTCCGTCATTCGTCGGATGTGAAAGCGGACGTCTTGAGGGGCATAGACGTCCGACAGCAGTCCCGGTCCCATGCCTGAATAATAATGATAGGCGCTTCGGCTGATGACGGTGGCGCGGCAGCCGCCGCCGGTAAACCGGTCAAAATGGGTGAGGAGCGTCAGATGTGCGTGACCGCCCCCCACCAGGACCAGATGTTTTCCCATTGACCCCTCTCCTTCCGCTCCGAAGGTCGTGCCGGCGGTCCCGGGCGCCCGGAAAAGGGCCCCGGATCCGATCGGCGTTTTTCGGCAAATATAGCCGAATCGAGGGGTTCAGGCAAGGCGAGCCTTCAGGGGCCTTTCGAAAAAAGCCTTGGCCAGAAGACGACGGAGAACCGACTCTCGGCAAAAAGGCGGTTTCCGGCATCACGTGCCGCCGGTTCTGCGGACCAGCAGCTTGGCTTCGGCGCGTCGGATACGTTCCTCCTGTTCGTCCTTCCGTTTCCGGGCGCCCTCGAGTTTTTTGGAAAGATCTTCGAAGTCGGCCGGCTTGAGCAGATAATCGAAGGCGCCCAGCTTCATGCCCTCGACAGCGCTTTCGGTGGTGCCGTGGCCGGTGAGCATGATTACTTCGATCAAGGGAAAACGCTTCTTGATCTCGCGAAGAACGTCGATGCCGTCCATCCCCGGCATGCGGATGTCGAGGATGACCACATCGATCTCTTTCGATTTCTGGGCAAGAATGTCGAGGCATTCCTGGCCGTCATAGGCAACCGTCACCTTTTCCCCGGTTTCCTCGAGCCTGAGGGAGAGCATTTCCACAAAGTCCTTTTCATCGTCCACGACGAGTATGCGGGTCGGAATCTTGATCATGGTGTTGGGTCTCCTTGGATAGTGCTTGGGTTATCTTTTGAAATATCCCCGGCCGCTGCTTTCTGGGCGCTTCCGCTGATGCCTCCCGGGGTATGATGGATCGGGGAAGGGTGACGGTGAAGGTCGTCCCCGCGTTCAAGGTGCTTTCCACCTCGATGGTGCCGCCCAGTTGCTCGACGATCCCCCGGGTGACAAACAGTCCCAGCCCCGTGCCCTTGCCGGGACTTTTGGTCGTGAAAAAAGGTTCGAATATTTTTTCGAGGTTTTCGGGGGCGATCCCCGATCCGGTGTCGCTCACCCGGATCCGGACCGATTCCCCCGGGGCATTTTCCAGACCCAGTGTGATCCTTCCGCTTTTTTCCGTGGCGTGGACGGCGTTGGTTATAAGGTTGAGGAGGACCTGGCGCAGCTGGTAGGGATCGCTCATGATCGTTCCCACATTTTCATCCAGTTCCTCGACGATGTCAACGCCCTTGTTGGCCGCTTCCCGGTGGATCAGGTGGGCGGACTCCTCGATCAGGGCCTTCAGATCCGTTTCCGCGGCTTTCTTGTCCGGCTTTCGGACGAACTCCAGGAGCTGGTGCGTAATGCGTCTGGCCCTTTCGACGGCCTTCTCGATCTTGTCGAGACCTTTTTCGAAATCCGTTTTTCGGGGCATATCAGCCATTTCAGGCTTTTTGAGGATCGTCTCCATCCAGCCGGCCGACTCCCGGATGATGGCCAGAGGATTGTTGATCTCGTGGGCCACCCCGGTGGCCAGTGTTCCCAGGGCGGCCAGCCGTTCGGTCAGGGCCATCTGCCGTTCCATTCGTTCGTGGAGCTCGGCCTCCCTGCGCTGGGCCTGACGACGGAGAATCAGGTCGTAGGCCTGTCCCACCTTGCTCATCAGGTGATCGAACTCCACGGGTTTCGTGAGGTAGTCGAAGGCGCCGGCCTTGATGCCGGCGACGCCGTCGGTGGTGGAGGCGTGCCCCGTCAGAAGGATGACCTCGATTTCCGGGTAATCCGCCTTGACGCGTTTGAGAAACGTAAGGCCGTCCATTCCGGGCATTTTCATGTCCGTGATGACGATGTCAACCGGGTGTTCCGTCAGGGCGGCGAGGCCCGCTTCCCCGTCGGCGGCCTCGAAGAGCGTCATCCCCCGCCGTTCAAGGCGTTTTTTCAGGGTGCTCCGGAAGTAGGCCTCATCTTCCACGAGGAGCATCCGGATATTTTCCAGGGCATGTGTCGATTCCATGAAAGCCTACACCAGTCCCAGGATGTTCCACCAGGTGGCCGCCACCAGGATCAGGAGGGCCAGGAGAACCGGCGTGGCCACCAGGCCGACCCGGGTCAGGTCGGCGGCCTTGAAGTACCGGTAGCTGTAGGCGATGGCGTTGGGAGGACAGCCGATCACCAGGAGCATGGCAAAGGAAGTGGCCGTCCCAAGGCAGAGGGCCAGGACCGTCGGGTCGACGCCCTCCAGCTGGGCCATGGGGATCACGATGGGCAGAATCAGGGCTGCCGCGGCCACGTTGGCCATGGCGTTGGTGACCAATGCCCCGAACACGCCGACGCCCACGAAAAGAAGGAACCAGCCGCCCCCCTGGATCAGGGGGAAGAAGAGATGGGCGAAGTAGTCGGCCGCCCCCGAGTATCCCATGGCGAGCCCCAGGGAGATCCCGCCGCCGAAGATGAAGAGCGCCGTGCCCCATTCCATGTTCTCCTGGATGTCGTCCCACTTGAGCACGCCGCCCAGGACCAGTCCGGCGATGCCCAGCATGCCGGTGACTGAATAGTCGAAGCCGTGAACGCCCTTGGTGAGCCAGAGGATAAAGGTGGCCCCGATGATGGCGAGGGTCTTCTTTTCCATGGGGGTGAGGGGGCCGAGCGCCTCATCGAACTGGGGAAGCTTGATTTTGGGATCCGGCCGATAGACCAGATAAACGATGAACACCGCCGCGGGAACCGTCAGGATGGCCGCCGGCATGCAGAACTTGATCCAGTCGAAGAAGGTGATCTCGATGCCGGTGAACTCTTTTAGAAAAGCGGCCGCCACCATGTTCCGGCCGCCGCCCATGAGGGTTCCCATGCCGCCGGCGGAGCAGGCGAAGGGCAGGGAAAGCATCATGAACTTGGCCGTTCTGGAGTGGGGTTCGATGCCCGCGGCCCGCATGAGGGGGAGCATGGTGACGATCCCGACGGCGCAGGCGGCCGCGTCGTGCATCACCGACGAGCCGAGCCCCAGTCCGATGGAGATGATGAAGGTAAAGCGGGTGACGGAGTCGCCGGCCTGCTTGATGATGAAATAGCCGAGGCGTTTGGTGAGGCCCGCCTTGTCGAGGGAGATGGCGAAGATGAGGCAGCACATGATGAAAACGACCACGGGGTGCATATAGGGGGCCCAGGCCTCCTTGACGTCGGAGATGCCCATGAGAACGAGGAAAACGCCGATACAGATGGCGGTGATCTCGAGAGGGATGGGTTCGGCCACGAACATGAAGACCAGGACCACCAGCACCGCCAGGAACCGTTTGGCCTTGGGAGAGAGGCCGTCGACGTATTCCACCTGAATCTCCGGAAGGTCGAGCGCCGCAGCCTTTTGGGCGATGAAGGCCTGTCGGGCTTCCGGGGCACCCGGATTGCGGGCCTTCAGGATGTAGTCGGCGGTCCCCTCCTCGCCGGGCACCACGGAGAAGTGCTGGGCGAGGTGTTCGATGAGGAGGCGGCCGCCGTCGCCGACAACCCTGAACTGAGTCCCTTCGGGTCTGGGCAGGAAAAGCACGATTAAACCGAGAAATATTGCAAATCCGAGTTGTACGTTCTTATTCTTTAGCATGGTCACTTCCTCGCTGTTGAGTGGGCAACGACCCGATGGCCTTCCCCGATCGGGGGAACCCCGGCGGCTGCCGTCGGCCGGGCGTTTTCAGTTGAACGGGGCGTCGGGACGTTTCGGTATGGTCGACGCTTGATGATTGCCGTGGGAAATACCGCTCCCGGCCGTCAGGGACGACTTTTCCTGCGGTAGGCTTCCCGTATCTTTTCCAGAAGTTCCTCGAGTTCGCACGGTTTGGTCAGGTAATCGAAGGCGCCGTAACGCATGCCCTCCTTCGAGGCCTGCTCCGAACCGTGCCCGGTCAGCATGACCACCATCAGGCCGGGATCCATCTTCTTCAGGATCCTGAGCACCTCGATGCCGTCCATGTCCTCCATCAGAAGGTCGAGCACGACGACGTCGAAATCCCGTTTCCGGACGGCCTGGATGGCCTCGGATCCGCTGCGGGCCTTGACGACGTCGAGTCCTCGCCTGGCGAGCCGATTGGAGAGGACATTGAGATATCCCACCTCGTCGTCCACCAGGAGGAGCCGGATCGTCGGAGGGGTCTCCGACGGTTTTGTTGTCGCGTTATGGGCCATTTCTTTCTCCCTGCCGCGCGTTCAATAACGGCTGCCGGCGACCGTTCGGCATGCCCTGCGTCTCCGAAGCGCCCGGGAGGCATGTCGAACGGGGCTGAATCGGGTAATGCAGAGCGGTTCCCGGGTGGCGTGTCGTGGTGTTTTCTTTCCCGGGATGCCGCCGGCCGACAGAAACGTGCAATTCGTCATGATGTTCTCCTCCTGAGTTTTATCGTGAACCGGGTGACGGGTTTTTGCCCGTGCCCGGGCGGGGTTGTCGTTTTTGTTACGTGTCACCGGAAAGGGGCGTCCCGGGGTTTTCCGAAGGGATCCGGATCTGGAAATGGGTCCCTTCGCCGAGGACGCTGTCGACGGTGATCTCTCCGCCCAGCTTCTTGATGATGCCGTAACAGATGGACAGACCCAGTCCGGTTCCCTTTCCAACCGGTTTGCTGGTGAAGAAGGGGTCGAATATCCGCGGGATGACGGCCGCGGGGATACCGCTGCCGTTGTCGATGACGTCGATGACGATATGGTCGTCCGCCAGTTTCGTGTTGATCTCGATACGGCCCCGGTCGTTTTTCGATTCGAGGGCGTAGAGGGCGTTGTTGATCAGGTTCAGCAAAACCTGCTGTCCTTCCGTATAGGACGCCCGGATGGCCGGAAGGTTCGGGTCGAGACGGGTGACGATGTCGACATTGGTGTATTTGGCCTTCTGGGACGAGAGGTTGACCACCTCCTCCACGAGGTCGTTGATCTGTACGTCCTGCACCCATGAATCGGTTTTTCTGGCGAAACTGAGGAGTTTGTGGGTGATCTCCTTGCAGCGTTTGCCCTGCAGACGGATCTGGCCGACGGCCCGCTGAAACTCTTCGAGGTTCTTGCATTGGTGGAGATCCTCCTCCATGAGGAGATCCTCGATCCATCCCGCCTCCTCCACCATGATGGCGACGGGGTTGTTGATCTCGTGGGCGATGCCGGATGCCAGTTCGCCGATGGACGCCAGTTTGCCGGTCTCGATGACCTGCTGGTTCATGATCTCCTTTTCCTTGTCGGAGACGCTGATGCGGTGGATCATTTTCATGGAGAGCATCACGGCAACGGCAATGACGGCCAGGGTGCTGACGACGATGATGATGACGGCGATGTCCTGGGTGTGGCGGAGGTCCGCGAAGGCGTCGTCCTTGTCCTGTTGGTAGACCAGAAGCCAATCGTCATCCTTGAGAAAGGATCCCACATAGATCTTCCGGCGGCCGTCGGATCCGGCGCGCTCCACGATGTGAATGCCCTTGGGGGTGGGGTCCGCCTGTTTCATGAACTGATAGAGGTTCTTGTTGTTGATTTCGATGTTTTCGAAGAAGGGTTTGGTCTGGTATTCGCCGTACTTGTTGAGGATGATGGCGAAACCCGTCTGGCCGATCCGAAGCCGCTCCACCAGGGTGTTGAAGGAGAGAAAATCGAGGGTCGCCCTGAGGATCCACGGCTTTCCGTCATGCATGTTTCGGACGGCGACGATGAAGTGGGGTTTTCCCCGAAGCCCGCTGAAGACGTCGCTGATGTAATAACGGGTCTGTATGGCCGATTTGAACCATTCCGCCTCGGAGTAATCGGCGTATTCCAGCTCGAAGGGTCCGGAGTAGGCGAGTTGGACGCCCTCGTGGTTCACCACGCCCAGATCTTCGAAGACGGTGTCGAACTCCCGCCTGAGGTGTCGCAGTTTTTCCTGGATGACCGCCTCCCGGGTCAGTTCTCCAAAGGGGGTCGATGCCGCCACATACCGGATGTCGCTCAGTTTTTCCCATAAAAAGCTGTCGATGTTCTGTGTTTTTTTCAGCACCAACTCGCCCAGGTGGTCGTAGATCTTGGCTTGATAGGAGTTTCGAAACGCGTTCAGGATGAAACCGCTGACCAGGATCACGGGGGTGATGGAGACGAAGATGATGATCAGGGCCATCCAGCGGGTTAACGATTGATAATAGCCGCTTTCGGAGCGCCGATGTCGCTTGGGAAATTTCATTTGCCGGGCTGCTTTCTTTTCCTGACGGCGTCAAGTGTCGACGGACCCGTATTTTTGCGAAAATCCGAAATGATGCGTTTCAGATGCTCGATGCTTCTGGCGCCTTTCTCGACATAGCCGAGGGCATTGACGATGTCGAGGCGGTTCTGATAATCTGAAAGAAAGGTGTGAAACACCACCGGGATGTATGGGAGACGATCCTGAAGCTTGGTGAGCAGGGCGGATTCCTGGGCGTCGGGAAGGTCGGGGTCCAGGATCAGGAGATCGATGGTGTCATCGCGGAAGATCCGCTTCAGGAGTTCCCTGCCGTTTTCCGCGATATCGATACGATGCCCCTCGGCGGCCATCTCGCGTTTGATGAATTCCCGCACGTGTGGGTTCCGGTCGGCAACCAATATGTGTAGAGACGATTTCAACGATATCCCTCTGAAGGCACAGGGTGTTCTGGAATGACGGGACGATTGGGTCCGGTCGCTGTTCCTTTGCAGGAATGTAAGGTAAAATCAGCAAAGTCCGTGCCAATGAATGCTCATAATGTCCCGTACTTAACCGGTTGAGATCCATTGCGATACCCCGATGGGGGCGGACGTGCCGAGGCCGGCGGGACGTCCGGGTGTCGAAATCCTTTACAGGGTGTAAAATTTGTTGCGGTCCGATGGGGTCCATCCGCGCCATTCCGCTTGACAGGGATAAAGATCCGATGTTACCACTTTCCGAACAGACGTCATAACCCCAAAACCAATAATGATATCATGGATTTTAATCCCTGCATGAAGCACAGGCTGGTTCGCGGGACGGTCCGGGAGTTCGCGGAGGCCGAAATCGCGCCGCTGGTGTACGACCTGGACCGGGAGGCCCGGTTTCCCTGGGAAGTCGTGGAAAAGATGCGGCCCCTCAACTTCTTCGGCCTTCAGATCCCAAGAGCCTACGGCGGCGCCGGCCTTGACGCCGTCAGTTACGCCGTCGTCATCGAGGAGCTGTCCCGGGTGAGCGCGGCCCTGGGGCTTTGCGTGACGGTTCACAACAGCGTCGGCGCCTATCCCATCGTCATGTTCGGCACTGAAGCCCAGAAGCGCCGCTTTCTTCCGGCGCTGGCCGGCGGCGAGCGCATCGGGGCTTTCTGCCTGACCGAGGCCAATGCCGGCTCCGATGCGGGCGGAGTGGAAACCCATGCCCAGCGGGAAAACGGCGGCTACGTTATCAACGGTACCAAGATATTCGTTACCAACGGCGGCGTTTGCGGGACGGCGCTGATTTTCGCCGTGACCCATCCGGAAGACCCCCGCCGCAGAGCCGACGTCTTCATCGTGGAAAAGGGTACCCCCGGGTTTTCGGTGGGTGAAATAGAGGACCTCTGCGGCATGCGGGCGAATCCGGTCTCCTCTCTCTTCTTCGAGGACTGCAGCGTGCCGGAAATGAACCGTCTGGGCCGCTCCGGGGACGGCATCAAGATCGGTCTTTCAGCTCTGGACACCGGGCGGATCGGTATCGCGGCCCAGGCCCTGGGCATCGCCCAGGCGGCCTTCGATGCATCGGTTCGGTACGCTAAAGAGCGGCAACAGTTCGGCAAGCCCATTGCCGCGTTTCAGACCATTCAGAATTATCTGGCGGATATGGCCACCGAAATCGACGCGGGGCGCCTTCTGCTTTACCGTGCCTGTGCGCAGAAGGATGCCGGCCGGCCTTTCGGGCCCGAAGCCGCCAAAGCGAAGCTTTTCTGCAGCCGCCTGGCGATGCGCACGGCGGATCGGGCGGTCCAGATTCACGGCGGTTACGGTTACAGCAAGGAATACGACGTCGAGCGCTATTTTCGGGATGCAAAGGTGACCGAAATCTATGAAGGGACCAGCGAGGTCCAGCGGATGGTCATCTCCCGATCGGTGTTGTCCCAGCCCGTCTGAGGGCGAACCCCCCTTTACCTATACCCTGTCGATTAGAGATATGTTGAAACTCATAGTCTGCATGAAACAGGTCCCCAAGGTTTCCGAGCTTCCCTGGGACGCCCGGACGGGGACCTTGAAACGGGAACTGGCAGCGGGCATGATGAATCCTGCCTGCAAACACGCCCTGGAGGCCGCCCTCCAGCTCAAGCATCAGTGGGGGGGGCGGATCACCGCCGTCACCATGGGGCCTCCCGCCGCCCGGGAAATCCTTCACGAAGCCGTCGCCATGGGCGCCGACGGCGGCGTTCTCCTGTCCGATCCCCGGATGGCCGGGGCCGATACCGACGTCACTTCCTTCACCCTCGCCAGGGCCATCGAACAAACCTGTCCGGATTTCGATCTGGTGCTGTGCGGGTGTTACACCACCGACAGCGAGACCGCCCAGGTGGGGCCCCAGCTGGCTCAGGAGCTGGACGTGCCCGGGGTGGCCTATGTGGAGCATCTGGAGATCGACGGACGGACCCTCTGCATGCGACGGGAGGCCGACGATTTTCTGGAAACCCTGGAGATGGACCTGCCCGGTCTGGTCACTATCACCACCCGGCGTTATACGCCCCGGTATGTCTCCATGAGCGGGCTCCAGGACGCCTTCGGCGAGGTGGAGATTCAGACCCTGGATTGCGACGCCCTGGGGCTCGACCCCGTGAGCGTCGGCATGAAGGCCTCGCCCACGCGGATTCACAAGGTCTATTCCGCAGTGGCCCAGAAAGAAAACGTGGTTCTGAAAGGGTCGCCCAAAAAGGTGGTCGACGCGCTCTTCGAGCGGTTCGGAGACCGGATCGGAGCGGCCCTCGGCAAGGACCTCAATCCCCATGAGCATGCAGCCGTAGACGGACGGGAAGACAATGACTGAATCCGGGAAGAATATATGGGTGTTCGGCGACTATCGGAATTATTTCCAGAATCGGGTGACGCTCCAGCTCCTGTCCAGGGCCAGGGATCTCGCCCCCGCCCTCGACGCCGAGGTCTGCGCCGTGATTCTGGGCCATGAGCTGGAAGAATACGTGGGGGAATACATCGCACACGGGGCCCAGACCGTCTACGTCATGGACGATCCGGTCCTGAAGGACTACAATGTCGAGCGCTACGCCGATCTTACGGCCCGCCTCGCCGCGGTTCACGCCCCCGGAATTCTCCTTGTCGGGGCTACCGATTTCGGCCGTGAATTCGCTCCGGTTCTTGCAAAACGGCTGAAAACCGGGCTCACTGCGGACTGCATCGACCTCGGGATCGACGAGGACGGCCTCCTGGTCCAGACGGCGCCCTCCTTTGGCGGGAACCTCATCGCCGATATCGTCACCCCGGACGCCCGGCCGCAGATGGCCACCGTCAGACCCGGAACCTTCCAGGAGATCCCCCACGACGACACGGCCCGGGGCCGGGTGGTCCGGCTGCCGCTTCCCGAAGATCTTCCCGTTCCCCGGGTCCGGCTGATTTCCGCCCAGCGGCTTCCCCAGAGGACTCAGTGCCTGGAAGAGGCGGACGTCGTCATCTGCGGCGGCAGGGGGATGGGCACCAGGGCCAAATTCAAGAAGCTTTTCGACCTGGCGCGGCTGATGGAGGGGGAGGTGGGGGCAACCCGGCCGGTGGTCCATGCCAAATGGGCCGGCCACGACGCCCTGGTGGGGCAGGCGGGTCGGCACGTTCGGCCCAAGATCCTTTTTTCCTTCGGCATCAGCGGCGCCATCCAGCATACCGCCGCCCTCTCCGGCGCCGATTTCATCATCGCCGTCAACAAGAATCCCCACGCGACCATGATGAAGATGGCGGACGTCGCGGTGGTGGCTGATGCGAGCCAGGTCTGTTCGGCGTTGATTCGGGAACTGAAGGCCCGTATCCGGGAGTGAGATCAGGCTGAAAACTGAAGGGGATGCCGCTGCACCGGTCCTCAGCCCCCGGCCGCCTGGGCGAGGGTATACCGGGCCAGGAAGCTTCCCGACCAGTAGGCGTTGGCCGGATCCCGGAAGAAAGCCTGGAACAGCGCGAGGCTCTCGCAACGAAGAACCCCGGAGACAATAGTGATCCGCCGGTCGCGGTAGAGGGGGGGAAGGGTCGAGCGGTCGCATCCCGTGCCGCCGCCCATGGCGTCTTCGTAAGCCCAGACCACGGCCCCGATGCCCGCGATGAGAATCGCACCGAAACACATCAGACATGGTTCCATGGTGCAATAAAGGGTGAGCCGCTCCCTGGGGGCCTGGATCCCGAGGGCGTCGAGGCGGCGGAGGGCGACCATCTCGGCGTGATCGGTTTCGTTGACGCCGCCGCCTGCCGTGCCCTCGCGCGCGCCGACGGCGATGATCTCGTTTTCATGGACAATGACGCACCCAACAGGGAACTCTCCCCGATCCAGGGCCGACCGGGCCTGAGCCAGGGCCTTTTCCATGAAATAGCGATGATTCATACGGGGGGTCCTTTCAAAACAGGCTGAAGGCTGAAGACTGAAGGCTGAAGGGGTGCAAGCGTGACGAACGGGGCTTTTATGCCCCTTCAGTCTTCATCAGTCTCGTCCAACCGGCAGATGTCGGTGTCGCAGGGGCAGCTGCCGTCGATTTCGTAGCAGTAGACGATCCGGGATTCCAGGTCGGCCCGCCGGGGCGAAATCGGGGTGAAGGCGGACCCGGCGACGATTTTTCCGAGAGCTTCCCGGGCAGGGAGGGCGTCGAAGCCCCGGCCCACGATGTTTCCCGAGAAACCGTCCAGCACGTCGACGTCTTCTCCGTTGGTCACGACCGCCACGGGAATCTGGTAGTCCGCGAGGAGCCGCGACATGGCCAGGGCCGGTCGGTGGCGGGTGACGAGGGAGCCGGGGCCGTATTGGATGATCATGCCGATCCGGCCGTCGACAGACACCGCGAACGCGACGCGGATTTTCCCCCGACGCTTTCCGGCGATCGCCGTCAGGGGGACTCGCGGGGTGATCTCGGCCTTGACGTACCCCTTCTCCGACAGAAGGATACGCGCGACCTTCTGTCGATACCGTTCATCGTGACTGTCCGCCAGCACCTCCCCCGTGACCGCGTCGGTCAATTCGCCCAGTATGAGATGGTGTCCCGTCATCGTTGCCTCCATGCGTCCTCTCCAGCCGTTTTGCGACATATTGTCCGCCGCGTCCCCGGGCCAAATAGTCCTTTACAATTTAGTATGGCTGTGGATAAAATAAAACCTTTTTTTGCGGAATCGTCAATAGTCCCCATTTAAGATAACGCAAATGACAGCGCAAATGTCGACGTTCGCGATGCCCTGCGGAAAACGGCTGAAGACGGCAGCGTCGGGAGCCGGGGCTGCCGGAATCTCAAAACGCCGTCTGCCGCGGCGTCACCCATCGGGTTTTTCGCCTTCAGCCGCTCCGCCTGAGACAACGGGATGGGGCGAGAGTCCTTCTCCGGCGTCACCGGCTTCCGAGAGTCGAATAAGCGTTAATGATGACGGGTATGGAGTGATCGACGATGTCTATTCGTGAGGACTTCGAGGAACGGGAACGGCGTTTCATGTCCCCCCACGGGTGTCTGAGTTCCCGCTCGAGGGGTCGGGTTCGGCCGGAGCCCCTGCGATCCATACGGACGGCCTTTCAGCTGGATCGTGATCGGATCGTCTTCAGCAATGCCTTCCGGCGAATGAAATACAAGACCCAGGTGTTCCTGTCCCCCCTGGGGGATCAATACCGGACCCGTCTGACCCATACCCTCGAGGTGGCCCACATCGCGCGGACCATTGCCCGGGCGATGTATCTGAACGAGGATCTGGCCGAGGCCATCGCGTTGGGTCACGATCTTGGCCACACCCCCTTCGGGCACGGTGGGGAGACGGCTCTCAAGGAGATCTTTTCCCACAGCTTCGCCCACAACGAACAGAGCCTCCGGGTGGTGGACTTTCTCGAAAACCAGGGGCTCGGCCTCAACCTGACCTACGAGGTCCGGGACGGCATTCTCAAACATTCCAAAGGGTACGGCAAGATCATTCCCGACGACCCGGAGGATGCGCCCTGCACCGCCGAAGGCCAGATCGTCCGGATCGCCGACATCATGGCCTATCTCAACCACGACCTCGAGGATGCGATGAGAAGCCGAGTCATTCACGAGAGTCAGGTTCCCGAGTTCTGCGTGAGGGTCCTGGGGCGGACCCATTCCGATCGGGCCACGGCCATGATGCGGGACCTCATTTTTTCCAGCCGGGTCGAAGACGACCGTCTGATCCTCAGCAACAGCCAGGAGGTTCACGACGCCATGGCGGAGCTGCGCCGGTTCCTCTATGACAACGTCTACCGGTCCCCCAAGGTCCACAAGGAATTCGTCAAGGCGAAGAAGATCCTGTCGGAGCTCTACGCCTTTTATCTGGAAAATCCCTCACAGCTGGAGCGGGAACTCCTCAACCTCGAGATGCGGAATCTGATGAACAATGGTCAGCCCTACGAGCGCGTGGTGTGCGACTTCATTGCCAGCATGACCGACCGGTACGCCATGAACCTCTATTCCCGGTTGTTTTTCCCCAGCCCTCTCGTATGACCGCATTAAAGGATATGCCATGACCCCGACCCCGGACATTACGGCCCCCTTCATCGGGCGGCTGAAAACCCTTTATGCCGATATGGACGCCGCCTATCGAAAGGCGGCGGATCACTACGGGTTTCATTGCCGCGGCTGTGAGGACAACTGCTGCCTCACCCGTTTTTTTCACCACACTCACCTGGAACACCGGTATCTCCGGGAAGGGTTTCGCCGCCTTCCCGACGCCCTGCGGGAGGAGATCCGGGAGCGGGCGGATCTGGCGCGGCAACAGACGGCCGCCGCCGAAAAAGAAGGCGCTCCTCCCCGGATCATGTGCCCCCTGAACGGGGAAGGATGGTGCCGGCTTTACGATTACCGCCCCATGATCTGCCGCCTCCACGGCATTGCCCACGAGGTTCATCCGCCGGGCCGGCCGGCCTTCCGGTCGCCGGGATGCGCGGTCTTCTCGCGCCGGGCGGCGGGGCGCGATGATTTCCGGTTCGATCGGACGCCGTTCTACAGGGCCATGGCGCTGTTGGAAAACGAACTGAGGCAGGCCGCGGGGATCACCGTCAAACTGAAAATGACCGTCGCGGACATGATCGCGACCTTCGAGGATCGGCCGTCATGAAGCATATCGACCCGGAATCCCTTGAAGATCTTCCCGGCAGACGTCTTGGCGGGGAGGATCGTTTCTCGTTTGCCTGCCATCCGAAGGTGGGCTGTTTCAACCGTTGTTGCCGGAACCTCAACCTCTTTCTGTACCCCTACGACGTGGTTCGGCTCCGGAAAAACCTGGACATCTCCTCGGACCGGTTTCTGGAGCGCTACGTCGACGTGGTTCTCCGGCCCGGAAGCCATTTCCCCGAGGTGCTGCTTCGCATGGCGGACAACGCGGAAAAAACCTGTCCCTTCCTGACCGATGCCGGGTGCTCGGTCTATCCGGATCGTCCCGACACCTGCCGGACGTTTCCCGTGGAGCAGGGCGTGCTGTTCGACGCCGGAACCGGGCGCGCCGAGCGCATCCATCTGTTCCGGCCTCCGTCTTTCTGTCTGGGGCGCCACGAGGACCGGACGTGGACCGTCGCGTCCTGGGCCGAGGATCAGGACGCGACGCGCCACAACGAGATGACCCTGGCATGGGCCTCGGTGAGGCGCCGTTTCCAGGCGAACCCCTGGGGTGCCGAAGGGCCCCGGGGCCCCAAGGCCAGGATGGCCTTCATGGCGGCCTACAACATCGATGCGTTCCGTGATTTTGTGTTCAGGAGCAGCTTTCTGAAGCGATACAAGGTCAGGCCGGAGCGCCAGCGGAAATACCGGCGCAGCGACATCGAGCTGCTGAAGCTGAGCTTCGAATGGATCGCCTTCTACCTGTGGGGGGTGCCGCCCACCCGTTTCCGACCCCGGTAGGTCGAAACAGGGGGCGGCGATCATACCACGCCGGGCGGCATGGGGGCGACTTCCTCGCCGCCGAGCACATATCCGCCGTCGAGACGAAGAACGGCCCCGGTCATGAAGGGGGCGTCCCGGAGGATGAAGATCACGGCTTTGGCGATGTCGTCGACGACACCCGTCCGTCCCAGGAGGGTGTGGTCGAGGATCGCCCGCTTCCGGGCTTCGGTGAGCAGCCCCCATCCCCGGGTTTCCCGGGCATGTCGGGTGTCGAAGATGCCCAGCATGATCTCGTTCACCCGAACCTCGGGGGCGCCGAGCCGGGCCCAGGTCTCCGTCAGAAGAGAGATGCCCCGGTTGGCGGCGGAATACCCTTCGTTGAAGATATAGGCGGTCGGGCCCGACCTGCCGACGATTCCCGCAATCGATGAGATGTTGACGACGACGCCGTCGCCCGAGGCCTTGAGATGCGGGAGAGCCGCGGTGAAAACCCATTGCTTGGCCCGGAGGGTCGTGGCCATCTCCAGATCCCACTGGTCCCGGGTGTAGGCGCCGTGAACGATGGGCCAGCCGCCCCGCTCGATGTTGTTGACGAGGATGTCGAGCCGCCCGAAACGGTCGATCACCCGGTCCACCATCTCGGAAATCGTATCGGTGTCGAGAAGGTTTGTCCGGAGGATCAGGTGGTCGGCACCCGAGGCGGCGAAATCCCGACGCATGGCGTCCAGGCTCTCTTCCCAGTCGTAATGAGTCAGGGCCAGCCGGACTCCGGCATCGGCCAGCGCCAGACCCACGCCTTTTCCGATGCCCTTGACCGCGCCGAGCACCAGCGCCGTCTTCCCGGCCAGGCTCATGACGTTCCGCCTCCCGCCTGAAGGAAAAGGGTCCGCTTCAGCCAGTCGAGGGAAAAGCGAAGCAGGGTCTCGTCGTCGATGTCGGCGACGGCCGGCCCGTGGGGAAGCGAGGCGAGATCCTTCAACAGGTCGTTTTCGACCGCCTGCCGGCGAAAGGCGTCGAGATCGTAGGCGGCCAGGTGAAAGAGGTGCCGTTCCCGGACATCCAGCGGCTGGGGGTGGCACCGGGCCTTGAGACCGATAATTTCCATCAGGCGGTCGTTCATCTCGTTGTAGACCGGCAGCCCCTGCTCCTCGATCCACCCGCGAACGGTCCGACGCTCTCCCTCCCGGAAGCCCTTGCAGTGGGGCTCCCGGATGAGGGCATACCGCTCCGTTATTTGTCCGGTCTCCCGGGATCGGGACGCGAGGCGTGCCAGGGGATAGGCACGACACGAGGAAGGGCGGTCGGCGTAAACGGTGCATCCCTTGTCGCTGACAAAGGGGCAGGTCATGCCCGATGCGGAATCCTGGCGCAGAACGACGACCGGAAGACCGGTTTCTGGACCGATGTGTGTGACGGTGTATCGTTCGAGGAAGACATCGGACGGGAGGCCGAGGCGGTTTTTGAGCCTCAGGATGTCATAGGGGGTCAGAAACTGGTTGAGGTCCCGGCAACAGTCGTTGAAGCAGACGCCCCCCGGCCTGCAGGCGAAGGTGAAGGCGTCGTCCGGGGACAGTGGAATCCATTCATTTTCCATATCGTATCTCTCCATCGTGATTGGCGCGGGGTTATCCCTGTCAGGTTCAGCTTGATACGGTTCGCCGGGATTGTCAACCCAAAACCCGCGTGAAAACGGCACCGCCGATCCGGATGAAATCATATTAACTCAACTTTTTAACTCAACTTTCGACTTTCATAGGCCGTATCCTCCCGGCACCGCTATCCGGTCACCATCATGAAAGTCGAAGGTTGAAATATTAACCAGACTGAAGCGGACCCACGGCGCACCCCTTCAAAAGAGGTTGACAAGCGCCTTAAAGGGTGTTAGGTCAGAAACCTTGTCAAGAGGTCGGCTTTCAGCTTTCAACACCAGCGTAAGCGCCGCCGCCGGATACTCCGGCGCCGTATCCCGGGTCGGGAAACCGTCGATAAAAACATCGGCGCTCGAAGAAAGTTGTTTACACCGGGATGGATTTGACATAGTTAAGCAATTTGGGATCTCACAGGCAGTAAGTCTTTGACATAGGCAAGTCGGTAATTTTTTTGAGAAATGGTCCAAAGTCAGCTTTTTGGCCACAGGTAGGAAGGGAGGTGCAGACAGCTTAAGTTGCAACACATCTGATTTAGGTTGTTAGACCTTTACCATCACCAAACGCTAACTGTAGGAGGTATTGTAAATGCCAAGTTTTGTAATTCAGGAAAAATGTGACGGCTGCAAGGGTGGAGATAAGACCGCGTGTATGTACATCTGCCCCAACGACCTGATGGTTCTCGATCCCAACGCAATGAAAGCCTACAATCAGGAGCCCGATCAGTGCTGGGAATGCTTCTCCTGCGTGAAAATCTGCCCGACTCAGGCCATCGAGGTCAGAGGCTATGCCGATTTCGTGCCCCTGGGAAGCTCCATTATGCCGATGATGGGTACCGAAGACGTCATGTGGACCTGTAAGTTCAGAAATGGTGTTATCAAACGCTTCAAATTCCCCATCCGTACCACTCCCGAAGGCGCCGCCAATGCATACGCCGACCTGAAGGGCAAGGATCTCGACAGCGAGCTGCTCGCCACCGAAGAGACGGACGGCGTCACCCTGAAGAAGCCGATCGCCACGGTCTAACGTCGGAATTCCACACCGTCGTTACGGGTGACACGGCAGTAATCGGAAGTAAAAAAATCATAAAATTCTGATAATACTTTAAGGAGGTATGGAGTATGGCATTACCGAACAAACCGATGGGAGAGCTTAAAGCGGTTAGGGATCCTGAAGTTGACGAGCGCGAAGTTGACATTCTGATCGTAGGCGGCGGTATGGCTGCTTGCGGCGCGGCCTTTGAAATCAAGAAATGGGCCGGCGACAAGAAGGTCCTTCTCTGCGACAAGGCCGCCATGGAAAGAAGCGGCGCCGTTGCCCAGGGCCTCTCGGCCATCAATACCTATATCGGCAGCAATACCCCTGACGACTATGTCCGGATGGTCCGTAACGACCTGATGGGCCTGGTTCGTGAAGACCTGATCTTCGACCTGGGCTGCCATGTCGACGACTCCGTGCATCTGTTCGAGGAATGGGGCCTGCCGATCTGGAAAAAGACCGAGGACGGAAAGAACCTCGACGGCAAGAAGGGCCAGAAGATGGGGACGCTGAAATCCGGCGCCGCCCCGGTCCGCACCGGTAAATGGCAGATCATGATCAACGGCGAATCCTACAAGAGAATCGTCGCCGAGGCCGCGAAGCTGGCTTTGGGTGAAGACAACATCATCGAACGCTGCTTCATCGTCGAGCTGCTGCTGGACGCCAATGAAGAAAACCGCATCGCCGGTGCCGTTGGCTTTTCCGTTCGCGAGAACAAGGTTTATATCATCAAGGCCAATACCATGATGGTCGCCTGCGGCGGCGCCGTCAACATCTACCAGCCCCGTTCGGTCGGCGAGGGCAAGGGCCGCGCCTGGTATCCCGTATGGAACGCCGGTTCCACCTACACCATGTGTATGAAGGTCGGCGCCGAACTGTCCATGATGGAAAACCGTTTCACCCCGGCCCGTTTTAAAGACGGCTACGGCCCGGTCGGTGCATGGTTCCTCCTGTTCAAGGCCAAAACCCTCAATGGTCTGGGCGAAGCCTTTGCCGGCAGCGCCGCCGCCAAGTCCGAGCTCGAGAAATACGCGCCTTACGGAACCGCCGCCATCACCCCGACCTGTCTGCGTAACCACCTGATGCTGTTCGAGATGAAGGAAGGCCGCGGCCCCATCATCATGGACACCGTCACCGCTCTGGCCGAACTCGGCAAGACCATGGACAAGAAGGAACTCAAGCACCTCGAGTCCGAAGCCTGGGAAGACTTCCTCGACATGACCTGCGGCCAGGCCAACCTCTGGTGCGCCACCAACACCGAGCCCGAGAAGAAGAACTCCGAGGTTATGCCCACCGAGCCTTACCTGCTGGGTTCCCATTCCGGCTGCTGCGGTCTCTGGACCTCCGGCCCCGATTTCGACTGGGTGCCGGAAGCCTACAAGATCAAATACAAGGGCAAGGTTTACAACCGTATGACCACCGTCAACGGTCTGTTCACCTCCGGTGACGGCGTCGGCTGCTCCGGCCATAAGTTCTCCTCCGGCTCCCACGCCGAGGGCCGCATGGCCGCCAAGGCCATGGCCAAGTTCGTGCGCGACAACGCCGACTTCAAACCGACCCTGAAACAGTCCAAGGAAGAGCTGGTCGACCTGGTCTACAAGCCGGTCCGCACCTTCCTGGACAACTGCAACTACACCACCGCCATCGACATCAACCCGGCATACATCAAGCCCAATGGAATGATGTACCGACTGATGAAGGCGACCCACGAGTACGGTGCCGGCACCGCGACCTTCTACCAGACCTCCAGCAAGATGCTGGAAGTGGTCATGGATCTGCTCCAGACCATGCGCGAGGACTGTGAGAAGCTGGCAGCGGGCGACCTCCACGAGCTCATGAGGGCCTGGGAGATCGAGCATCGTATCTGGACCGTCGAGGCTCACCTGCGTCACATCCAGTTCCGTAAAGAGACCCGTTACCCCGGCTTCTACTATCAGGCCGACTTCCCGGGTCAGGATGATGAAAACTGGTTCTGCTTCGTCAACTCCAAGTACGATCCGGCCAAGAAGGAATGGGATATCTTCAAGAAAGAATACATCAAGATCATTCCCGATTAATTGATGCGGAGACCGGAATGCTCAGGAGTTCCGATATCCAATAGAGATTGAACCGAAACCTCCGGGTGTTTTCGAATGCCCGGAGGTTTTTGTTAAGATGTGACGACGCATGTGTCAGGCGTTATGTGCCCGCATCGAAAGATGCATCGAGAACCGGACGTTGCCGGCACATAACTCCTAACACCCGGTATTTGATTAGGATGGAACATTTATGCAACCTTACTTTAATCACACAAACATTATGATGCACGGAGGGATAGCATGACGGTAGACAAACAAGCCCCTGGTAGCGGAAGCATTATGGTTGTTGGCGGTGGGATCAGTGGGTTAACGACGGCCCTCGAAGCTGCCGAAGTGGGGTATGAGGTATTCATCATCGAGAAGAACCCATACCTGGGCGGTCGAGTGGCGCAATTAAACCAGTATTTTCCCAAGCTATGTCCTCCGACCTGCGGACTCGAGATCAATTTCAGGCGGATCAAGGACAATCCGAACATCAAGGTGTTCACGCTGGCCGAGGTGGAAAAGGTGAGCGGCAATCCCGGAAACTACACCGTCGATGTAAAGCTGAGCCCCCGATACGTCAACAGCAACTGCACCTGCTGCGGGGAATGCGGCAAGGCCTGCGAGACCGAAGTCCCCAATGACTTCAATTTCGGGATGGATCGCATCAAGGGGGCTTATCTCCCCCATGAAATGGCGTTTCCGGCCAGGTACGTCATTTCGCCCAGGATCATCGGCACCGAAGATGCCAAAAAGGTCAAGGCCGCCTGCAAATATGATGCGGTGGAGCTGGATATGGAGGCGAAAACCATATCCCTCAGTGTCGGTTCCGTCGTGTGGGCCACGGGTTGGGAGCCTTACGATGCCAACCGGATCGACAACCTCGGGTTCGGTCGGTACCCGAACATCGTCACCAACATGATGATCGAACGCCTGGCGGCGCCCAACGGCCCCACCAAGGGCAAGATCCTGAGGCCCTCCGACGACAAGGCCCCCGAATCCATCGCCTTTGTCCAGTGTGCCGGCTCCCGGGACGAAAATCATCTTCCCTACTGTTCCTATATCTGCTGCATGGCCTCCCTGAAGCAGGCCACCTATGTCCGAGCCCTGTATCCCGACGCCAAAATCTACATCTTCTATATCGACATCCGTTCCCCGGGTCAGCGGTATGAAAAATTCTACAACATGGTCAAGGCGGACGAGAATGTCTTTTTTATCAAGGGTAAGGTCGCCGAAGTCAGCGAGGATCCCGACACCCGGAATATCACCGTTGTCGCGGAAAACGCCGTCACCGGCGAAAAAATTCATCAAACCGTCGACATGGTCGTGCTGGCCACGGGCATGCAGCCGACGGCCGCCAACATCAAGCTGCCGGCGGATCTGAAGTACAACGCGGACGGGTTCATCATCAACGATTTCGAAAAAGGCGGCATGTTCGGTACCGGTTGCGCAGCCAAGCCCTTTGACGTGACGTCGGCCAATCAACATGCCACCGGAACGGCACTGAAAGCGATTCAAACCCTGGTGAACAAATAACGGTGACCAGCGAACAGGAATCGGAAATTCGTCCCGGGGGCATTGTCGATGCCGGCGGGCGACGGGTAACCGACGACTGAAATCAGGAGGATATCCATGGATAAAAAGTACGGTGTATATATCTGCACAGGTTGTGGAATCGGGGAAGCCCTGGATGTTAAATCACTCTGCGCTGTGCCGGAGGATGAAGGCTTGCCGGTCAAGACGCACCCCTGCTTCTGCGGCAAGGAGGGTGTCGAACTGCTCAAGAAGGACATTGCAGACGGTACCAACACCCTGGTCCTGGCGGCCTGTTCCCGCCGCGTCAATTTCGACACCTTCCGGTTCGACGGCTGCATCGTCGACCGGGTGAATATCAGGGAAGGGGTGGTCTGGTCCCATCCCCGGGATCAGTTTCCGGCCCTTACCGATGAAGAGAAGGAAGACGAGGACAATTTCGACCGCGTCCAGATGATGGCCGAGGATTATATTCGTATGGGGATGGCCCGGGTCGAAAAGGTCAAGCTTCCCGAGGCCTACAAGCAGGACAATTTCAGTGAGCGAATCCTCGTCATCGGCGGCGGCATCACCGGCATATCCGCTGCGGTGGACGCGGCCAAGGCCGGCTATGAGGTCACCGTCGTCGAAAAAGAATCCTACCTCGGCGGATATGCCGCCAAGGTCCGGAAACAGACCCCCGTAGGCGAGCCTTACGACAGCCTGATTCCCCCCATTATCCAGGGCAGGATCGATGCGCTTGAAAAACACCCCAACATCACGGTCAAGACCAACACCGTGGTGGCGCGCATCGCCGGGGAGCCCGGAGATTTCACGGTGACTTTCAAGAAGCCCGGCGAAAAGATCGAGTTCGACGTGCCTTATCCCCTTCCGGACGAGATGAAGGTCGACGAAAGCGGCAAGGAGCTCGACGTCGAAACGATTCATGAACGGTATATGGAATACAACAAGGGGCGGAAGGATATCCTGACCCTGGACCCCAACGGTGAGAAGTTCGGGGCCGTGGTGCTGGCCGCCGGATGGCGCCCCTACAAACCCGCCGACGGCGAGTTTGCCAATTTAGGGTATGGGGAGATCCCCGATGTCGTCACCAACGCCAGGTTCGAGGAGCTTGCCGCCGCAGGCCCTGTCAAGCGGCCTTCGGACGGTAAGCCCGCCAAGTCCGTCGTCTTCATTCAGAGCCCCGGCGGCGAGGCGGGCGACGCCGACTTCTCCTACGCCGGCGCCGTGACCAGCATGGTCTCCCTGAAACAGGCCAAGTATGTGCGCGAGGATTACGAGGACGGCAAGGCCTATGTGTTCTACCAGCACATGCGGACCCCCGGCCTCAACGAGAATTTCTACAAAAGCATCCAGCAGGATCCCGGCATCTTCCTCACCAAGGGTGAGGTCATCCAGGTCTCCAGTAACGGCGACGGCCTGGTCATCGATGCCGACAACACCCTCCTGGGGGAGAATATCCGGGTCAAGGCCGACATGGTCGTCCTGGGCACCGGCATGGTGCCGGCCACGGCCGATGATCCCGTCGTCAACCTCGCCTACCGTCAGGGACCGGCCTTCCGGGATATCGGGCTTTTCAACGGGTACTCCGACTCCAACTTCATCTGCTTTCCTTATGAAACCCAGCGAACCGGCATCTACGCCGCCGGCGCCGTCCGCCGCAGCATGACGATGGAAGAGTCCATCGAAGACGCCGCCGGCGCCGCGCTCAAGGCCATCCAGTGCATCCGGTCCACCAACCGCGGTGTGTCGGTTCACCCCCGCTCCGGCGACATGACCTTCCCGGACTTCTTCTTCCAGCGGTGTACCCAGTGCAAGCGCTGCACGGAAGAGTGTCCCTTCGGCGCTCTCGACGACGACGCCAAGGGAACGCCCAAGCCGAATCCCGCCCGATGCCGCCGCTGCGGCACCTGTATGGGGGCCTGCCCCGAGCGGATCATCGGATTTGCCGACTACAACGTCGACAGCATCGGTTCCATGGTCAAGTCCGTCAAGGTGCCATCGGAAGACGATTATTCCGAACCGCCCTTCAGGGTTCTCGGACTGGTCTGTGAAAACGACGCCTTCCCGGCCCTGGACATGGCGGCCATCAACGGCCTGTCCTACTCGGCCGACGTCCGGCTGATCCCCGTGCGCTGCCTCGGATCCGTCAACGTAATCTGGATCAAGGACGCCCTTTCCCAGGGCATGGACGGCGTTTTCCTCCTGGGGTGCAAGCATGGCGATGATTACCAGTGCCACTTTGTCAAGGGGAGCGAGCTGGCCGAAATCCGGATGAAGAAAATCGGCGACGCTCTCGCCAGCCTGGCCCTCGAGGAGGAGCGTGTGGCGCAGTTCGAGATCGCCATCGATCAATACGACAAGGTTCCGGAGATCATCAACGGTTTCGTGGAATCCATCGAAGCCCTGGGCCCGAACCCGTTCAAGGGATTCTAGTCAGGTAAAAACAGCAAGTGGGACGCCGGCGGAGGATGGGTTTCCGCCGCCGGCACGCCATTCTTAACGGATCAGGAGGTACTGAGATGACGGATAGATATGTGGTGGAGCCCGACGTCGGATTTATCAACGAGGTCATCGGGCTTGGTGGCGAAGATCTCAAGAAGTGTTATCAGTGTGCGACCTGTGCTGTGGCATGTCCGATTTCTCCGGACAATAAGCCCTTTCCCCGCAAAGAGATGATCGCGGCGTCCTGGGGGTTGAAGGACAAGCTGGTGGGGAATGCCGATATCTGGCTGTGCCACAACTGCGGCGACTGTTCGACCCTGTGCCCCAGAGGCGCCAAACCCGGTGACGTTCTGGGCGCCATTCGGGCCTATGCCATCCAGGAGTATGCCCAGCCCAAGAAGCTGGCCGAGCTTTTCAACGATCCCAAGAAATTGCCGGTGCTGTTCGCGATTCCCGCCGTTCTTTTCATCGTGCTCGGCATTATCGGCAACATCCTCGGCTTTCACTTCCTGGATTTCACGCCCGGGGGCGAGGAGATCGTGCATGCCAAATTCATTCATACCACATTGGTCGACATCATCATGATTCCGACCTTCTTCGCGGCCATCGGCATTTTTGCCATGGGCCTGAAACGCTTAATTGCCGACATCCACAAGGATGCGCTCGAAACCGGCAAGACGACCCTCCAGAAGATCGACCCCAAGGGTTTTGCGGAGGCGCTGGTCCGGGTCATTCCCGGGATATTCAAGCACAAGAAATTCACCGAGTGCGGCGAGAACACCGAACGGGCCACCTCTCACATGATGGTCTTCTTCGGTTTTCTGGGTCTGTTCATCGTGACGAACATCTTCTTTGTCGTCCTTTACGGCTTCGGGATCCATGGGCCCTATTCCCAGCTGAACCCGGTGAAATGGCTCGCCAACATTGCCGGCGTAGCCCTCATCATCGGCGCGGCGCTGATGATCAAGGACCGCACGGCCAAGCCGGACCAGGTTTCCGCCTATAAAGACTGGTTCATCATCGGCCTGGCCCTGGCCCTGGGCGCCACGGGCATGCTGACCCAGATGACCCGCCTGGGGGGCGCCGCCGGTCTCTCTTATTTCATCTATTTCATCCATCTGCTCTGCATCTGGGTGTTTTTCATGTGCCTGCCGTTCTCCAAGTTCGCCCACATCATCTACCGGACGGTGGCCATGGCCTACGCCGAATACACCGGCAGAAAATAACAGACAACCCGGGACGCTGCTGTCTTCGGATGATGAGGGGGAGCCTTCGGGCTTCCCCTCGCTGTTTCGAGGAACGCCATGACGGCTTTGCCGTACAGGGATTTCAACGCCTATTTGAGAGATCGCTTCGGGGAGCGGGTCCAGAAGATTATCGTGGATGCCGGCCTCGACTGTCCCAATCGGGACGGCACGGTAGCCCGGGGCGGATGTATCTATTGCAACCGCCGGGGATCGGGCACCGGCAATCATGCCAAAGGGCTTTCCATCACCGAACAGATCCGGGTCGGCAGCCGATTCGTCGCCCGCCGCTACAAGGCCCGCAAGTTTCTGATCTACTTCCAGTCCTTTTCCAACACCTACGCGCCGGTGCCCGTGCTTCGGCGACTGTACGACGAGGCCCTCGGAGCCGTTCCCGGGATAGTGGGCCTCAGCATCGGCACGCGGCCGGACTGCGTGGACAAGGCGGTGCTGGATCTCCTCGGGGATTACGGCCGACGGACCCTGATGTGGGTGGAGTACGGTCTCCAATCGGCCCACGACGAGACCCTGCGGCGCATCAACCGGGGGCACGACGTCGCCTGTTTCCGGAGAGCGGCGGCCGAGACCCGGCGGCGGGGTATCCGCGTTTGCGCCCACGTCATATTGGGGCTGCCGGGGGAAAGCCGCGGAGAGATGATGGAAACGGCAAAGGCTCTGGCCGAGATGGGGATTGACGCAGTCAAAATCCACCTGCTTTACGTGGTCAGGGGGACGGCCCTGGAGCGCATGTACCGGACTGGGGCTTACCAATGCCTGACCCAGTCCGAATACGTAGACCTGGTCTGTGAATTTCTGGAGCATCTCCCCCCAAAGGTCGTCATCCAGCGTCTCACCGGCGATCCTCACCCGGATGAGCTTGTCGCCCCCGACTGGGCCCGCGACCGATCCACCCTGAACCGCATTCGTGAGACCCTGACCGCCGCCCATCGTTTCCAGGGGGGGCGATACGGCGGCTAGTGCTTGAGAATCTTGCCGAGAAACGAGCGGGTCCGCTCGTCCTCCGGTGCGGTGAAAAACGCCGTGGGGGTTCCGGTTTCGATGATTCTGCCGTCATCCATGAACACCACCTTGCTCGCCACCTCCCGGGCAAACCCCATTTCGTGGGTCACGACGGCCATGGTCATTCCCTCTGCAGCCAGCTTTCGCATAACGTCGAGAACCTCGTTGATCATCTCGGGGTCCAGGGCCGACGTCGGTTCGTCAAAGAGCATGATTTTGGGCTGCATGGCCAACCCCCGGGCGATGGCCACGCGCTGTCGCTGTCCGCCGGATAACTGCGCCGGATAGGCGCCCGCCCTGTCATGGATGCCGACCTTTTCCAGCAGGTCCAGGGCGATGGCTTCGGCCGTTTTCCTGGGAACGTTCTTGACCTTGATGGGGGCGATGGTGATGTTCTCCATGACCGTCATATGGGGATAGAGGTTGAACTGCTGAGAGACGAAGCCGATCTCGGCCCTGAGCCTTGTGATGTTGGTGGCCTTGTCGTGGACCGGCAGGTCGTCCACGAAGATTTCACCCGACTTGATCCGTTCCAACTGGTTGATGCACCGGATGAGGGTGCTCTTTCCGGATCTGCTGGGCCCGCAGATGACCGCCGTTTCCCCGGCTTTCACATGAAAATCGATGTCCTTCAGCACGTGGTGCCGTCCGAACCATTTGTTGACCTTTTTGAACTCAATCATGAACGATCCTTTTCAGCCGCTCGCCGCGGCATTATGCTCGTCAGACGGTCGCGGCGGCCACCATGGCCTGGCCCAGGGAGATCCCGCCGTCATGGGTGGGGACGCGGGCGTGACTGAAGACCGAGAATCCCGCTCCGGTCAAAGCCCGGATCAAGCCCTTCAGCAGAATGACGTTCTGGAAGGCGCCGCCGCTCAGGACGACCCTGTCAAGCCCGGTGTTGCAGCGAATATCGGTGCACAGCGTCGTGAATTGGCGGATAAGGGTGTTGTGGAATTTTCGGCTGATGACCGGAACGCAAAGCCCTGAGAGACGATCCCGGACCACGCCCTCGATGATGGGAAAGAGCGGGATTTCCCGGCTGTTTTGAGCCGGGCGTTCGCAGGGGTAGCAGCCGGTCTCCGAGGGATCGGCCGACATTTCGAGGGCCATGGCCGCCTGTCCCTCGAAGGTGACGTCATACCGGATATCGAGAAGAGCGGCGACACCGTCGAACAGTCGCCCCAGGCTGGAGGTGAGCGGGGCCTGGAATCCTCCCCTGACCATGGCGAGAACGGCATCGATCCGGTCCGCGTCGAGGCGTCTGAGCATGGGAAGGTCCAGTTCCCGGAGGGCATCACCGAAAGCCCCGTGGAGATAGGCCACGGCCATTCGCCACGGCTCCCGAACGGCGGCATCACCCCCGGGCATGGGGGTGTAGGCCAGATGCGCGGCCCGCTCAAACGATCGGTAGTCGGCCGTCAAGACCTCTCCGCCCCATACGGCCCCGTCGGTGCCGAAACCCGTGCCGTCGAAGGCGAGACCGATGACGGGGCCTTCCAGTCCGTTTTCCGCCATGGCCGCCGCGACGTGGGCGTGATGGTGCTGGACGGGGATCTTCGTTCCGGAAGATCGCATCCGGGCATACCGGGTACTGAGGTAGTCGGGATGCGCGTCGTGGGCGATGATCTCGGGGGCGATGGCGAGGATGTGTTCGAGGTGCCGGATGACGGCGTCCAGGAACCGGTAGGTCTCGAGGTTTCTCACGTCCCCGATGTGCGGGCTCAAATAGGCGCATCGTTTCCGGGTGAGGCAGACCGCGTTCTTCAATTCGGCGCCGCAGGCCAGAATCGGCGGCAGGGATCGGTGCAGAAAGATGGGCGCGGGGGCATATCCCCGTGAACGGCGGATAAAGCGGCTGCGGCCGTCGATATGCCGGACAACGGCATCGTCGCTTCTCTGGCAGATGTCCCGGTCATGAATGAGAAATCCGTCGGCGATGCCTGACAGATCCCGATGCGCTGCGTCGTTGTCGACGGCGATGGGCGCCGTGTCCACGGCCCGGACTTCGGTAATGACGGCCGGGGGGGGCAGCGACGCCGTGATCTCCCGGGAGAAAGCCGTGACGGCGTCGACCGTTCCCTCAAGACGGATGCGGACCCCCGCCGACGCGTTGGCCACCTCTCCCTTCAGGCCGTGTCGGCGGGCCAGCCGATAGACGAAAGGACGAAACCCGACCCCCTGGACGACGCCGCTGATGTAGAGGGTTCTGGATACCATGGATCAGGGTTTGGGAAGATCCCAGCGGGTCACCGGCGACGCCGGCGGGGTCGCTGTTGCGGCCCCGGGCTCCGCAGCCGGTGTGTCGAAGACGTCCAGGATTCCCTTGGCCGCGGCAATGAAGCCGCCGACATCCGAAAGGGTGGCGGGGATGATCATGGTGTTGTTGGTTCGGGCCAGATTTCCGAATTCCTGGATGTACTGTTCGGCGATGCGGAGGTTGACCGCCTGAAGCCCCCCTGCCTGCTGGATGGCCTGGGCGATCTTCCCGATGCCCCGGGCCGTGGCTTCGGCCACCCGCTCGATCTCCTGTGCCCGACCCTCGGCCTCGTTGATCCGCTTCTGCTTTTCCCCCTCGGACTCCGCGATCATGGCCTGGCGGCGCCCCTCGGCGCGGTTGATTTCCGCCTGTCGTTTTCCTTCGGATTCGGCGATCTCGGCCCGCTTGTCCCGCTCGGCCTTCATCTGCTTCTCCATCGCCTCGATGATGCTCTGGGGCGGCTCGATATCCTTGATTTCATAGCGTGTCACCTTGACGCCCCAGGCGTCGCTGGCCTCGTCCACCGATTCCACCACCCGCATGTTGATGACCTCCCTGGCCTCGAAGGTGCCGTCGAGATCGAAGGTGCCGAAGACGCTCCGCATGGTGGTCTGGGCCATCTGCATGACGGCGTACTTGTAATCCTCGATGCCGTAACAGGATTTCTGGGCGTCCACCACCTGGAGGTAGAGGATGCCGTCCACCCCGATGGAGACGTTGTCCTTGGTGATGCAGACCTGTTGGGGCACGTCCACCGCCTCCTCCTTGAGGGAACGGCGGTAGGCGATGCGGTCGATAAACGGCACCAGGATGTGGAATCCGGCCTCGAGGGTCCGGCTGTATTTGCCCAGTCTTTCGACGATATAGGCCGTTCTCTGGGGGACGATGCGGATGGTCTTGAAGAAGACGACGATGACGAAAACCGCGATGCCGGCGGTGATCAGGGTGTAGAGGCTCATATCTTTCGGTACTCCTCCTCGTGAAGGGGTTCGACAAACAGCAGGATGCTGTCCCGACCGACGATCGAGACGTAGCGGCCTTTTTCCAGCAGCTCCTCGGACGCGGTTTCAGCCTTCCATGCGGCGCCCTTGAAGACCACCCGGCCGGGCCGGCCCCGGCGAAGGGGCTCCAGTACGACGGCGGTCCGGCCGATGAAATCGTCCGTCAGGTCCGGGCCGCTGTCCGGGCGGGGGGTGAATCTCCGGCGGAGCAGCACGAGAGAGCCGATGGAGACAACGACAAAGACGGCGATCTGAAGCGGCGCGCCTACATCCGCCCCGAGGCAGAGGAGGGCGACCACCCAGGCGCCGACGCCGAAGAAGACGATGATCACCCCCGGCGCGAAAAATTCGACGATGACGCAGAAGAGTCCGATGAGGAACCAGAGGGTCACGGGGTCTTTCAGCATCTCCATGGCGGGCCTCCGACATCAACTCGACGGTTCGGAAGCGTCGAAAGCTTCCCCGTCCATTGCGGCCCCCGCCTCCCGGAGCAGCCGGAGGGATTCCATGGCGACGATCTCATCGATGACGTGGAGGGCGAACCCGGCGTGGACGATCACGTAGGCGCCGACCGCGGCGTCTTCCGCCAACACCAGGCTGCACTCCCGCCGAATTCCGTCCACGTCGACGACGGCGGTGTCGCCGTCGATCCCGATAACCCTCGCGGGGATGGCAAGGCACATCTGGATGCGCTACTCCTCTGGTTGAACGGCACGGGTTTCGATGCCGACGCCGACGGCCTCGGGAGGTCCGCCGGCTTGTGCGGCGATTCCCGAAGGCGTTAAATAATCACTTTTTATCACCTCAACTGTCGACTTTCACAGGCCGGTTCCGGGAGGAAAGGGGCGCGGGCCGTATCCTCCCGGAACCGCTTTCCGGTCGCCATCATGAAAGTCGACAGTTGAATTATCACTCTATCGATTGTGATGCCGATTGTCAATGAAACGGGGGTCCTTTCGGCCGGCGACGTTACAGGGCCGCCAGCAGCCGTTCATGAATGTTGTCGAAGCCGCCGTTGGACATGATCAGGATCGTGTCCCCGGATTCGGCGGTTTCCACCAGAAACCGGATGACGGCGTCGGTGTCGTCGAAATGGCGGGCGTCCATGCCGCGCTGTTTCAGATCCGCCACCAGGGCTTCCGAGGAGAGGCGCTCCTCCGGCGGAACCTTGTCGAGGCGGGAGGGCTTCCGGATCAGGACCTGATCGGCGTCCTCGAACACCTGGGGGTAGACCGCCTGAAACACCCGGCGCATGCTCGTGTTGGTCCGGGGTTCGAACACGGCCACGAGTCGCCCTTCGGGATAGAAGCTGCGGACGGCCCGGAGGGTCTCCCGTACCGCCGTGGGATGGTGGGCGAAGTCGTCGATGACGGTGACTCCCCGCTTCACCCCCCGGACCTCCTGGCGTCGCCGCGGGCCCTGAAAGCTTTCGAGAGCCGCGGCCATGGCCGCCTTCGGGATGCCGACGGCGTCTCCGGCAGCCATGCAGGCGAGAATGTTTTCGAGGTTGTGCCGGCCCATGAGTCGGGTGTTGAAGGCGCCGAAGCGCCGGCCGTCCCGGAGGACCTCGAAGCGGGTCCACGGCGGGGCCGATTCGATGCCTCCAAGCCGCCAGGGGGAGTCGGGCCGATGGCCGTACGGCAGGACCCGGCACCCGCATGCGCTGGCCAACTCCGCGGCATTGGGGTCGCCGTCATAAGGGATCAGGGTGCTGGTGGGGTTCATCCGGTGAATCAGGCGACCGAAGGCCTGCTTGACGGCGGAAAGATCCTTGTAGATGTCCGCATGGTCGAACTCGACGCCGGTAAGAACGGCGACGGCGGGATCGTAGTGAAGAAATTTGGGGCCCTTGTCGAAAAAGGCCGTGTCGTATTCATCCCCCTCGATGACGATGAAGGGGCCCCCGCCCAGACGATAGTTGCTCTGAAAATCCCGCACAATCCCGCCGATGAAAAAGGAGGGGTCCAGACCCGCGCAATGGAGCATCCAGGCCAGGATCGACGCCGTGGTGGTCTTGCCGTGGGTTCCCACGACCATAAGGACCTGTCGGTCTCGAACGACGAAATGGTTGACGGCCTGGGGCATGGAGCAGTACGAAAGCCCCATCTCCATCAGGGCCAGGGCCTCGGGGTTTTCCCGGGTGACGGCATTGCCCACCACGACGAGATCCGGGCGGTGGGCCAGGTGGTCCCCTGAAAACCCCGGGGCCGCCGGAATGCCCTTTCCGGCGAGAAAATCGCTCATGGGCGGGTAGATTCCCTGATCCGATCCGGTGACCCGGTAGCCCAGGTCCTTGAGCATGCCGGCAAGCGCGCCCATGCCCGTGCCGCAAACGGCGATGAGGTGGATCGTCTCTATATGGGCGGGAATCCGGTTGCGGTTCACATCCATGGCTTGTCACTTCCTTTGTTTTCTGATAGTCCGGGTTCAGGTTCGGGCGGCGCCGTTCCGCATGCAGACGGCGGCGTCAGGGGGCGGCCTGCCTCCCCGACCGCCGCCGGCTGAAGGAAGGTCGCGCGGGGTCAACGGCAGGCATCGGATTTGGCAACGGCCTTTCGCAGGGAAGCATCTCCCGGCGCCGGGCGGCAGACGACAACACCACGCTCATCGGAGACGCATTCCATGGAAACCTCCCTCGAAAACCTCTTGAAAGCATTCGTCACTTCTCAACAGCGGATTACCGTCCTCACCGGCGCGGGCATCTCGGCCGAAAGCGGCATTCCCACCTTCCGGGGTCCCGAAGGCTACTGGACCATCGGATCCGAGGCCTACCGTCCCCAGGAGATGGCGACCCAACGCATGTTTCTGAAAGCACCCCTGGCGGTCTGGAACTGGTATCTTTACCGCCGTTCGGTCTGCGCCCGCGCCGAGCCCAACCCCGGGCATCGCGCGGTGGCCGGGATGGAGCGCCTCTTCGGCGATCGTTTCCGACTGGTCACCCAGAATGTCGACAATCTCCACCTGCGGGCCGGCAGCACGCCGGAGCGGACCTTCGAAATCCACGGCAACATCTTTCTGATGCGCTGCGCCGAGGCATGCTCTGCGGCTTTGACGCCGGTGCCGGCGGCCTTTGACGATTGGCCCCGGGACCGGGAGATTTCCTCCGGGGAGGCGGAACTTCTCCGCTGCCCCCGCTGCGGAGGGCTTTTAAGACCCCACGTACTCTGGTTCGACGAGGTCTACGACGAGCCGTTCTACCGGTTGACCACAACGCTCGCGGCCGCCCGGGAAACGGATCTCCTCATCGTCGCGGGCACCTCCGGCACCACCAACCTGCCCAACAAGGTGGCCTGGGAGGTCTCCCGCCGTTACAAGGCGGTCATCGTCGACGTCAACACCGACCGCAACCCCTTCGCCGCCCTGGCCGTCCGCCAGGGGGGGTTCGCCGTGACCGGCACCTGCGGGCAGATCCTTCCCGAGATCCTGGCGCTCTTCCAGGCGGCCTAGCACTCACATCCGGCGGCGAGGGTCTTGAGCACCTCGGCCGCCGCCCGGACGGTCTCGTCGATATCCTCCCGGGTGTGTGCCGCCGAGACGAAGGCGGCCTCGAACTGGGACGGGGCCAGGTAGATTCCCCGCTCGAGCATGGCGTTATAGTAGGCTGCGAACATCTTGAGATCGGATGTTTTGGCGTCCTCGAAATGGGTCACCGGGCGGTCGGTGAAGAACATGCCCAGCATGGAGCCCACCCGGGTGAAGGTCACCGGAATGCCGGCCACAGCGGCGGCGCCTTCGAGCCCGACGGCCAGCCGACGGGATTTCTGATCCAGCGCGTCGTAGAAGCCCGGTTCCTGGAGCTGTTTGAGGGTGGCCACGCCGGCGGCCATGGCCAGGGGGTTGCCGGAGAGGGTGCCGGCCTGGTACATGGGGCCTGCGGGGGCCACCTGTTCCATGATATCCCGGCGTCCGCCATAGGCGCCCACGGGCAGGCCGCCGCCGATGATCTTGGCGAGACAGGTCAGATCCGGGGTGATGCCGTAAAGCGCCTGTGCCCCGCCGTAGGCCACGCGGAACCCCGTCATGACCTCGTCGAAAACCAGAACGGTCCCGTGCTTCTCCGTTTCCTTCCGGAGGGTTTCGAGGAATCCGTCCACCGGGGGTACACACCCCATGTTCCCGGCCACCGGCTCCACGATGATACAGGCGATGTCGTCGCCCCGGGCGTTCATCAAGGCGGTCACGGCGTCGATGTCGTTGTAGGGCAGGGAGATCGTCTGGGCGACGAAGGCCTGGGGGATCCCCGGGCTGCCGGGAATGCCCAGGGTGGCGACGCCGGAGCCGGCCGCCACCAGAAGGGAGTCGGCGTGCCCGTGGTAGCAGCCGTCGAATTTGACGACGGCGTCCCGTCCTGTAAAGGCCCGGGCGAGACGGACGGCGCTCATGGTGGCTTCGGTGCCGGAGTTGACCATGCGGACCATCTCGATGGACGGCACGGCGTCTTTCACCATTTCGGCCAGCCGGAGTTCCAGCACCGTGGGCGCACCGAAGCTGGTGCCCTGGGTCAGTTCGAACTCGATCAGCTTGATCACTTCGGGATGACGGTGCCCCAGAATCATGGGTCCCCACGATCCCACGTAGTCGATGTAGCTGTTGCCGTCCACGTCGAAGATGCGGCTGCCCTGGGCCCGTTCGATGAACAGGGGGGTGCAACCCACGGACCGACAAGCGCGGACCGGGCTGTTCACCCCGCCGGGAATGAGTTCCCGGGCTTCTTCAAACAGTTTCAACGAGTGGTCTATGTTCATGTCAATCTCCTTCATTGCCTGCGATCCTCGGCTGTTGACCGCCCGGGATGTTCATCGTCAAAGGGCTCGATGCGGATGCATTCGTAAGGGGCGGTTCTCTGCATTGCCTTGCATTACCCGATGTCGACCGGCTTCTGAACGTCGAGTTGAATGCCGGAACGTAACGCCACCAGATACAACGGATCGGGGGATATTGCAACACCGGAGTCCGAAAACCGACCGTCGGCGCCGCTTCCCGTTCCCGGGGCGGGCGCTTGAAACAATATATTGATTTTGTAATTGAATCATCTTAAATTGAGACGGTAATGTGGAAAGGCGGGCATGGGAAGGATGGGGACAACGGCCGCGACCGCTCCGAAAAGAGGGGCCGGCAATGCAGGGGGATGACGATCCGGTATGATTCGAAAGGTGATTTCCGGCGGAGAGGCGGGGGTGGAGCGCGCGGCACTGGACGCGGCCCAGAAATTCATGATCGACTGCGGGGGGTGGATGCCCCGGCGGCGCGACGGGGAGGACGAGGCTCTGGTCAGGGCTTATCGGTTGACGCTGCTGATCGACGCCGATGCCGACCAGGCCGCGGCGCGGAACGTGTCCAACGCCGACGGTGTGCTGGCCATCGTCTGGGGGGCGGCGACGGAAAGCGCCGCGCGCCATCTCCGGCTGGCGGAGCGATACGGGCGGCCTGCAAAGGTGCTGGACCTGGATCGGATTCCGGCCTTCAAAGCGGCCCGGGAGGCCGAGGCCTGGATCCGGGAGAAGGGGATCGCCGTGCTGAACGTCACGGGGTCCCAGACGACCGACGCGGCGGTCTATCGAACAGCGTCGGACATTCTCGAGACCCTCCATCAACTGCTCATGATCGACCCCCGGCATCACCGGTCGGGGCCCGGCGACGTCGCGACGCGGGCGGACGTCCGTCTGGACGCATTCGTCCGGATTCCCAAGACCGTCGACGAGGCGGTGGCGGTGCTTCTGTCGGCGCTGAGTTTCCGGGATCGAACCCGTATCGCCAACATGGACGAGAAGCGTCTCGATACCTTGATGCCCTCCATCGGCGTCTACATCCAGAACGAATTTCGGCTGCGGCAGGGCAACCCGTCGCTCATGGATGACTGCAGGGCCCGTTCGGACACCCCTGATGAAGCGCCCGCGAAGGTTGTCATCCGGGCGCTCCGGCGCGCCCTTCGGAACACCGATGGGGTGCTGCGCGTCGTCAAATAGCCCCCTGCGCGTCGGACATTGACATACGCCGACCTGGAAGAGGCCCTCCTTTTACCTGGCGCGGTCATCTCGGGAAAAGTACAGGTGATCGTTTCTTTACTTTTGAAAGAGATATTGGTATAGGCCGTCAGTTTCAACAACCTTGCCGGTTATGAGAACCAACGGGGCGTCTTCGCTCCCCGCGGGATCGAGGCCCCCGGATCCATCCGAGATGAAAAGCAGAAAAGGAGTCGACCATGGAATCATGCCCCTGTGGATCAGGCCTGACATACACCGAATGCTGTGAACCGCTGATCACCGGCGCGCAACCCGCGAAGACCGCGGAGGCCCTCCTCCGGTCCCGCTACACTGCCTATGCCGGGAAGATCGTCGATTATATCGTCGACACGACCCATCCCGATCAGCAGGAACCCGACAGCCGGAAAACAGTGGAAAAATGGTCCCGAAACACCGAATGGCGGAAACTCGAGATCGTGAACTGCGAGGCCGGCGGCATCGATGACGAGGAAGGAACGGTGGAGTTCAAGGCGGATTACACGGAAAAAGGGAAGCCTAGAAAACATCACGAACTGGCAACGTTCAAGAAAAAGGACGGCCGATGGTATTTTTTCGACGCCGGGACACCCCCGATTCGACAGGTGGTGCGCACCTCCCCCAAGGTGGGGCGGAATGCGCCGTGCCCTTGCGGAAGCGGAAAGAAATACAAGAAGTGCTGTGGCTGAAAGACCGTAGATCGTCGCCGGCCGTGACCGGGTCCGGGAATATGCATGCCGGCGTTTGTTCTTCTATCGATTCAAGGAGGCGGGGTACAGCAATGGTGAAACGTGCAATCATGGTGGCGGCGGCGGTGCTGTTGTGCTGCGGGGCGGCGTTGTCCGCCGACAAAGACGACAAAGAGATGAAGGTCGGTTTCGTTTATGTCTCCCCCGTAGGGGATGCGGGCTATTCCTATGCCCACGACATGGGCCGGAAATTCATAGACGGCAAGGACGGCGTGACCACCGCTTTTGTGGAGGCGGTTGCCGAAGGCCCGGATGCCGAGCGGGTCATCCTCAACATGGCCCGGAAGGGCTACGATCTCATCTTCGCCACCAGCTACGGTTATATGGATCCCATGCTCAAGGTGGCCCAAAAATTCCCCGATATCGTGTTCATGCACTGCTCCGGATTCAAGGCCGCCGCCAACATGGGCAATTATTTCGGCCGGATGTATCAGGCCCGGTATCTGACGGGCATGGTGGCCGGCGGCATGACCCGGAGCAATACCCTGGGGTACGTGGCCGCCTTTCCCATCCCCGAGGTGATCCGCGGCATCAACGCCTTTACCCTTGGCGCCCGGGCCGTCAACCCCGATGCCGTGGTGCGCGTGGTCTGGACCAAGACCTGGTACGATCCGGCAACCGAAAAGGAGGCGGCCAAGAGCCTCCTCGACACCGGGGCCGATGTCATCGCCCAGCATCAGGACTCTCCCGGTCCCCAGGAGGCTGCCCAGGAGCGGGGCGTTTACGCCATCGGGTACAACACCGACATGAGCGCCTTCGCCCCCAAGGCGCATCTGACGGCCGCCGTCTGGAACTGGGGGCCTTTCTACAAGGAGATGACGGACGCGGTGAGAAACGGAACCTGGAAGAGCGGTGCCTATTGGTACGGCATGGACAAGGGCATCGTCGATATCAGTCCCATGGCCGACGTTGTGCCGGAAAGGGTCAGGGCACGGGTTGCGGCCGTAAAGGCCGAGCTGATTGCCGGCACCTTCGCACCCTTCTCCGGCGAACTGAGGGATCAGAGCGGCGTCGTTCGGATTCCCGCCGGGAAATCCATGACGGACGCCGAGTTGCTGGGAATGGACTGGTTCGTCGAGGGCGTGGTCGGTTCGACGCAATAATACCGCATGAACAGTCCGTTTCGGATCGTTAAAAGGGAGGCGCCTTTGGGGTGGGGCGTCTGCCTCGTCATATCGGGGGCGGTGCTTTTTGCCCTGGGGATCGGTATGGGCATGCTGAGTATCCAGGGCAAACCGCCGCTTTCGGGTATGGGGCTGCTGCTTCAAGGGGCCTTCGGCTCCCGCTGGGCACTGGAGGATTGTGTCGGAAAGGCGATTCCCATCTACCTCTGTTCCCTGGGGGTCGCCGTCGCCTTTCGTCTCCAGATATGGAACATCGGCGCCGAAGGGCAGTTCGCCCTGGGAGCCGTGGGCGCCGCATGGGCGGTCTACCGGTTTTCCGCCCTGCCCGGTTGGACGCTGATTCCGCTGATGATGCTGGTCTCTTTCGCCGCCGGGGCCTTCTGGGGGCTGATTCCCGCTTTCCTGAAGCTGCGCATGCGCGCCAACGAAATCATCGTCACCCTCATGATGAATTACATCGCCGTCTTCTTCCTCGATTACCTCGTCTACGGCCGCTGGAAAGACCCGGCGAGCTTCGGTTTCCCCATGACCCCCACGTTTCCGGAGAGCGCCGTCGTGGGCAGGATCGGCGGAACCAACCTCAATTGGGGGCTTCTGCTCTGCGTCGTCTCGGGTCTTATCATCTGGATCTTTTTCCGCCACACCCGGCTCGGCTTCGAACTGAAGGCCGGCGGGGAGAGCCTTCAGGCGGCCCGGTATGCCCGCCTACCCTATGAAAACCTGGTGGTTCTGGTGATGGTCCTGAGCGGCGGGCTGGCCGGTTGGGCGGGATTCATCGAGGCTTCCGTCACCCTCAACCGGCTTCAGCCCAGCATCATGGTCGGATACGGCTACACCGCCATCGTGGTGGCGTGGCTGGCGCGGCTCAACCCGCTCTACATCGGCATCGCCGCATTCCTCCTGGCCGGGCTGCGCGTGGGGGGCGAGAATCTCCAGCTGGAGATCCAGGTTCCCGCCGCCTTCGGGGAGATCCTGGAGGGACTGATCCTTCTGTCGGTTCTGGCGTCGTCGTTTTTTATCCGTTATCGTTTTACCCCAAGGCGGCCGTCATGACGTGGTGGGACATGCTGGTGCCGCTTCTGGCGGCTGCGGTTCAGTCGGGGACGCCCATCCTGTTCGCCACCCTGGGAGAGATCTTTACGGAGCGCGCCGGCGTTCTTAACTTAGGGGTCGAAGGCGTGATGCTCGCGGGCGCGCTGGCGGGATTTCTGACGTCGATGTGGAGCGGGAGCCCCGTACTGGGGTTTGCGGCCGGCGGTTTTTTCGGCGCCGGTCTGGCGGGCATTCACGGCTTGGTCTGCATCGCGTTCAGCGGGAATCAGGTGGTCTCCGGACTGGCCCTCACCATCCTCGGCATCGGGCTCGCCGACTATCTGGGAACCCCCTTCATCGGCCAGAGCGCGCCGGGATTCGTTCCGGTTCCGATTCCCGGGCTGTCCGAGATCCCTGCGGTGGGGGCGATCCTGTTCCGGCAGGACCCTCTCGTCTATGTCTCCTACGCCGTCCCGCCGCTGATGTGGTTGTTTTTCAGGAACACCCGGTGGGGACTCAGACTGCGTTCCGTGGGAGAATATCCCCACGCGGCCGCCGCCGCCGGACTCAACGTGTCCGCCTTCCGCTGGGCCGGCGTGCTGGTGGGAGGGTTCTTGTGCGGTCTGGGTGGCGCGTATCTCTCCCTGGCCTACACCCATCTGTGGACCAGCGGTCTTTCCGCCGGCAGGGGCTGGATCGCCGTGGCCCTGGTCATCTTCGCCTTCTGGCATCCCGGGCGGGCGGTGCTGGGTGCCTATTTCTTCGGGGGGGTGATGGCTTTCCAGTTCCGGCTTCAGGCGACAGGAACCCATATTCCCTCCTCCCTGTTGCTCATGCTGCCTTATGCACTTACCGTCCTGGTTCTCGTTTTTTCGTCCTGGCGGGGGCGGGGCGATCGGGCGCCGGCCTTTCTGGGCGTCAATACCGAGCCGGCAGAGTAAAATCCGGGGTGACGTAAAAGCGAGACCCTTTCAAGGAGAATGACCGGATGTCTGATTTGGATAGACGTTATCGAAAAACATATCCCATTTCATGGGAGCAGCTGCAACGGGATACCCGGACTCTCGCGCGGCGTCTTCTCGAGATCGGTGAATGGCGGGGCATTATCGCCGTCACCCGGGGCGGGCTCGTGCCGGCGGCCATCATCGCGCGGGAGTTGGATATCCATCGGGTGGATACGGTATGCGTTTCCAGCTACACCTGGCAGAACCAGGGGAAGATCCAGGTGATCAAGCCTGTGGCCGATCAGGGCGAGGGCTGGCTCATCGTCGACGATCTGGTGGACACCGGAAAAACCGCCGCCGTGGTTCGGGAGATGATTCCCCGCGCCCATTTCGCCACCGTCTATGCCAAGCCCGCCGGTCGGCCCCTGGTGGACTCCTTCATCACCGAGGTCGACCAGGAGACGTGGATTCTCTTTCCGTGGGACGCGTCATCTCAGTTTATCCGCCCCATCGCAGGCCTGAAACAGGACCGGTCATGACCGAATGCGAAAAAAATGCGCCTTTGCCGCTGGTACGCCTGGCGGGGATCGGCAGATCCTTCGGACGGGTCCGTGCCAACCACGATATCAGTCTCGACATTCATGCCGGTCGGATCATGGCGCTTCTGGGTGAAAACGGCGCCGGGAAGAGCACCCTCATGCGCATCCTGGCGGGTCGGCTTCAGCCCGACACAGGTCATATCGTCATCGACGGCCGGCGGACCGTTCTGTCGACGGCCAGGACCGCCATCGATGCCGGGATCGGGATGGTCTACCAGCACTTCACGCTGGTGGAGGCGATGACCGTCGCCGAAAACGTTTTTCTGGGCCAGGAGGGCGGCTTCTGGCTCCATCCCCGGCAGATGCGGGACAAGGTCGCGGCGTTGGCCGAGATCTACCAGCTCGCCGTCGATCCGTCCCGACGGATATCGACGCTTTCCATGGGTGAGCGGCAGCGGGTCGAGATCCTGAAGCTCCTTCTCCGCCAGAGCCGGGTTCTGATTCTCGACGAACCGACGGCGGTGCTGACGCCCCTCGAGACCGAGCAGCTCTTCAAAGCGATGCGCCGGATGGCGGGGCAGGGCAAGGCCGTCGTCTTTATCAGCCACAAATTGAGCGAAGTCATGGCCGTAGCGGACGACATCGCCATACTGCGGAAGGGTGAGATCGTCGACACCATGCCGGTCGCGGATGTCGCCTCGGTGGGGGAACTGGCCCGGCGTATGGTCGGTCGGGAGGTGCTGCTGCAGATCGAAAAAAATCCGGTGCCGTGCGGCGAAAGGGTCCTGAAGATTCGGGACCTGTGCTCAAAGGCCCTCAAAGCCATCGACCTGGAACTCTTCCAGGGGGAGATTCTGGGGATCGTCGGGGTTGCCGGGAACGGGCAGAAAGCGCTCGCCGAGATTATCTGCGGTCTTCTGGCGCCCGAGGCGGGAGAGGTCGAGATCATGGGCCGGGAATGGGGATGCTTCTTCGCGCGATGCCGAACGGAAACGCCCCTCGGCTACATTCCGGAGGACCGGCTGGGGATCGCCACCTGCCCCGATCTCGACCTGCGGGATAATTTCCTGCTGACCACCCGGTATGGCTTCTGTCGGGGGCCGTGGCTGCTGGGCAAGGCAGCCGAGGGGAAGGCTCGGGAGACCTTGAAGATCTTTCAGGTCCGACCGGCGAATATCTTTGCGTTGGCCCGGCAACTCTCCGGGGGCAACCTCCAGAAGATGGTGCTGGGCCGCGAGTTTTACCGGCAGCCGCGCCTCATCGTGGCCGAACAGCCGACCCAGGGGCTTGATGTGGCCGCCACCGAGGCGGTCTGGCGGCACCTGCTGGAGGCCCGGACCCGGGCGGGCATCCTGCTGATCACCGGCGACCTGAACGAGGCTTTGGCCCTGTCAGACCGCATTGCCGTCATGTTCGGCGGCCGGATCATGGACGTCTTTGAGGCGTCCGACACTCATAAGGTGGATCGAATCGGCATGTTGATGGCCGGCATTTCCTCGGCGGCCTGACGGTAACGGTGTGTTCGGGCCGTCCGGCGCCGATCCCGAACCCGAAAAGACATGTATCGGCATCGGGCCGATGCCCTTGAATACGTGAAAGGAGGCGAGGCCGTTGACGCGAACGACAAAAGCGGATGACCCGCGGACGATATTCGAGGCCGTTTGTTCGGCCATGGCGGATCCGACCTTCTACCCTCATGCCGTGACCGGCGTCGAGCGCCGGGATACGCATATCTCCGCGGTTTTTTTGACGGGGTCGATCGTCTACAAACTGAAAAAGCCCCTGGCCCTCGGATTTCTGGACTTTCGACGCCTGGAAGATCGGCGGACGGCCTGCCTTCGGGAGGTCGAGCTGAACCGTCGATTGAGTCATGACGTATACCGCGAGGTCGTTCCGATTCATCGCGGCCCCGATGGGAAAATCTCCCTGTCGCCCGGCGGTCGGGTGGTGGAATATGCCGTGACCATGCGGCAGCTGCCTGAAGCGTCCAATCTGAGAACGCTCCTGGAAACGGGTCGGGCAGGGCATGAATGCATGGTCGAAATCGGGCTTCGGCTGGCGCGTTTTTACGACGAGAGCGAGCGGAGTTCCGCGGTGGACGCCTACGGGTCGCCGGATGCCGTCGCCTACAACATGGAGGAAAACTTCCGGCAGCTGGGGCCGTGGGTGGACACCGTTCTGGCGGGGTGGCCGTGGCCGTTTCTGTGCGAGGCGAACCGTGCCTTTCTCGTCGATCACAAGGCCCTTTTCCAGGGGCGGATCGCCAACGGCCGGATACGGGACGGCCACGGGGATCTTCGGGCCGATCACGTCTATTTCGACGGCGGTCTCCAGATCATCGACTGCATCGAATTCAACGATCGGTTCCGGTACGGGGATGCGGCGGTGGATCTCGCTTTTCTGGTGATGGACATGGCCGCACTGGGGCACGGGGCCCTGGGATACACGCTCCTGGCAGCCTATGCCGCGGCGGCGGCGGATCCCGGCGTCTTCGCCCTTATCGACTTCTATGTGGTCTACAGGGCACTGGTCCGCGTCAAGGTTTCCTGCATGCGGCTTTCGGCGGCCGACGCCGACGAGCGGGCTGTCCTCCTCACGGAGATCGGGCGATACATGGACCTCGCCTACCGGCACACCCTCATGTTCGCACGTCCCACCCTCTGGGTTTGCTGCGGGCTTCCCGCCTCGGGCAAGTCATCTCTGGCCGCCCGGCTGGGCGAGGCGATGGGGATTCGGGTTTTCAGCTCCGATCGGGTTCGAAAGACGATGGCGCCCGGGTCCGGGGTTTCACCCTACGGCAAGGGGACCTATTCCGACCAGCGGCGGAACCGGGTTTACGGTCGGCTTCTGGCCCTGGCCCAGGACGAACTTCGCTCCGGCCGGTCGGTGATCCTGGATGCCACCTACGGCCGAAGGCACTGGCGGGACGGCGTCCGGCAGCTGGCGTCGGACATGGACGCCGGCCTGATCTTCGCCGAGTGCGTCTCTCCGCTGGAGACCCTTCGGCGCCGCCTGGCCCGCCGGGATCGGTCGCCCGGCCTGTCGGACGCCCGGCTCGGCCACCTCAGCCGACTTTCCGCCGAATTCGAGGCGTTGACGGATATCCCGCAGGCCATGCGTGTGTCGGTGGACACCGACGGCCCGCGGGAAAATACCGTGACGGCGCTGTTGAAAACGGCCTGGGCTCTTCGCGAGCTTCAGATTGCCGGCCGGTCGTCGTGATGCCGGCGAGGGCTATTTGAGCCTGACCGCGGCGCCTTCGGCCACCGGCGTCGCGTCAATCGGACGGGCTTCGGCCCGGCCGTCGTCGACGGCGGTGATCTCAAGCGTTCCCGCAAGCGTTCCCGGAATGATGAAGCGCTGCCCCATCCGTCCCTCGATCACCTCTCCCGCGTTGTAAACCTCGAGGATGTCCCCGGCCTTCAAGCCGATTTCCCGGCCGGACGACAGGATCGCCTTCCCGTCCTGAACCGCCAAGACGTAGCCTTGCCAGGGGTGTTTCCCGAGGACTTCACAGATCTGTGCGGCGCCGATTTCAGCGACACGGTCCAAGGTCTCGTCCAGCGCGTAGACGGCTTTCAGATCCCGGGCCAGAACGGCATCATATTCAGCCCCGTCCACCTCCGCGGTCGCCTTCGGGGACTCGTCCATGAGCTTGGCGCCGGTTCCGGAATCGTAAAGCTGCAGCCCCACCTGGACGGATTCGTAGTAATGGGTATCCCGGAATATGAAAAAGCCCTCATCCTTTTCCTCGGCGTCGATGCCGACGAGGTGACCCACCAGGAAGGCGTTGATGCCCGATGTTCTGCCGATTTCGGCCAGTGCGAGGTTGTCGATCCGGCCTGATGCCGGACGGGGCATCCGGTCGACGGCTTCATCGGGGTAGCCGGGATCGCCGGGTTTCAGCCACTGGACGCCATTGCAGCCGGCCGAGAGTCGGTCCATGAAACGGCTCATGAAGCGCTGCGTTATCTCGGCATCCGAAATGAACGTCGTGTTTTCAAAGGGCAGGATCGCCACCTTTTTCTGAAGCCGCTCACCGGTGAAAGGGATGGCCTCGACCACTTTCCGGGTCTGGCTTCGCACCGTCGCGCATCCCCAGAGGCAGAGGACCGACAACAGGACGGCCAGCAGCCGCATCGCCGGTCTTGCCGGCGACGCGCCGCAGATTTTCAGGGAAACGGTATTTGCGGACATGTCATGCGAGCCCTTCATAAAGCGCGGAGACGCTCGTCGAAATGCCCCCCCGCGGCGTGAAGTCACCGATGATCTCCATGCGTTTAGGGCTGACGACGGCCACCAGATCGTCCAGGATGCGGTTGACCACATGCTCGTAAAAGATGCCGACATTGCGGTATTGGAGCAGGTAGAACTTGAGGGATTTCAGCTCGACGATCTTCTTGTCGGGACGGTACCGGATGGTGATGGTGCCGAAATCGGGAAGCCCCGTCATGGGGCATACCGAGGTGAACTCGGGCTGCCGGATCTCGATATGCACATCCCGGTGCCCCGTATACTGATAGTCGACGGGATCCAGAAGGTCCCGGCGGATGGTATCGGGTTTTTCGATGTTCTGCAAAACAACGTCCGTCATGGTCAAACACTCCTTGCTGCAGGGTTGCGGCGGCAGATGTCCGGGAAGACGACTACCGTTCGTCGAGGGGAACGTATTCCCGCTGGGTCGGCCCGGTGTAGATCTGACGCGGGCGGTTGAGGCGCCATTCCGGGTCATCCATGCTTTCCTTCCACTGGGCGATCCATCCCGGAAGACGCCCGATGGCGAACATGACCGTGAACATGTTGGTGGGGATGCCGATGGCCCTCAGAACGATGCCGCTGTAAAAATCGATGTTGGGATAGAGGTTGTGATCGACGAAATAGCTGTCTTTCACCGCGATCTCCTCGAGGGCCTGGGCGACTTCCAGAAGCGGGTCGTGGATGTTGAGTTTGGTGAGGAGCCGATCGCACATCTTCTTCATGATCCGGGTCCGGGGATCGTAGGTTTTGTAGACCCGATGGCCGAACCCCATGAGCCGGAAGGGGTCGTTCCTGTCCTTGGCCCGGGCCAGCACGTCCTTCAACGGGATCTTCTTCTCGACGATGTTCGTCAGCATTTCGATGACCGCCTGGTTGGCCCCGCCGTGGAGCGGTCCCCAGAGGGCGGCGATGCCGGCGGATATGGCGGCATAGAGGTTGACCCGGCCGCTGCCCACCAGACGGACGGCGGAGGTCGAACAGTTCTGTTCGTGGTCGGCGTGAAGGATCAGAAAGACGGATAGGGCCTGAACGACGTCCGGATCGATTTCATAGGGCCTGACCGGGCTGTCGAACATCATGTTGAGAAAATTTTCGCAGTAGGAGAGGTCGGGTCGGGGATAGACCACCGTGTGTCCTCTGAAGATCTTGTAGGACATCGCCGCCAGGGTCCGGACCTTGGAGATGAGGCGTGCGACGGTGGTGTTCAGTTCCTCCTCGCCTTCGAGGTAGGGGTAAAAGCTTTTCAGGGCGTTGACCATCGAGGAGAGGATTCCCATGGGATGGGACGCCCGGGGGAAGCTCCCGAAAAACGACCGCATGTCCTCGTGAACCAGGGAGTGGTCGTTCAGGAGAACCGAGAAGCGGGTGATCTGCTTTCGGTTGGGGAGTTCGCCGTTGATGAGCAGATAGGCGACCTCCCGGAAGGAGGAGTGCTCCGCCAGTGCCTCGATGGGATAGCCCCTGTACCGAAGGATGCCCCGTTCGCCGTCCATGAAGGTGATGGCGCTCTTGCAGCTGCCGGTGTTGGCAAAGCCCGAATCCAGGGTGATCATGCCGGTCATCTGGCGGAGCCTGGAAATATCGATGGCCTTTTCCCCTTCGGATCCGGTGACGACCGGCAGCTCGTAGGTCTGGTCGCCCCAGATCAACTTTACGTGTTCAGTCATACATATTCCTTTCCTGTTCAGGCGGAAGGGTCACCGCCGTTACCGCTTTGCGGATCGTGCCCCAACAGTGAGCACCGGACAAAAAATATGCCGCCCATCATCCACGCCGGCCGTCCCGGAACAGAGCGTCCTTGCAGTCAATCCATGAATGTCAAGAAGTTTTTCGCCTGCGGATGCCGTTGGGTCGGCCCGGCGGAACGCACTGGAAGGCAAGAGAGTTCCCTGGAACCATACATGAAGATGCGGAATGGGTCAAGCAGTGATCGCGAGGCGGGCAGGACGGGCGCCGCCGTCTCCGATTTTTCGTTTGTAAAGGCCTTTTCGATGTATTATAGACAACCATTTACAAGCAGATGTTTCCGCTTCGATCCCGCAGGCCGGCTGGTTTTCAGATCCGAAAGGCCATTGATCCATTTTTTTGCGTTTTACGCGCCGAAAGCGCGTCTCTTGCCGCCATGGCGTGGTGGGCTATGACAGCCTGAGATGTCCGGGGGCGACGGCCCAGGCCCTCTGAAACGACGCCGTGACGGTTTGCAGCCGCCGATGAAATGCGGATCTCTCTTCTGGACAGGGTATACGGATGAATGAAGTGAAGGCTTTTATAGACAATTCGGGGGAGGCCGTCATCAAATGCCCTCGATGTCATGCGACGCGGGTTGTCGATGTCAAGGAATATTCCAGGCTCGACCACATTGTCCGCTTCAAGGTGACCTGTCCGTGCAAGCATGTTTACCGGGTGATTCTGGAGCGGCGGGAGTTCTTCAGAAAACCGGTCCGATTGACGGGCGTGTGTCGGATGCGGGAGGGCGTGCCGGCGGTTGACATCCATATCCACAATCTGTCCCGGAAAGGATTGCGGATCGAGCTGATGAAGGACGATCCGCCGGCGATAGGCGACAAGGTGACCGTAGAGTTCCGGTTGGATGACGAGAAAAAGACCCTTATCCGAAAAGAGGCGTTGGTTCGAACCCTCATGGGGCGGTTTGTCGGGCTGGAGTTTTTTTCCATCGATCCCTACAATGTCTATGACAAGGCCCTGGGGTTTTACCTGATGTGAATAACGCGGGTCAGGCCGCCTTCGGGGCGATCTTCCGGCAGATTCCGGACGGGGTCGACGTGCCCGTGCTGGTGAAGATACGCGGTTGTCATCGGTAAAAAAGGCTCAGCCGCTCGGGCGCAACGCCGGCGTGATACAGGATCAGCAGCATCCAGTTGCGGAGCGTGTTCCGACAGACGCCCGTTCTTTCCCAACGGCGGGCCGATGTCGTGACCCGATGGGGGAGCAGGATGATCCGGTCTCCCCGCCGCCGGATCCGTCGCATCAATTCGACGTCCTCCATGATCGGAATCGCCGCGAACCCGCCGTGTCTCAGAAAATAGGCCTTTCGGATGAAAATGGCCTGATCCCCGTACGGGATGCGCGTGATGCGGGAGCGGCGGGAGGCGGCTTTTTCGATCCATCGGAAACAGGGGCGGGGGGAGTCGATGGCGAGATCGAAGGCTCCGCCGACGAAGTCCTTCGCCTGAAGGGCCTCGATGATGCGTTCGAGGCCGTCATCGGGGAGGCGGGTGTCCGCGTGCAGAAACAGCAGGATGTCGCCTGTGGCGTGCCGGGCGCCCGTGTTCATCTGGACGGCCCGCCCCCGTGTCGAACGGAGTTTCACGGCCCGCGGATCCCGGATCGCCCGAAGCGAGTCACCCGAGGCGGCGCCGTCAACAACGATGATTTCCCGTTTACCCGCGAAGGGCATACGAAGCAGGTGACCGACCAGGGGATTTATGATATGGGCCTCATGAAATACCGGGATGACGATGGATACGGCGGGGCGCATGAACTGTTTCAACACGTCCGGTCTAACCGATGGGCTTGAAAGATGCGTCCGCGCGGTTGCGCGCGGCGCTTGTTTCCTGTCCTCTATCGCCGTCGCTCCGGAGAATATAGTCCGATAAGGGCTCGTACGAAAGGGCGTTGATGTCGTTGATGATGCATGTTACAGCGAGACTGTGGCCCGCCGCAAAAGCGGGGGTTAGAAAAGGGGTTTTCGGATTTTTGTGGATCCTGAAGATTCTGATTCCCATTTCCTTCCTGACGCTGCTGTTGGACGCCGGGGGCGTCATCGGCAGAATCGACTTTCTGCTCACGCCGCTCATGGCGGTGCTGTGCCTTCCGGCCGTTGCCGCGCTTCCCTTGATCATCGGCATGCTGACGGGAATATACGGCGCCGTCGCCGCCATGACGGTTCTGCCCATGACCCTCGATCAGATGACCCTCGTCGCGATTTTTCTTCTGATTTCACACAACCTGATCCAGGAGGGGATCATTCAGGGTCGCTCGGGCATCCATCCCGGGATTGCCACGGCCTTCCGCCTGGGCGCCAGCATCGTCACGGTCATGGTGACGGCGCGGTTTCTCCCCTCCGACACCACTGTCGTCCTCTCCGGCGGGACGACCCCGGGCACCGCGGGACCGTTTCTCGACATTCTCGGGAACTGGGCGCTCCGGATGGGATGGCTCAGCGTCAAGATCCTCGCCGTCATTACCGCCATCATGGTGGTCCTGGAGATCATGAAGGCCTTCCGGCTCATCACCCACCTCATCACGCTGCTTCAGCCCGTCATCCGGTTCATGGGGCTCGATGGGCGGGTGGGCATGCTGTGGCTGACCGCCTGTCTCTTCGGCATCACTTACGGTGCCGCGGTCATCGTCGAGGAGGCCAAGGAGAACGACTTTGCGGCGGACGAACTGACCCGGCTTCATCTTTCCATCGGCATCAACCACGCCGTAATCGAGGACCCGGCCCTGTTTCTGCCGTTGGGGATCGGGGCCTTCTGGCTCTGGGTGCCGAGGCTGATCAGCGCTGTGGCGGCGGTCTGGCTCCTCAACCTCTGGTTCCGGCTGCGTCGCCGCCTGACCGTGGGATTGACGGTTCGTACCCCTTCATGAGTTTCAATGCCGGCCTGGATCAGGGGCCGTTTTTCAGATCGAAGGGCACCGGGGATTGCTTTTCGAGCAGCTGCTTTCTGCTGATTTTGCCGACGCTGGTGGTCGGGATGGTCTCCACGAAGGCGATCTTGTCGGGGATACCCCTTCCGGGAAGGCCGGCCGCTTTCACCCGCGCCGATAGAAACTCCCTGAGATCCTCCTCGGTCATCCGGTCTCTGTAACCTTCCTTGAGAACGACGAAGGCCATGGGGCGCTCCCCGTATTTTTCGTCGGGAACGGCGACCACCGCCGCCTCGGATATCCCCTCGTGCTCACAGATCAGATCTTCCAGGGCCATTGTGTCGATCCATTCCCCCCCCGCCTTGATGGCGTCGCGGGTCCGGTCCGTGATCTGAAGATACCCGTCGGCATCGATAAAGCCGATGTCTCCGGTGTGGAGCCATCCGTCGCTCCAGAGCTTTTCGCTTTTTTCGGGATCCTTGGCATATCCCTGGGTCAGCCACGGCGCCCGAAGGACCACCTCGCCGATGCTCTTGCCGTCGTGGGGAAGCGGCGTTCCCTTGATATCCGTCACCTCGATATCGACCATCGGGGAGGGAATTCCGGTTCGGCACCGGACGTCCACCTGCCGCTCCGGATCCCACGACCGCATCTCCGGCTTGAGAAGGGAGGCCGCCAGCAGAGGCCCGGTTTCGGCCATGCCGTAGACCGAACAGATGTCGATGCCGAGGGAAAGCGCCGCCCGGCAGACCGATTTGGACAGCGGAGCGCCTCCCACGATCACCTTCCATCCCGTGAGACCGAATCCGCGGATATCGGGGCAGTTGACGAGGGTGTGGATCATGGGGGTATCGGAGTGAGAAAAGGTGACCCCCTCCCGGACGATCAGGTCCAGGATGGCCTTGGGGTCGTATTTGCCCGGATAGACCTGCTTGGCGCCAAGGAGCGTGAAGAGGTAGAAGAGACTCCAGGCGTTGACGTGAAACATGGGCGTCAGGGGCATGTAGACGTCGTCGGCGTTGACCGAGGGATGGAAACCATAGGCACAGAGGCCGGCCATGACGCCGTAAGTGTGCAGGACGAGCTGCCGGTGGCTGAAGCAGACGCCTTTGGGGGAGCCGGTGGCGCCGGTGCTGTAGAAAATGGACGCCATGGCGTTTTCGTCGAAATCGGGAAAGGAAAAGACGTCGTCATGTTGGGTCAGCATGGATTCGTACTCCCCGATAACGGTGAGGGCGGTTTCGGGGAAGATGCCGTCGTCGGTGATGAGAATGATCGTTTTGGGGCCGTCCAGGCGGTCCTTGATGGATTCGAGGGCCGGGAAGAAATCGGCGTTGGCCAGAATCACCCGGGATTCAGCGTGGTTGAGGGTGTGGACCAGGCTTTCGGGGGGTCGCCGGATGTTGATGGGATGGAGGACGCAGCCCATCATGGGAATGGCGAAGAAGCACTCGAGGTAGCGGTGGGAATCCCACTCCATCACGGAGACGGTCTCCCCCTTCCGGACGCCGATACGGTTCAGGGCGTGGGCGAGCTGAGCGATCCGCCTGTCGAGGTCCTGGTAGGTGTAACGGACCCGGTCTTTGTAGACGATTTCCCGGTGAGGGAAATATCTCATGGGAGGTCGGAGCAGATTCTTGATCAGCAGCGGATAATCGTAGGCCGACGGGGTCCGTTCTATCTTCCTGACTGTCATCTTGCCTCCTAAAATGGTATGTTTTTCCCAAAACATTTAGACCTATATCATGGCCGATGGGTTATTCCAAGCGAATCTTGACGCGGGTCGAAAGTCGGCGTCGCGCCGCCGTCCTTCAGGAGGGGGATTTGTCGTGGTGTTTTGATTAAACTTGACAAATCTCTTTTTCCGGATTAATTGTGATTCCTTATGGAAAGACACGAAGGATGCCGCTTCGTATAGGTTGGCTTCGAGGTCACCGGCGACGGGTGACTTATATACTACAAACCTTTTTGAAAGGAGACTGAAAGGATGTCCGAACTCGTACCGCCTCATGGAGGAAAAGGGTTGGTCTGCTGCCTGCTGGAAGGCGCTGCTCTGGAAAGTGAAAAGAAAAAGGCCCAGGGGCTTAAAAAAATCGAGATTTCCGCCCGCGCCAAAGGCGACCTGATCATGATGGGTATCGGCGGCTTCAGCCCGCTGAACGGTTTCATGACCAAGGCGGATTGGAAAGGTGTTTGTGAAAACTTTCTGATGGCCGACGGGACCTTCTGGCCGGTTCCCGTGACCCTCGACACCAATGACGAGAGCGTCAAGATCGGCGACGAGGTCGCCCTGGTGAACGATGGTGAGATTTACGCCACCATGAAGATCACCGAGAAATACGAGATGACCGACGCCGACAAACGGTGGGAGTGCGAGACGGTCTACAAGGGCGAAGGCGAGGACTCCAAGGGCGATTTCATGGCCAAGGCCCTGGAAGACCACCCCGGCGTCCAGATGGTCATGGCCCAGGGCAAATACAACCTGGCCGGACCTGTCAGGGTACTGAGCGAGGGCGAATATCCGACCAAGTATGCCGAGGTCTATCAGCGCCCCGCCGAGGCCCGCAGGATCTTCGATGAGAGGGGATGGAAAGAGGTGGCCGCCCTCCAGCTCCGCAACCCCATGCATCGTTCCCACGAGCATCTGGCCAAGATCGCCATCGACGTCTGTGACGGCGTATACATCCACTCCCTGGTGGGCAATCTGAAGCCCGGCGACATCCCCGCCGAGGTGCGCGTGAAATGCATCGACGCCCTGGTCAAGGGCTACTTCGTGCAGGACAAGGTCGTGCAGGGCGGCTACCCGCTCGACATGCGCTATGCCGGTCCCCGCGAAGCGCTCCTCCATGCCACCTTCCGCCAGAACTACGGCGTCTCCCGGATGATCATCGGCCGCGACCACGCCGGCGTCGGCGACTTCTACGGCATGTTCGAAGCCCAGACCATCTTCGACAAGATCCCATATGCCGCGGATACCTGCCCCGTACCGGGAAGAGCGCTGATCTGCACGCCGCTGAAGATCGACTGGACCTTCTACTGCCACAAGTGCGACGGCATGGCCTCCCTCAGGACCTGCCCCCACGGCAAGGATGACCGTGTCCTGCTCTCCGGCACCAAGCTCCGCAAGGGCCTCTCCGAGGGCACCCCGATCCCCGATCACTTCGGGCGTGAGGAGGTTCTTGAGATCCTGCGCGAGTATTACGCCGGCCTGGAAGAGAAGGTCGAGATCAAGACCCACAAGGCGGCCGACGGCGCCTGATGCGATGACGCCGTAACCGAATCCGGTTAGATAACGAGAAACACCGAAGGGGGGTGCCGAATGGGGCATTCCCCTTTTTTCGTGGAACGCACCCCGAACGGCTCCCGCCCGGAGGCATGGGCGACCCGGCGCCGAACGGGGGATGGAAAGACGGTATGACCCTTTACGAAAAACCCTATGATGTCATCGTGGTCGGCGCGGGGCACGCCGGATGCGAGGCCGCCCTGGCGCCGGCCCGCATGGGCCTCGACGTCCTGCTGCTGGCCATCGATCTGGACAAGGTGGCGGCCATGCCGTGCAGCCCCTCCATCGGCGGCATGGCCAAGGGACAGCTGGTCAAGGAGATCGACGCCCTGGGAGGCGAGATGGCCCGCGTCACCGACCGGACAGCCCTCAGCTACAAGCTGCTCAACACCAGGAAAGGGCCGGCGGTCCAATCCTCCCGGACCCAGAACGACAAGAAGCGCTACCACATGGCCATGAAACAGGCTATCGAGGCCGAGTCCCGCATCGACCTCAAACAGGCCATGGTCGAACGCCTGGTGGTGGCGGATGAACGCATCGTCGGCGTGATGGACCAGACCGGTTTCGGGTATCGGGGGAAGGCCGTCATTCTGGCCACCGGGACCTTTCTGGGCGGTCGGGTCCACATCGGATTTCAGCAGATTCCGGCCGGTCGGGCGGGGGAATTCGCCGCCGAAGGCCTGGCCCGGCAACTCCGGGATCTCGGATTCGAGGTGGGTCGGATGAAGACCGGAACACCGCCGCGGCTTCACCAGGACAGCATCGATTTCAAGCGGTTCGACATGCAGGACCCGGCCCCGGGGCCCGTGACGCCCTTTTCCTTTGCCACCAGGACGGTCTCAATACCGCATCTGCCCAGCTACATGGGGCACACCACCGAGGAGAGCCGGAAAATCGTTCTGGACAACCTCGGGCATTCCGCCCTTTACGGGGGGCGAATCACCGGAGCCTCCGCCCGCTACTGTCCCTCTTTCGAAGACAAGGTCGTCAAGTTTCCGGATCGCAGCCGTCACCACGTCATCCTCGAGCCGGAGGGCGTCGATACCCGCGAGATCTATGCCAGCGGACTGGGCAACAGTCTGCCTCTCGAGGTTCAGATCCGGCTGGTCAGATCGGTACCGGGCCTGGAGGCGGCCGAGATCATGCGGCCGGCCTATGCCATCGAATATGACTACGTCAACCCGGTTCAGCTCAAACCGACCCTTGAGACCAAGCGGATATCGGGGCTCTACATGGCCGGCCAGATCAACGGGACATCGGGGTATGAAGAGGCGGCAGCCCAGGGACTCTGGGCCGGCATCAACGCCGCCTGCCGGATCATGGGGCGGCCGCCCTTCATCCTGGATCGGTCCCAGGCCTACATGGGGGTTATGGTGGACGACCTGGTGACCCGGGGGACCCGGGAACCCTACCGGATGTTTACCTCGCGGGCCGAGTATCGGCTCATGCTCCGGGAGGACAACGCCGATATCCGATTGATGGAGATCGGCCACGACCTGGGGCTGATCGATGCGGCGGCGGTCCGGGAGGTCCGCGACCGCAAGGCCTGTATCGCTGCGGAGATCGAGCGGCTGAGACGTGCGGTGGTCAAGCCGGTGCCGGCCGTCAACCAATTCCTGGCCGCCCGGGGGACCCCGCCGATTCAGAACGGGATGCCCATGGACCAGCTCCTGAAACGGGCGGAGCTTGACTACGGCGCGGTGAAGACTTTCGCTCCGCCCCCCATCCCCTTGACGGAGAAGACGACGCGGCAGGTTGAAATCGAGGTCAAGTACGAAGGCTATATCCGGCGCCAGCAACGGGAAATCGAACGATTCAGGCACCTGGAGGCGATGCGGATTCCCGAAGGGTTTGACTACGGAGGCGTTCACGGGCTTTCCAACGAACTCCGGGAAAAGCTGACACGGATCCGGCCCGCCTCCCTGGGCCAGGCCTCCCGCATCGACGGCATCACCCCTTCGGCCATTTCGGTCGTCATGATCGCCGTCCGGGCCGCCGGAGCGTCCGCCGATGTGCCTCGACCGGACGCGAATGTCTCAGAGAAACCAAATGCCGGGGAGAAGGGATGCACGTCTTCCGGAATCCCATCCGTCGACCTGCGGTCACGTCCCCCGGAAGGGCCGTACCGGGAGGTCTGACCTTTGATTGGAGGAACCATGACACCTGATTCAAATATTGTCTCCATCGTGATGGCTGCCGGCCGGGGCAGCCGCATGAAGGATTTCGATGGCAACAAGACACTGCTGCCCCTCATCCCTGAAAAGAGCCGGTTCGAGGGGCGGGAGCCCATGCTGGTCCATGTGCTGCGCTCTCTGCCCGAAGGGGAAAAGGCGGTGATCGTACATTACCGGTGCGACGATGTCAAAACGGCGACCCGGAACTTCGCCCTGACCTACTGCCTGCAGCCGACCCTGAACGGGACCGGCGGGGCGCTTCTGGCCGTCCGGGCCTTCCTCGAGGCCCAGACCGCCGACCGGGTCCTGATCACCATGGGAGACGTCCCTTTTGTCCGGCCGGAGACCTACAGGGCGCTGATCGCCAAGCTCGATACCCACCACATGGTGGCGCTGGGATTTCGTCCGGCCGACAAGAAGCAGTACGGGGTCCTCGAGATCGATGGGGAACAGGTGCAGAGGATTGTGGAATGGAAGTACTGGCGGGAGTATTCCGAGGCTGCAAGGACGGCTTTGGAGGTCTGCAACGCCGGCATCTACGCCGTCCGACGGGGGGTGCTGACGACGTATCTGTCGGTGCTCGAATCCCGTCCCCAGTGCGTCGAGAAAGAACGGGACGGGCGGCTGACGACCATCCGGGAATATTTCCTGACGGATATCATCGAATACATGAACGCCGACGGGCTCCGGGTGGGGTTTGTCCTGGCCGAGGACGAGATGGAAACCATGGGCGTGGACGATCCGGCGGCCCTGGAGAAGGCCCAGGCCTATTATCGGCGACGGTGCCCGGCGCTTCACGACGGGGGGGCCGCTCTCCGGTAGCCGCTCCCCAGCGGCGTTAACGGCCGCGTTCCGGAAATTTCTCTCGTGGACAACGGTGAGTCGTGCATTATGTTGATAAGGTATCCGTCTTGTTGTGTTTCACGGCAGGACGACTTTGGAACGGAAAGGAGCGGGACATGGAAAAAAAGACCTTTTCAATTCCCAATATCTCTTGCAGCCATTGCACGGCGGCCATTCGGAATGAACTGGGTGAGCTTGCCGGGGTCGTTCGGGTGGAGGGGAATCCCGGGGACAGGACGGTGACGGTCGAGTGGGAGAAACCGGCCACCGAGGCCGACATCGTCGCACGACTCAGGGAGATCAACTACCCGCCGGCACCATAGGGGGCGTCATGAGTGAACAGAGCATCACCCTGCCCATATCGGGGATGACCTGCGCCAACTGCGCCATGACCATCGAACGGACCCTCGCCGGGCTGCCGGGGGTTTCGGAGGCGGCCGTCAATTTCGCCTCGGAGCGGGCACGGGTGACCTTCGATCCCGGGCAGGTCACGCTGGAACGGATAGTGAAGAAGATCCGGGAGGCGGGATTTTCCGTGGTCACCACCCGGGCCGAATTTCCCGTCACCGGTATGACCTGCGCCAACTGCGCCATGACCATCGAACGGACCTTGAGCCGAAAGGTGGCGGGCGTCGTGGCGGCATCCGTCAATTTCGCCGCCGAACGGGTTTCAGTAACCTATCTGCCGGAACTCGCCACCCTCGAGGAAATGGCTGCGGCCATCGAAAAGGCCGGCTTCACGGCCCTCCTTCCCGATGAGAGTGCGGACGCTGCCGATGTGGAGGACGCCGAGCAGGCGGCCCGGGCCGCGGAGATCCGGGACCAGACCCGGAAATTCCGGATCGGCGTACTTTTCGCCGCCCCGCTCTTCGTCTTGAGCATGGCCCGGGATTTCGGTCTGACCGGATCCTGGAGCCATGGGGCGTGGGTCAACTGGCTCTTTCTGGCCCTGGCCACCCCCGTCCAGTTCTATACCGGATGGGATTATTACGTGGGCTCCTGGAAAAACCTGAAGAATCGAACGGCCAACATGGACGTTCTGGTGGCCATGGGATCTTCCACCGCCTATTTTTATTCCCTGGCGGTGCTGATCATCCCCGCCCTGGGGGACCATGTCTACTTCGAGACCTCGGCCGTCATCATCACCCTGATCAAGCTCGGCAAGATGCTGGAGGCCCGTACCAAGGGCCGGACCGGACAGGCCATCCGCAAGCTGATGGACCTGACACCCAAATCGGTGACGGTGATCCGGGACGGCGTCGAGCAGGAGGTGCCTCTGGCCAGGGTGGCGGCGGGAGACGAGATCCGCGTCCGGCCCGGCGGATCGATCCCCGTGGACGGGGTGGTCACCGCCGGACAGTCAGCCGTGGACGAGTCCATGCTGACGGGCGAAGCGATTCCCGTGGACAAACAGCCGGGCGACACCGTCTTTGGGGGGACTCTCAATCGTGAGGGGATGCTCGCCTTTCAGGCGACCCGGGTGGGGCGGGAGACCGCTCTGGCCCAGATCATCCGATTGGTGCAGGAGGCTCAGGGCAGCAAGGCTCCCATTCAGGCTCTCGCCGACCGGACGGCCGCAGTGTTCGTTCCGGCGGTGATCGCCGTCGCCCTGGCGACCTTCGTTCTCTGGTGGGCCGTGGGCGGGACGTTCGTTCCGGCCATGATCCGCCTGGTGGCGGTGCTGGTCATCGCCTGTCCCTGCGCTCTGGGGCTGGCGACCCCGACGGCCGTCATGGCCGGCACCGGCAAGGGCGCCGAACAGGGGATCCTGTTTCGAAACGGCGAGGCCCTGGAGATCTTCTCCCGCATCGACACCGTCGTCTTCGACAAGACCGGCACCCTGACCCAGGGGGTTCCCAGAGTGACGGATCTCGTGGTGGTCGATAATACCGCCGCCGTTTCGGACGAGAATGCCCTGCTGCGGCTTCTGGCCGTCGTGGAGAAGGGCTCCGAGCACCCCATCGGAAAAGCGATCGTTCAGGCAGCCCGGGACCGGGGCATGGACATTCCGGACCCCACGGCTTTCAAAGCTTTCGGCGGTATGGGCGTCGAGGCCGCCGTGGACGGCCGTCACTGGCGTCTGGGAAAACCCGGATGGTTCGAATCAGCCGACGTCGATCTCTCCCCGGCCCGGGAAACCATCGACCGGCTGCGGCAGGACGGGAAGACCGTTATGATGCTTGGCGAGGCGGGACGGATCGCCGGCGTTGTCGCCGTGGCGGACACCCTGCGACCGGAAGCCTCCGAAGCCGTGGACACTCTCAAGGCACAGGGGTTGAGGATCCTGATGCTCACCGGTGACAACCGGCAGACGGCCATGGCCGTCGCCGCGCAGGTCCACATGGACGACGTGGTGGCGGAGGTCCGGCCCGAGGAGAAGGCCGACGCGGTGAAACGGCTCCGGGCGTCCGGACACAGGGTGGCTATGGTGGGGGACGGCATCAACGACGCCCCGGCCCTGGCCGGAGCGGACGTCGGCCTGGCCCTGGGCCGGGGCGCCGACGTCGCCATCGAGGCGGCCGACGTGATCCTCTCCAGCGGAAATCTGAACGGCGTTCCCGCTGCAGTCCGGCTCAGCCGGGCCACCCTGGCGACCATCCGCCAGAACCTGTTCTGGGCTTTTTTCTACAACATCCTCCTCATCCCCGTGGCGGCCGGAGCCCTCCATACGGTCACGGTTCTGCCTGCCTTCATCCGGGACCTCCACCCCATCATGGCAGCA